>NZ_JBWKOO010000009.1:0-161174 GCF_059416125.1 Stenotrophomonas sp. GW821-FHT09E08
GACCTAGAGCCGAACGGTCGCCCGCGCCGGGCTCTCGGCACCTAAGGTGCCAGAGTCGCAAGAGATAAGAGCCGAGCGACGCATTGATGCCTGTCGGTCTAGGTAGTCGCCAACCTTGGTTGGCGTCGCTTTCACCGGTGCCCACCAAGGTGGGCATCTACCGATCCCGCCGCCCATGCGCCACCATCGCCACCACCACAACACCTGCGGCCACGCTGGTGTGCCCGGACAACGCGGCCAGACCGAAACCCACTCCCAGCCCGCGCATGGCGAACACGGCACTGAACACCAGCAGCGCCCAGCCGACCGCGCGCAGTTTCTCGGTCGCCTGCGCGCTCAACACACGGCGCAGCACATCGCGCTGATGGCGCTCCATCGCCAGCGCCAGACAACCGAACGCGGCCAGTGACAGCACGAACAGAATGACGTGGATCATGCGCTGGCCTCGGAAACCGCATTGCGTGACGCTGCAGACGGCCGTGTGCGCTTCACCTTCGGTGCATGCCGCCAGGTGCGCCAGGCCAGCAGCGTGTGCAGGGCGGCCAATGCCAGCAGGGTCAGGTCGGTCCCGGCAAAGGCCCAATCGCCTGCGGCCAGCGTGCGCCACAACGGATGTGCCGTAGTCATCGCCGTCAGCACCGGCAGCAGTGCAAGCAGCAACGCCGCCAGCAGGAACTGTTCGATCCACGCTCGCTTGGGTGTCCGCAGCGTGGCGTGCACGAACATGGCCGCCCAAGCCAGGAAGAACACATGCACCTCCCACGCCGCGCGACCGTCCATGGCAGTGGGCAACAGGCGGTTCGCCCACAGATAGGCCGCCATCGCCACCGACAGGCCGGCGACGGTGGCGATGTTGAGACGCTCGACCAGGCGGAAGCCGAAGTAGGGGCGCTGCGGATCGGGCAGCTGCGCACGGCGCTTGACCGTCCATAGCACCAGCCCGGTGCCGACCATGGCGGTGCCGGCCAGGCTGACGATGAAGTACAGCCAGCGCAGGGCGGCATCGGCGAAGCGGCCCAGGTGCAGACCATACAGCACGCCCTGTGTATCGGCGGCGACGCCCGAGTGCTCCTTGACCTGCAGCAACTGCCCGCCGCTGCCGTCGAACAGCAGATAGTTCGGTGTGGTGGAAACACGGCTGGACTGCGCACGCACCACGGCCACGAGCGCGTTCTGGTCGCCGGGGTTCTGCACCTGCACGCTGCCCACCGATCCGGTTCCCCAGCGCTGCTCGGCCTGTTGCACCAGTGCGCCGACGTCGGTGAGCGGGGCAGGCTGGCCCGCGGCTTTCTGCGGTGGCAGGAACAGGCGCATCTCGCTGACCACCTCGGCCTGCTGGCGCTTGTCCGGCAGCTTGGCCAGGCCCCACGGCATGTACAGCACCGCCAGCATCACCAACCCGCTCCAGGTGATCATGAAATGGAACGGCAGGCCGAGCACCGAGAGTGCCGCGTGACCATCCAGCCACGAGCGCTGGCCCTTGCCCCAGCGGAAGGTGAAGAAGTCAGCGAAGATCTTCTTGTGGGTGATCACGCCGCTGACGATGGCCACCAGCATGAACATCGCGCACAGGCCGACGATCCAGCGACCCCACATCGCAGGCATGTAATGCAGGTTGAAATGGAATGCATAGAAGAAGTCGCCGCCGCCGGTGTCGCGTGCCTGCAGCGGCGCGCCGGTGTTGGCATCGAACAGGCCCGAGTCGAAGCCATGCCGGCCACGCCCACCCGGGCTGGCCCACATCGCCGACACCCATGGCATGCGCGTGCTCGGCAGGCCGAGGTTGATCTGGCTGGCCGCTGGCGTGTCGGCCATGATCGTGGCGACGGTGCGCTTCGTGACGATAGCGGCATCCGGCAATATAGACGGCGTGGCGATTTCCGGGCGGGTATAGCGCGAGAGCTCGTCGCGGAAGTAGCTGGCGGTGCCGGTGAGGAACATCGCGTACAGGATCCAGCCGGCCAGCAGCCCGACCCAGATATGCAGGTCGGACATGGTCTGGCGGATGCCGCGTGGCTTCGGGATGCGATCGACCTTGCTCATGCAGTGCCTCCGTTGCCGACCGTCTGTGCAACCAGCCACAGTGGCAACGCGGCGACGATCAGGCCCAGCCATGCGCGCCAGGCCGAGCGCACCGCGAACACCCAGACTACGGCGCCCGCATACAACAGGAAGCTGGCCAGCATGCCGGTGAACACGGCCTGGCGGCCATCGATGGGCAGCGCCAGTGCGGCGATGCTGCACAGCGCGGCCAGCACATAGCCGCCGAACAACGCGGCGAGGATGCGTGAGGCCAGCGGCAGCCAGGCCAGCACGACGGTGGTACGGGAAACGCTCACATCACTTCTCCGGGGCGCCACGCGCGATGGCGTGGCGCCCGTGCATCAGGCATCAGAAATCGACGGTGGCCGACAGCACGGCGGTGCGCGGCGTGCCCAGCCCGGAGCCGAGGCTGCCTGCCCAGTACGCCTTGTTGGTGAGGTTCTGCACGGTGGCGCGCAGCACCAACGGGTGACCGGCGGCCTGCAGTGCATAGCGGGCACCGAGGTCCAACACGGTGCGGCCGGCCACCCATTGGCTGTTGTCGGCATTGATGTAGCCCTTGGACAGGCTGACTGCATTGCCGGTGAGGGTGAGGCCCGGCACGGCCTGCACATCCCATTCCAGGCCCAGCTTGCCCTGCCACTGCGGGGTGGCGGTGGCCAGGCGACCCTGGTTGATGCCGCCCTGGGTACGGGTCAGCTTCGGCTGCAGCCAGCCGATTCCGCCCAGCACGCGCAGCTGTCCGGTGGCCTGGCCGAACACGGTCCATTCCACGCCACGGTTGCGCTGCTGGCCGCCGAACGAGAACACGTTGGTGGCCGGGTCGGTGTAGGAGCCGGGCTTCTCGATCTCGTACACGCTCAGCGCACTGGCCAGGCGACCGAAGTCGAACTTGGCGCCGACCTCGCGCTGGCGGGTCTTGTACGGTGGGAACACTTCGCCGGCGTTGGCTGCGCTGACCGGTGCGGTGCTGCCCTGGCTGAGCCCTTCGATGTAGTTGGCGTACAGCGACAGGCGGTCACTGGCCTTGAACAGCAGCGCGCCGGCCGGAGTGTTGGCGCTGGTGTCGTAGCGCGACGTGCGCTTGCCAGTGCTGCCGTCGATGGTATCGCTGAGCACGGTCTGGCGGCGGATGCCAAGGGTCAGCTGCACGCGGTCATCGATGAAGGACAGCGTGTCGGCGATACCGAAACTGGTGGTGCGGACTTCGCCGATCTTCGGCAGCGACGCATTGCTGAAGCTGCGGTCGATGGCCGGGCCCCATTGCGGATTGTAGATATTGGTCACCCAGTCGCGGGCCAGCAGGTTGCGTTGGAAGCCGAACTTGTAATCGTGGTGGTACCAGGCGGCGCTGATGGCCAGTGCATGATCGACCGGGCCCGTGCGGAAGCGTGCCGACACCCCGGCTTCGGCGGTGTCCTTGCTGTAGATGAAACGCTGGTGGGCGAAGTTGTTGCGGAAGTCGCCGGCGGCATTGGTGATCAGCGTGGTGCCGCTGGCGACGGAATCGAAATCGGTATGGCCGTGGCCGTAGCTGGCGTGCGCCTGCAGGTGATCATTGATGTCGAACGACCAGCGCAGCGCGGCGGCCTGGTCTTTGACGGTGCTGAAGGTCCAGCCCGGTGCGAACAGCGTGCTGGCCTTCGGCGGGCGCGGCACGGCCAGGCCAGGTGCCAGCGAGACACCACGGTTGAGGCCATCCACGTGGTCGCGGCTGCTGAACAGGTCCAGCGATACCTGCGAGCGCTCGCCGCGCCAGTCCAGGCCGAGCGATGCCAGCTGCGCCTTGTGCTGCTGGTGGTCGGTGGCGGTGTCGCCATCGCGGTGCACGGCATTGAGGCGCATGCCGAACTGCTTGTCCGCGCCGAAGCGGCGGCCGATATCCAGATGGCCACCGAACTGTGCGTCGCTGCCGTAGCTGGCGGTGAAGCGGGTCAACGGCGTGTCGCCGGCACGCTTCGGTACAAGGTTGACGCTGCCGCCGACCGAGCCGCCCGGCGGCATGCCGTTGAGCAGCGCGGACGGACCCTTCAGCACCTCGATGTTCTCGGCCAGTTCCGGGGTGACCCGGTAGTAGGGAATCAGCCCGTACAGGCCGCCGAAGCCGATGTCCGAGGAGGCCACGCCGAAGCCACGGATGTTGAAGTAATCGGTGATGCCGCCACTGGAACCGCTGTTGTAGACGCTGGGGTCGGTCAGCGCGATCACCCGTACCAGATCCGGTGCCTGGATGTTCTCGATGAATTCGGCGATGTAGCGGGTGGTGTTGAACGGTGTGTCCATGAAATCGAGGTCGCCGAGCAGGCCGACACGGCTGCCGCGCGTCACCTGGCCACCGGCGTAGGCATCGGTAGGCGCGGTCTTGTCGGCGCGTACGTTCACCGTGGGCAGCTGGCGGGCGCCATCGGGCGCGTCGTTGGCGTGGGCGGCAGTGGCGATCAGCAGCGCAGGCAGCATTGCCGCGCGCGCGGCCAGGGACAGCGCGATACGGCGCGGGAGGGGCAGGGTTCGGGCGGGGAGGGACATGGCGGTTCTCGTCGTGGTGGGTCGTGCGATCGGCCAGCACGGCGCCGTCGATGACCTGCACGGGCAGGACGACGCGGGCTGTGGAGTGGCTGGCAGAGGGCACGGCGCTGCCGCTGGGGCAGTGCTGCACGCGAGGTGCGTGGGCGATCTGTGGCTGGGTGGAGCGAAGCGCGGAGCGCGGGTGCTGCGGGGTGGATCAGATATCGTCGGCGAGGTCGTCGAGGTCCTGCAGGCCACCGCCGCGGGCCAGCACGCGCTCGTAGTTGCGGCGGCGGCGCTGGTCGGTGTCGGTGGTGGTCTCGCCACGTTTCCAGTAGCCGGCAACGGCGACGTCGGTGCGTGCCAGGCCGACCGCTTCGATGAAGTGGCGGCGCAGGGCGCGCATTTCCTCGCGTTCGCCGGCCGCCCAGACGGTGTTGTTGGCGTCCGGGTGCAGTCTGCGTGCCTGCTGCAGCAAGGGCGCATCACCGGTGGCCAGGCGCTGCACGCAGACACCATTGATGCGGGGCAGCTCGTCTACCGGGAAGGGATCATTCGAGGCGATCCAGGCCTGCGCATGCAGACCGGCCGGCCATTGCTGCAGCAACGCAGACAGGGCTGGGATGGCGCTCTGATCAGCGAACAGGAGAGCGCTGGCACCTTCACGCTGCGGCACCTGCAGATGCGGGCGCGGGCCGGTCAGATCGAAGGCATCACCGGGGCGCAGCGCACGTACCCAGGCCAGCATCGGTCCTGGTGCTTCGTGCAGCACCACATCCAGCGTGAATCGGCGCGTGTGCGCGTCGACGCAGCGCACGGTGTAGATCCGTGACCCATCGCCGAAGGCGGCGCCGAGCTGGATGCGCACGGCAGTGTTTGCGCGCTGCCACGGCGCGAGGGCTGCCTGCTCCGGCAACTGGACCACGAGGCGCAGCAGGCTGGCGCATGGCTGTACAACCGCGACCACCTGGACCTGCAGCGCCTGCAGGCCGCGATCATGGTCGGCACTGCGTAGCGGACCGGGCGGGGTGATTGAAGTGGGGGACGCGGACATCGACAACGATCCTGGGCACTGCGAATGCGAATTAGTTACATCATAGTAAACTAAATTGATCAAGTCGCAACCCAGGCCTGTCCAGCGGCCACGGGATGCGTTGACCATCGCGTCGCTGCGGACCACCATGGCAGCCCTTGCCCGCGCATCGCGCAGGAGCCGTTACCGCATGGCTGCACCGAAAAAGACCGCCACCCGTGGGCGACCGCCCACCATCACCCGCGACCGCATCGCCGACGCCGGCATTGCAATGACGCTGCCGGGGCTGAGCTTCGTGGGCGTGGCGGCGGCGCTCGGGGTGAGCCACATCGCGCTGTACAAGCATGTGGCGAATCTGGCGGCGCTGCGCGAGCTGGTGGCCGAGGCGATCTTCGAGCGTTGGCAGGCGCCGGCGCTGGATGCCGCTGGCCGGCGCAGCATCGAGGAGGACCTGCGCGCATTCCAGCGTTCACTGCGGGCGCTGGTGGATGCCAATCCGGGCCTGGCGCCATTCCTGGTCAGCCACGGCGCGAAGACGCCGGAGATGCTGGCCCGCATCCAGCGCCATCATGCCGAGTTCAGTCGTGCACATGGCCTCCCGCTGGAGCAGGCAGCGTGGTTGCTGTCGACCGTGGCGTATCACGCCGTGGCGTTGGCCGACACCGTGTACTCGCGGAATGCGGTGGTCGATACGTCGCGGCGGCCACTGGATAGGAAGGCACAGCAGGCCGAGTTCGACCGCAGCATGGAGGCATTGATCATCGGAGCGTTGGCGATGTGCGGACGCACGGCAGCCTCTGGGTAACCCCCCAATCCTGGTTGGCACCGTTGCCCCGGTAGTCGCCAACCTTGGTTGGCGCCGCGATACATCGTTGCCCACCAAGGTGGGCATTTACCGGTCAAGCGGCATCTTTGCGCTCCGCATCGTTCATCCCCGGGCTGACGCGGCGGCCGATGTCCTTCAAGCGCGCCAGCTGATCCACCATCGACGGTGCATCGTCCAGGCTGCCGACGAACGTCCACAGGTAGGTCATCACCGCGTACACATGACCCGGCGTCACACCGTCGGTGGTGGCGAGTCGGCCGATGGTCACCGCGAACAACACCGCCGCCGCCGCGCCCACCACCACGAAGGCCCCAGCTTCGCGATCAGATAGCAGGATACGCAGCCGCGACAGCGTGGTGTAGTGGCGACGCAGCACCGAGGGGCTGACCCGGTCAACCAGTCGGATTTCATGTTCCAGCCGGTTGTTCAGGCGCCCATGCAGCTGCTCGTTGCGGCGTGCGAACGACGGCATCAGCAACACTGCGCCAAGCAGTGCGATCAGGCTCGCGGCGCCCACCAGCGGTTCGATCACCAGCAGCATCACCGCCGCACCGAACATCGATACCAGCGCGGTGGCGATGATCGGCACGTGCTTCTCGAAGAAGTCGACGAACTCGCGGGCCAGCACCACGCGTGCGGCCGAGGTGGAGGTGGCGTGGCCCAGCCTGCGCTGTGCCTGCACCACATTCACCGCCAGGTCGGCATAGATGCGGGTGAAGGTACGGGTATCGACCGCACGGCGGGCGGCACCGACCAGCCAGAACAACAGCACGACGCCGGCGTACGAGATGGCGTGGCCGATGTCGCCGCGGATGATCGCGTCCACCGCGAAGCCGGCAAACAGCGGATACGCCAGCAGCAGCGCGTTCTCCAGCGCCACCAGCGAGAACGTGCCGGTGAGCTGCCACGGGTAGGTGCGCAGGATGGCCTTGAGGGTGGCGGCCGCGTTCTGCTGGCCGATGCTACCGGCGGCCGCCGCCGGATCGTGAGGGTGTTTCATGGGGATGCCTGGGCAAGGTGGAGACAGGGCAGGGGGCTGGATACCTGCCGCCTCCCTGGTCACGCCCAGTATCGGCAGCCCTTTGGAGCGGGCATGGAGGGACGATGGAGATTGCGTGGAGAAATCGGCGCCGTTCAGCGATGCGAATGCCCACCAAGGTGGGCCGCTACCAGAGCAGCGTCTGCCGCAACGTTGCGCCCTCAACGACGTGCATGTACCGGCCAGCGGATCTCGAACGAACTGCCGCCACGTTCGGTAGCCCGGCACTGCGCGGTTCCGTGATGGGCCACGGCAATCGCACGTACTACCGCCAGGCCAAGCCCGGAGCCACCGCTCTGCCGCGAACGCGAGACATCGGTGCGCTGGAAGGCCTCGAAGATGCTGTCGCGCAGCTCGTCCGGCACGCCGGGGCCGCCATCCTCCACGGCCACGGTGCAATGGCCCTCGGCCAGGGTGACGGCCACCCGCAGCGGACACGGAATGGCATGCCGCCGCGCGTTCTCCAGCAGCGCCAGCACCGCCTGGCGGATGCGTGCGGGATCGCAGTCGGCCAGTGACGGGCGCGCATCCAGGGTTACCGAGAAGCCACTTTCGGTCAGCGCTTCGGACATCGCTTCCACCACTGCCGCCACCTGTACGCTGACATCGCTGCGCTGCAGACGAAGATCCAGATGACCACTCTCGGCCAGGCTGACCACGCGCAGGTCCTCAATGATCCGGGTCAGGCCTTCCAGCTGGGTGAGCATGCTGTTGAACTGTTCCGGGCCCGGCTCGAATACCCCTTCGGCAATGCCCTGCAGGCGGCCGCGCAGGATGGTCATCGGCGTGCGCAGTTCGTGCGCGATCGCGGCGTTCCAGAACACCCGGTTCTCGGACATCCGGCTGAGCCGCTCGGCCATGGAGTTGAAATCGCTGACCAGCGTGGCCGCTTCGGTCATCGAGGTGTCGCCGCCGCGTGCACGTGCCTCCAGATCACCGCTGGCGACCCGGCGCAGGCTTTCGGCCACCGAGTTCAATGGCGTGATGATGCGGCGGGTCAGGCGCGAGGCGACCAGCGTGGCGAAGATGACGACAACGGAGGCGGTCAAGCCGATCCACAGCCACTCCAGCCCCGATGGCATGATGGTTTCCGGCTCGTCGTACCAACGCGGATAGAACACTTCCATCAGGTAGTAGAACAGGTAGAAGCCGCTGATCGACAGCACCGTCGAGCACAGCGAGGCGACCGTGATGGACAGCGTGATCTGGCGGCCGATGCTCTTGCCTTTGGGGTTCATCATTCAGTCCAGGAAACGGTAGCCAACGCCACGGATGGTGGCCGGAATGCCGATGACGCCGACGTCTTCCAGCTTGCGGCGCAGTTTGCTGACGTGGCTGTCCACCGTCCGTTCCTGCGCATCGCCCTCGGGCAGGCAGTTGTGCAGCAGATCCAGCCGGCTGTGCACCTGGCGCGGTGCGCGCGCCAGGTGTACCAGCAGGCGGAACTCGGTGAGCGTGAAGGTCAGTGCGTGCAGTTGCTCATCTGTGCGCACGGTCACCTCATGGCTGCGCAGGTCGATCTCGAACGGTCCCTGGCGGATCACCCCGCTGGGCGCATCGCTGGGTTCTCTGGCACTCCGCCGCAGCACCGCCTGGATACGGGCGACGATCTCGGCCGGATTGAATGGCTTGGCTACATAGTCGTCGGCGCCGACGCGCAGGCCGGTCAACTTGTCCACGTCCTGGTCGAGTGCGGTGAGCATGATCACCGGCGTATTGCCACGCCTGCGCAGTTCGCTCAGCACCTGCCATCCATCCATTCTCGGCATCTGCACATCCAGCAGCACCAGATCCGGGCGTAGCTGGCGATGACTGGCCAGGGCTGCCTCGCCATCGACCGCGCGGACGCTGCGCAGGCCGGAACGCGCCAGGTACGCACCAAGGATGTCGGCGATCTCGCCTTCGTCTTCGGCAATCAGGACCAGGGGCGCCTGGCGCATGCGGGTATCGGGTTTCATTGCGTGATGCGGCTTTGGAAAGTGAGCAGGTGAGGGCGAGGGCGATGTCAGTGGAGAGGTCATCGTCGTCGTTCCATGGCCTGTGCTTCCTCGTTGGCGGCCCAGGCCAGCGTGGCCAGCACCAGCGTGCGACGCAGCGACGGCGCCAGCGGCCGCCCTTCGCGCAGATCCCGCGCAGCCAGGGCGGATACCGCTGCCGACAAACGGGCCCAGCGTGATGCCATGTCGGCCGCATCCACCCGTGCCTGCAGGCGGGTTGCCATGCGCAGGATGGCGCGCAGGCGGAGCGTCATCTGGGTGGCGACCAGCAGGGTGGCGAGGGCGAGCAGCAGATGCAGCGTGGCACCGGCGGCGGTTGGCTTCGGCTCCGACCAGATTGCCAGGCCGATCAGCGCCAGCGAAGCGGGCGATCCGAGGCGGCTCGCGTGGCCTGGCCCATCGCTGCGGAACCACAGCAGGGCGGTAGCACCGAAGCCTGCCAGCAGGGGCGCTAGCACATGGGGACTGGCCAGCATCCAGGCCGTGGTCGATGCCAGTACCAGGGCGAGCAGCCACGGCGAAGGTGCGCACCAGGCCAGGTAGGCGCGGCGCACATCGATCGACGGCAGGTCTGGATGGGGACGGAGCACGGTGGGCAGGCAGTCGGCAAGTTGCCGAGGCTAGCCGCCATTGATGGAGACTCGGTCGAGATTGTGTCGAGATTGCATGGACACGGATCGCCTGGTTCAGCCGCCGGCGGCGTGCCTGAACGGCTGCCGGATCTCCATGCAATCTCCACAGTGGCTCCAAGAAACGTCCACCCCTGGCTTGCAGACTGCGGCCTCAGCGGTCGCACTGGGTGGCCGCCCGTAGCCGGGCGTTTCGATGAACAACCGCAGGATCTGGACCATCGCCGCAGCCGTGGCTCTCATTGCGGGTGCCGCAGGCTGGTGGGCCTTCGCAGACAGCGATGATGCCGCGTTGATCACCGCGCCGGCAAGAGTGGCAGATCTGGAAAAGACCGTGCAGGCGGTGGGCCGGGTCAACCCGAAGGAGCTGGTGGCGGTGGGCGCGCAGGTGTCCGGCCAGGTCAAGCGCCTGCATGTGGTGCTGGGCCAGCGCGTACAGGCCGGCGACCTGATTGCCGAGGTCGACTCGCAGCCGCAGCGCATCGCCCTGCGCAGCGCTGAAGCGGCCACCAATACGTTGCGTGCCCAGCATGCGGCCAGCCAGGCCCGTTACGCCCAGTCCAGCCGTGTCTACGAGCGGCAGTCGCAGCTGGTGGCGTCGCGCCTGGTGTCACAGGAAGGTTTCGAGGCCGCGCGGGTGGTACGTGATACGGCGCGCTCGGAGATGGCCGCGCTGCAGGCGCAGATCGACCAGGCCGTGACCCAGGTCGAAACCGCACGTATCAACCTCGGCTATTCCCGCATCGTCTCGCCCAGCGACGGGTACATCGTCGCTATCGTGACCAAGGCCGGGCAGACGTTGAACTCGATGCAGACCACGCCGACCATCGTGATGCTGGCGCAGATGGATACGATGACCGTGCGCGCCGAGATCGCGGAGGCCGATGTGGAGCTGGTCGCGCCCGGCCAGCCGCTGTGGTTTTCGACACTGGGCCCGAGTGGCCGCCGCTACGAATCCCATCTGCAGCAGCTGGAGCCTGCGCCGTCGACGATTGCCGATATGGCCGGCAGCAGTGCGGGTGGCTCGGCGCAGACGCCCAAGGCGGTGTACTACGCCGGCCTGTTCGATGTGGCCAATCCGGGCCTGAAGCTGAAACCGTCGATGACGGTGAAGGTCACCCTGCAACTGGCACGCGCTGCCAACGCACTACAGGTGCCGTTGACCGCATTGACCGAATCCGAAGGCAAGGACAGCAACCGCGGCACGGTGCAGGTGGTCGATGCAAAGGGCCGCGTCACCGAGCGTGAGGTCAGCACGGGTTTGCGCACCGCGACGGCGGTGCAGATCCTGTCCGGGCTGAAGGCAGGCGAGAACGTGGTGGTCGGCCAGGCGCCAAGCGGCGCTGAGCCGGAAGCTGCCAGCCTGTTGGGGATCTGAGCATGGCCGATGCTCTGCTGGAACTGCATGGCGTATCGCGCGCCTATCGCTCGGCCGCCGGTGAAGTGGTGGTGCTGAAGGATGTATCGCTGCGTATCGACGCCGGTGAGTTCATCGCCATCATCGGCCCGTCCGGTTCGGGAAAATCAACGTTGATGAACATCCTCGGCTGCCTGGACCGGCCAACCGAAGGCAGCTATCGCGTGAACGGCGAGGCCACCGAGCAGATGGCGCCGGATGCGATGGCCCGGCTGCGCCGCGAGCACTTCGGCTTCATCTTCCAGCGCTACAACCTGATGGAGAACCTGAGTGCCACCGAGAACGTGGCATTGCCGGCGGTCTATGCGGGCGTGGATGCAGAGACGCGTACCGCGCGTGCCCGCGGGCTGCTGGAAACGCTGGGCCTGGGCGAACGCACCGCAAACCGGCCGAGCCAGCTGTCCGGCGGCCAGCAGCAGCGCGTGTCGATCGCGCGTTCGCTGATGAACGGCGGCGCCATCGTACTGGCCGACGAGCCGACCGGCGCGCTCGATCACGCCAGTGGCCAGCAGGTGATGGCCGAACTGAAGCGCCTGCATGGGCAAGGCCATACGGTGATCCTGGTGACCCATGACGCTGCAATTGCCGCGCATGCCGGCCGGGTGATCGAGATTGCCGACGGACGTGTGGTCGCCGATCGTGGTGACAGGGCGCCGGTGTTGACGCCCGCTGCGTCCATCGCCGAACGCGGTCCGTCCCTGACTGCCGAGCGCCGGGCGCGCCTGGACGCGGTACGCGAGGCCGCCCGGATGGCGGTGCGTTCGATGCTGGCCCATCGACTGCGGACCTTGTTGACGATGCTCGGCATCATCATCGGCGTGGCCGCCGTGGTGACCGTGGTCGCGCTAGGCAAGGGCGCGCAGGCGCAGGTGGAATCACAGATCAATGAACTGGGCGCCAGCACACTGGAGATATTCCCCGGCGCCGATTTCGGTGACCCGCGCTCGGCGGAGATCGAAACGCTGGTGGTGGGGGATGCCGACCATCTGGCCGCGCTCAGCTACGTGGACAGCGTCAGCCCCAATCTGACGGGTTCGGTGGCAGCACTGCAGGGCAGCCGTCGTGCCAACACCCAGGTGCAGGGCGTGGGCGCGGACTTGCCGCGCGTGCGCGGGCTGCAGCTGAAGGCTGGGCGCTTCTTCACCGATGCTGAAGTAGATGCGCATCGTGCCGTGGGCGTGGTCGATCAGAAGGCGGCCAAGGCGCTGTTCACCGGCAACCCGATCGGCAGTACGGTGCTGTTGGGCGGCATGCCGGTGGAGGTGATCGGTGTGGTCGGCGCCAGCGCCTTTGCCGGCGGTGCGACGCCCACGGTCTACGTGCCGTATACCTCGGCGGCCTCGCGGCTGCTGGGCAGCCAACGGCTGGAGAGCATCACCGTGCGGGTGCGCGATAACGTGCCGACCACCGCCGCCGAAGCCTCGCTGGCTGCCGAACTGCAACGGTTGCATGGGCGGCGGGATTTCTTCATCTACAACGCCGATCAGATCCGCAAGGCGGTGATGAAGTCCAGCCAGACCATGGCGGCCCTGGTCTCCGCCATTGCCGCGGTGGCGCTGGTGGTGGGTGGAGTTGGGGTGATGAACATCATGCTGGTGTCGGTGAAGGAGCGCGTGCGCGAGATCGGCGTGCGTCTGGCAGTGGGTGCGCGGCAGGGTGACATCCTGCGCCAGTTCCTGATCGAAGCGGTGCTGATCTGCCTGCTCGGTGGTGTGCTGGGCGTACTGTTCGCGTTCGGTGCGGGAGCGCTGTCCAGCCTGCTGTCGCTGGGCGTGCCGTTCCTGTTCACGCCGGGGCCGGTGCTGGCTGCATTGGCGTGTTCGTCGGCGATCGGGCTTGGCTTCGGCTACTTCCCGGCACGCAGCGCCGCGCAGCTGGACCCGATCCAGGCACTGGCAGCGGAGTAGGGCCGCACCCGCTGCAGGACATTGTAGAGCCGAGCCTACGCTCGGCTGTTCTCCGGCCAGACCAGGATGAACCCTGCGCTGCGCGCAGCAAGCCGAGCGTGGGCAGGAGCATTCCCGGCAGCAGAGTGGGTGTGTCAGCGCGGCGGAAAGGCAATGACGATGTCGTTCAGCGGCAACTGGTTGTCGCGCGGCACGGTCACGCCGGGTTTCCAGGCGTCACCTTGGCCGAACAGTTGTGCCTCGCTTTCAGGGCCGAAATCGTCGAAGGACTGGAAGACATAGGGAATGCCTTCGGACCCTTCGAACGTGGGCTTGTTGGAAAGCTGGAAATGCAGGTGTGGCGCAGCGGAATTGCCCGACTGTCCCAGCTGCGCCAGCACCTGTCCCCGTTGGATGCGTTGCCCGGGTCTGACCTTGACGCTGCCTGCGCGCAGGTGGGCGTAGCTGGCGAAGACATCCGGCGCGATTTCCACCACCACGTAGTTGCCGAACAAGCCGTCGGCGGTCAGTGACGATGGCTCCGGTTGTGCGGTCAATGGGGCATGCTCCGGCTGTCCGTCGCGGGTGGCGCGGACGATGCCATCGGCCACGGCCAGCACCGGTGCCGCATAGCCCACCCAGTCCGAGTGGCGGGTGTGCTGCAGATCCTTTGTACCGGGCCGCAACGCGCGGCCTTGTGCGTTCACGCCGACCAGATCGAGGGCGAAGCGCTGTGGAATGGTCAGCTCACCATTGACCGCAACCAGGCTGCCCCAATGGTGCGACTGCGCCGCGCCCGGTCCTTCATGCGCGAGCCAGCGGCCACCCTGCAGCGGCGGTCCCACGGCCAGCACTGGCGCGGGATTGACCTGCACGCTGGCGCCATCCAGCAGCACGTTGCCGTGGTGCTCGGTGCCCAGCAGCATGTGGTGACGGAGGGTGTGTGGAACGGGCGCGCCGGGTGGCAATGACAGCCACAGGAAAACCACCAGCCGCTTGCCGGGCGCAATGCTGAGGGCCACATCCTCGGCCGGCATCGGCCGAACCCAGCCGCGCAGGGCGTGGCCGTCCAGCGTCAGCAGCGATGTTGCAGCGTTGTCGGCGAACACCTGCAGCGACTGCGGCTGCAGCGCGCCGGTATCGCCGTAGAAATTGGTGATGTGCAGTTCATAGGCCAGATGGCGCAGGCCGTCGCTGCCGATGAAGGGCGCTGGCGCGAAGGGCACCCTCGCTTCGACCGGTGCAGGGGCTGGCGCCGCCAGTGCGTATGAAGGAAGCAGCAACAGCAGCAGGACGAAGCGGATGCTGCGGGTCATGCGGGTTCCCCAGGGGGCCGTTGGTGGCCGCTGCCGAGCATAGCGCTACACCGGGGCCACAGACATACGGGCAGGTTCGGCAAGCCGGCAGCTGCGGCCGATATCAGGCCGACGGCCGGGGATGCCTGCGCACACGTGCCCGCTCGCGGTACAGCCGGCTGTCGGCGCGCTGCAGGGTGTCGGCCACCGTCTCGCCAGGTGCATGGTGGGTCGCGCCCAGCGAGAAGGGTGTGGGTGACTGCCCGGCGTGCTCCGCATACCACTGTTCCAGTGCGGTCAGCCTCCCCGGTTCCGGGCCGGTCAGCACCACCATGAACTCGTCGCCCCCCATCCGCACCACGTTCTCCGCCGCACCCAGCGGAGAGCGCAGGAAGGCGGCGAACTCCACCAGCACCGTGTCACCCCGCGCATGGCCCTGGCTGTCGTTGATCTGCTTGAAATGATCAAGATCGAACATCAGGCAGGCCCATGGCCGTTCGCCCAGTTCGTCCAGACGGGGCAGGAAGCGGCGGTTGTAGCTCTGGGTGAGGGGATCCTTGAACGACATCTCGCGCAGCTGCTGCTCCTGCATCCGCAATGCGGTGACGTCCTGCGCATGGCCGAGCACATAGGGTGGATTGGCTTCGCTGTCGAGCACGTTGTGGTAGGCCCAATAGTGTCGGGTTCCATCGGCAGCGATCAGTTCGATGACGCCGGCATCGGTGTGGTTGATCGCGATGCGCTCGAGATAGGCCTTGAAGGCGGCGCGCTTCTCCGGCGGCATCAGGTCACACAGGCTGCGCCCGACCATCTGGCGCTCCTCGAAGCCCAACGACTGCACTGCCGCCGGGTTCACCGACGTCAGCGTGCCATCCAGCGTATGCGTGCAGATCAAGCCCAGGCTGTAGTGGAACAGGCGCCGGTAGCGGGTTTCGCTCGCTTCCAGCGCATCCAGTGCGGCACGCTCTTCGGTGATGTCCTGGATGGCGCCGACCAGCCGAGGGTGACCATCAACCTGCTGCCGGCCACCGACGACCCTCGTCCAGATGGCACGTCCATCGGCGGTCGTCATCGGCAGTTGAACCTCCCACGACGTGCCTTCCTCGATGCAGCGCTGTACCGCTGTGCGGATGATGCTGCGGCTGTCCTCGCGGTAGAACGAAAGCGCGGTGTCGAGCGTGGGCTCGAAGTTGCTGCGCACGCCATGGATCTGTTTGGTTTCGCGCGTCCAGCGCACTTCGTTATTGACCAGGTCCATCTCCCAGCCGCCTACCCGCGCTGCGCGGTTGGTGCGTTCCAGGAAATCCTCACTGCGTTTCAACTCGCGGTGCAGAGCCTTGGCCTGGCCGACCTGGGCCATCAAGGTGCTGCGCTGTTTCAGTACCTGGGTGGTGACCTGCGCCAGATGCACCATCAGTTCGCGCTGTGAGGGCGACAGTACGCCCGGCATCGGATCGAGCAGGCACAGTGTTCCAATGCGAGCGCCGTGCGCCGAGCCCAGCGAGATGCCGGCGTAGTGGCGGATGCGTGGGCCGCCGGTCACCAGCGGGTTGGTGGAGAATCGTGGATCCTGGCGCGCGTCCGGAACTTCGAACAGCTCATCCTGCCGGATCGCATGCGTGCAGAAAGAAATCTCGCGTGCGGTCTCGCTGACACCTTCCAGCCCAATGTTGGCCTTGAACCACTGGCGCTCGTCGGCTACCACCGAGATCAGTGCCATGGTCATGCCGGTGGCGGCACGCGCGGCGGCGACGATCGCATCGAAAACCGGCTCTGGCGGAGTGTCGAGCAGATGCAGACGGTCGAGTTCAAGCAGTCGTTCGGCTTCGTCCATGGCGCGTTTCAGGGCTGGGGTGGCGAGGGCGGCTTCGGCGGCTGTCAGGCACTACGCTAGTGCGTAGCGCGTTATGTATCGCCAGCGTCGGGTGATGCCGATGTGACGCGCCTCGGTCAGCGTTTGCGAAGCGCGCGCGAGGGGCGTACCGAAACGTGACGGTGGTCGCGAACGTGCCAGCGCCAGGGAAAGTCCACCGCACGTGTGATACCGATGCGGGGCCCGACGACCGGGTCGAGCGGCGGTGCGGTGCCGTCGCTGGCAATGATGGTCCCTTGGTTCCCGGTCACCAGATCCGCGCCATCGAAGCCGCGGTCCAGTCCGAAAGCCTGCGAGAGCTTGCCGGGGCCGCTGGCCAGATCGTGATCACGCCTGGCCGCCGGGCGCAGTTCGTGCATCCGCTCCAGCCCCGCCAATGGCTCGGCGGCGCGCAGCAGGACGGCGACACCTTCGCCGATTTCACCGCAGACAACGTTGCTGCCCCAGTGCATGCCGTAGGTGAAGTAGACATAGAGATGGCCGGCCTCACCAAACATGCTGGCCGTGCGTGGGGTCTGCCCACGATAGGAGTGCGCGGCTGGATCCACACTGCCGGCATAGGCCTCGACCTCGACGATGCGCGCCGCGCGGCCATCGTCGCGGACCAGCAGCTTGTTGAGCAGCTCAGGGGCAACGTCGGTGGACGGGCGCTGGTAGAAGCGGCGGGGAAGGATCTTCCAGTGATCGGGCAACCAGTCCAGCACGGCGGTGGCAAGCTCTGCAGGAGGAGTCTGCAGTGTGGCGGCGATCAGGTGAAGCCGTTGCGGACGCTGCGTCAATCCTGCCGGGGAGGTGCTGCCAACGCCGCACGACGGGCGGCATGGACCTCCGGTGTCTGCGGCTTGATGAACAGAGCTACCAGCTCCGGGTACTCGCGTTTCACGGCGGTCTCGATACGGGTGATGCAGGCCTCGATCTGCGGCGTACGGCGGTCATCCTCGAACTCTGCACTGAGCATGGCCACGACCTGCTCTGGTCCCATCTGCATGGTGGTCACGCCGTTGGCACGGCGCAGGTCCGGATCGGCTTCGGCCACGGCCATGATCCGCTCCGCGACCGCGGGATGGGCAGGCTCACCTACCAGCAGCCCTTTGGTTTCGCGTGCGAGTAGGAAGGCTGTAGCCGCCAGCACGCCAGCAATACACAGGGACGCCACACCATCGAGAACGGGCAGGTCCAGCAACTGGGCGGCGACCAGACCGATCAGCGCAAAGCCAAGGCCGAGCAGCGCGGCGCTGTCCTCCAGCAGCACGGTGAATGTGGAAGGATCCTTGCTGCGGCGGAAGGCTTCGAAGTACCCGAGCGTGCCCTTGGTCCGGCGGAACTCACGCAGCGCCACCCACCACGATGCACCTTCGAACAGCATGGAAATACCGAGAACGCTGTAGCTCAGCGCATGGTTGGTGGCGGGTTCCGGTCGGCGGATATGCTGGATGCCCTCGTAGGCGGAGACGCCAGCGCCGGCAGCGAACACCAGTAGGGCAACGATGAAGCTCCAGAAGTACAGTTCGCGCCCGTAGCCGAACGGGTGCACCGGGTCCGGCGACTTGCTGGCGCGATGCAGGCCGTAGAGCAGCAGCAGCTCATTGGCGGTGTCGACCAGCGAATGCACACCCTCGCTGAGCATGGCCGAGCTGCCGGAGATGCCCGCAGCGATGAACTTGGCTACAGCGATGGCCAGGTTGCCGGCCAGGGCGGCGTAGATGACGAGGCGGGAGCCGGTGGGAGCAGACATCGCGCGGGCGTGAAAAGACAGAGGGGATCATCTTCCGCGCGCGGCCGTGCCCACTGCGTGCAGGGCTGGCGCATCAGCGTCCTGTGGGGTGGAGATACAGCCGCGTGCCGTCCGATTTCAGCGCGCCCGACCAGCGGCCGCCACCTGTATGTGTGAAAGCGGCCGAACACAGTATTGCTGGAGTCGGTCAGCAGCAGCTCATCGCCGGACAGCACCCATCGATTGGCCGGGAAGAAGCCATCCGGACAGCCAGCCGGAACATAGGCGCTGTAGCCGCCGAACCATTCACTGTTCCGCAGTTCGATGGTACAGGTGCTGCCGTTTTCCTGGCCCAGGGTCCAGCGGCCGAACAGGTCGTCGTCGCGGACGTCGCGATTGCGATGGCGGCGGTTGTCGCGCCGCCACTGGTCGCTATCGTCGTGGGAACTGAACGAGACCTCGGTCTGCGAGCGTTGCCGACGAGGTGCGGGATCGTGTGAGGATCGGCGGTACGCCTCAGTCCGCCATCACCCGCCCGATGGCGTCGGCCAACAGGGTGCGAACCCGTGCCGCAGGCAAGTCCGGATCGCGCACGGCACGCATCGCCAGTCCTTCCACCAGAAGCCGCAGCAGCAGGGTTCGGCTGGCAATCCGCTCTTCGTCCACGACGCGGCCCAGGCTGACGTCGCGCTGCCGCAACCACGCGTGGATGGCAGCGCTGGTCTGCCTGTCATGGGTACGCAGTACCTCGGCCAGCATCGGGTCGCGATGCGCCTCGGCATTGATCTCCGCATACAGTGCCACGCTGGCGATGGCGTTGCCGTGGATCGGCAGCACTTCGCCGCGTGCCCATTGCTGGTAGCACTCCAGCAGGCCGTCCACCAGGTCCGATGCTGCCGGCATCTCGCTGATCGAGGCCTGGTCGTGGCGCAGCTGGCGCTCGATCAGCGCCAGGATCAAGGCCCGCTTGTTGGCGAAGTAGCGGTACATCAGCCCTTGGCTGATCTCAGCTTCGGCGGCGATGTCGCCGATCGAGCCGGCATGGAATCCGCGGGTGATGAAGCACTTCTGGGCGGCATCAAGGATGCGCCGGCGCTGGGCTTCGGCATGGGCGGCAGCAGGGTCGTTGGTGGATACGGCTACGGCGGTTTTCGGCGTCATTGCGAGAGGTAGGGGCGTCCAGAGGCGGGATAGTACGTCACAAAAGGGGTGAATGAACGGTCATTCATTTGTAATTCCCACCTCCCAGACTGCGCCGGCCTCCTCCTTCCGCGAATGAGTCCGATGCGCTACCTCCCGCTGCACCGCCCGTTGCTCACCCTCGCCATCGCCGCCGCTCTGCCGGCGCTGGCCCATGCAGAAGACAGTCCCAGCGCCGATGCTGCCGCCTCCGCCGAGGTCGCGCGCACTGTCGTCGCCCTCGACCAGGTGATGGTGACCGCGCAGAAACGCGCCACCAACCTGCAGGAGACGCCGATCTCGGTGTCGGTGGTCGATGCCGAAGCGCTGAAGGACCGCAGCGCGATCTCGCTGGGCAGCCTGTCTGATGGTTCCATTCCGTCGTTGCGGGTCACGCCGTTTGCCACCCGCAGTTCGGCGCTGAACATCGGTATCCGTGGCATTGGCGCCTCCGGTGACGCAAACCAGCCGGCCCGCGACGCCGGCGTCGGTATCTATGTCGATGGAGTGTTCATGGGCCGTGCGCAGGGCCTGGGCAGCATGCTCTACGACGTGGAGCGCATCGAAGTGCTGAAGGGGCCGCAGGGCACGCTGTTCGGCCGCAATACCGAAGGCGGCGCAGTGAGCATCGTGACCAAGCAACCGACCGGCGAATTCGGCGGCAGCGTCAGTGCCGGTGTGTCCAACTTCAGCGGCTACAACAGCGCGCTGCACCTGGACCTGCCCAAGGTGGGCGATGTCAGCTTCAAGATCGATGCAGTGCAGGCCAGGCGTGGCGGCACCACCGACAATCCGATGCGTGGCGAGCGTGACTTCAACAGCTACGACAAGCGTGGCGCGCGCTTGAGTGCGCTGTGGCAGCCGAGTGATGACTTCTCGCTGCTGTACGCGTTCGATCGTTCCTACGACGCGACCACGCCGTACCACACCCAGGTGCTGGTGCCGGGTGCCTACCTGAGCCCGCTGCAGAAGTCCGGCGCAAGCCAGGATCGCCGCGACAGCGCCATCCTCGGCGGCCCGCAGGAAGACAACATCGGGCGGACCAGTGGCCATCTGTTGAACCTGTCGTGGACGCTGAACGACAACCTGGAATTGAAGTCGATCAGTTCATACCGCGAACTCACCCAGGGCCAGTTCGACATGGGCCTGGTCGATGCGATCTCGGCCTATGGTGGCGCAGGCACACCCTTCGGGCGTTACAGCCTGGCGCAGGTCTACCAGCACCAGTACAGCCAGGAATTCCAGCTGATCGGCAATACCTCGCAGGTGCAGTTCCTCGGCGGTGCGTTCTACTACCACGAGACCGCCGGTGACAATGCGCAGACCCCGAACATGCTGGTCTGGGGCCCAGGTGGCAACAGCTACACGGTGAATCCGGCGACCAACCCGTTGGATCTCTCGCGGGTACGCATCGACCGCGCCAGCAAAGCGTGGACCGACAGTCTGGGTGTGTTCGGCCAAGCCACGTGGACCCCGGAGGCGCTGCAGCGCCTGCACCTGACCGCCGGTGGCCGCTATACCCGCGATGACAAGAAGGGCAGCCTGTACATCGTCAATGGTGCGGCGACCAACCTCGCGTTCAAGGACCGCTGGAGCCGCTTCGACCCGATGGTCAACATCGCCTACGACCTTGGCGAGCACGCGATGCTCTATGCCAAGTACAGCACGGGATTCAAGGCCGGCGGTGCCAACTCGCGCTCGACCAACTACAGCGCGTTCGGTCCTGAAGAAGTGACGGCCTATGAGCTGGGCTTCAAATCGCAGTTCTGGGACAACCGCGCCCGCCTGAACCTCGCCGTGTTCGATTCGACCATCGCCCACAAGCAGATGGACTTCTCGCTGCCGTTCGACCCGAACAGTGGCGAGACCCGCACCACCATGGTCACCACCAATGCACTGAGCGATGGCAAATCGCGCGGTGCGGAGCTGGAGTTCAATGTGATGCCGGTGGATAACCTCACGCTCGGCCTCAACTACGCCTATACGAAGATCGACGCGCAGACCGCGACGGACCCATTCGGTGCGGGGGTGCAGGTAACGGTCCAGCCGCTGCTGGCGCCGAAGAACGCCGGCAGCCTGTCGGTCGACTACCTGGTGCCGTTCGCCAATTTCTCGGCACTGAAGTTCCATGTGGACGGCAACTGGTCTGATGGCTACTACACCAGCGAGTACGACCAGATGCTCACCGACAGCTCGTTCGTGGTGAACGCTCGGGTGGCGCTGGTGGATGTACCGGTCAACAGCACCGGCACCACGATGTCGTTCTCGCTGTGGGCGCGCAATCTTCTGGATGAACAGCATCTGTTCTACAAGATCAACAGCGCAGCGCTGGGCCAGAGCGGCATCTTCAACGACCCGCGCACCTTCGGCCTGGATGTGGCCGTCAACTTCTGATTCGACTGGAGATTCCAATGAAGATCGCTCGTACCGAACTCGCTCTGGCCCTGATGCTGGCTCTACCGATGGCTGCCGCAGCGGTTGCCGCTGATACGCCGCAGGCCGTCGCTGCCAAACAGGTGGCTACCGCCAACACAAAGCCCGCCGCCGCCGATGCGCAGCGGGTGATCCCGCTGCAGGGTGCCTGGAATGTGCGTACCTTCGCTGGCCTGCAGGGCAGCAAAGGGCCGATTCCAGCCGATGCCTTCGTGCGCACCGCCGACCTTGGCCGCCTGACCGATGCCGACCGTGACGCCCTCGTTGCCGCCGGTGTGAAGCTCGACATCGATCTGCGCACCGCCGATGAGGAAGCACAGTCACCGGATCTGCTGGCCCGCGACGATCGCTTCGACTATCAGCGCATTTCGCTGATGGGCACGGAGAAGATGGACCTGCAGAAGATGATGACCAGCTTCCCGGATACGCTGGGCGAGGCCTATGTGCAGTGGTTGGGCCACAGCCAGCCGCAGTTCAAGCAGGTGTTCCAGCGTATCGCCGCGCAGCAGGATGGCGCGGTGCTGTTCCATTGCACCGCAGGCAAGGACCGCACCGGTATCATCGCCGGCCTGCTGCTGGACCTGGCGGGCGTGCCCAAGGCCGAGATCGTGCACAACTACGCGATCTCGGCGCACTACCTGGAAGGGCAGCCGAAGGACAGCGCGATGAACGCGCAGATCATGGCGTTGATCAAGCAGAATCCGGAGATCGGTCGCAGGATGGCCGGCATGTCCGGTACCGCGCCGGACAACATGGAGCAGTTCCTGGCGGCACTGCACAGCCAGTATGGTGGAGCAGAGGGTTACCTGAAGTCGATCGGGGTCAGCGAACAGGAGATCCAGCAGTTGAAGGTACGGCTGGGGCAGGCAGGCTGAAAACTGGATGCCCAAGGCAGGTGCCGGACAGTGCCGGCACCTGCAGTGCGTCATCACGGCTGCAGCGGCGCAACCAGAATGGCGGCGTCGAGCACCGGGAACGTCTGCGGTGCCTGGCCGGACGATGCAACCAGACGGATCTCCAGCGTGGTCGTTCCACCATCGGCTGCATTGAGTGCCTGCAGGGCCCCCAGTTTCTGAGGCAGCGGCACCGCGAACGTGGTGGGATGGCTGTGATCCATCCCGGCCATGGTGGGCCCGAAGAACGATACGGTGCCGGCGTAGTACGGGCTGTCGGCATCCACGGACGAGGTACCGGCGGGTGCGTTGATCAGCACGTCGAACTCGCGGGTGTTGTTCAAGCCGCGTGGTCGCTCCAGAGTCACTTCCGCAATCAACTGTCGTGGGCCCGATGCGGCCAGGTGCGCGCGCACCGCCTCATTGGGGACAGCCACGCGGACAGTGCCATCGGAACGTGTGCCGCGCACCACCCGCACCGCACCGGCAGCTGCGGGCAGTGCGGCCGCCGTCAGCAGGTCGTTGCGGCCCCCATAGACGTAGTCGTAGTCGAAGGCCGTGGTGGAGAAGAAGGCGCTGGCAGGACGCTCGCCAACGGGCTTGCCCTGTGAATTGACGAAGAACCGGAACGGTTCGTTCATGAACTGACGCCGCTGGTCGACGTTGATGGGCATGATCGGCTTGCCGCGGGATTGCTGCAGCTGGTTCCACACGTCCCACAGGCGGTCCATGTTGGCGTGGTGCAGGTAGAAGATCGGATCGAGCGGCGACAGGAAGTTGGTCATGTTGCCATAGGGGCCGGGATCGACCGCGCCGACGCCACCGATGCAGTTGTGCACCTTGTTGTGCGGGAAGCCTTCGAGTACCGAGAATTTCGTGGCGCCGTCGGGTTGCACCACGTGTGAGGCCGTACGCGAGCTGGTGAAGCTGCGACTCACATCATCGTTGTAGAACTCGACCGGCGAAAGCCCCGCGTGAATGGTATCGGGAGACACGGCCGAAGCGGTCTTTGCATCGAAGCCGGGATTCTCGCGCCAGAGATAACGGGCGCCGCAGGTGATCGCATAGGCCGCATTGCCCGAGATACCGGTCTTTTCCGCGGCGCTGTAGCCGGTCACATCGTTCCAAACATCGTCCGCGGTGAGATAGCCACGGAGCTTGAGCTGATCGCGTTGGCCTGCATCCAGCGTTTCCCAGTAACGCTGCAGGGCTGGCCGCATGAACCGGGTGAAGACCGCCAGGTTGCGTGTATACGGCGCATAGGCGCTGTCAGTGGGTGTCAGCACGCCGTCGAACATCGCCGGGGGAATCCGTGGCAGCTCGGTCCAGTCCCAGTAGGGCATGGCGAACTGCGGATCGCCGCTGAGCGTGCGGATGGTCTGCTCGAAGTAGCCGACATAGCCACGGTGCCAGACGTAGAACCACCAGTTGCCATGCGGGCAGTCCATCAGGTGCACGAAGGCGTTGCGGAACCAGTTGCGTGGATCATCCGCCGGCAATGCCAGCATGGCCTTGATGCCGCGTGCGTAGCTGGCCAGCATGCGCTGGCCTTCGGGGCTGGTGACGTTGTAGCGGTGGTAGCGTGCCTGCGCGGCCTTGTCGGCCGGTGCGGCGCCGCTGGCCCAGGCACCGGACGCGACCAGTGACGCCAATGAAGCGCTGGCGGTGGTGGCAAGAAAATCACGACGTGTGTAGCGCATAGCCTTCCCCCTGGTGATTGGTTGAACCGCATTGGGTTACAAATCACTGGCAGGACCGGCGGCAGCGTGGCGGCCGGTCCGACGGGGACATCCAGCCCCGCCGCTTCCACCGGCAGGTGCAACGATGGCCGGGGTGGAAGCGGCGGTAGTATAGGCATGGCAAACAGAGCTGATCTGCGAAGCAGGCCACAGTCGCAGGCGCGTACACATCTGCCCGGCTGAAGCTGTTCACCGTCGTCGTCGCTGCGTTGTCGATCAGCCAGGCATGGCCTGGCTCTACTGATCGGGCTTCACTCTTACCACCCGTTTCCGGTACTCGTACACGTTGTCACCGCGGATGCGCTTCTCCTCGGTGCCGGTGACCCGGCCCACCTGCTGGTCCGAGCCGGTCACCGGCTGGGCTTCGATCTCGGTTTCGTGTTCGAAGGAATGCGATTTGTCGGTGTTGCGGTAATAGCGGTACAGCGCCCAGTACAGCGCGGTTGCGCCGGCCGGGCCTGCCGCCAACAGCCAGAGACCACTGTCATCACTCATGTCGATGCCACCAGGAAGGCAATTGCGAGGGCTTCAATGACGGTGCCGGTGGCCAGTGCCGCCAACAGCATCTTCCACTGTTGCACGGGCACGCTGCCCATGGTTTCGCCGGTGCGGCCGTTCACTGCGATGTAGTGCAGCATGCCGCCGTTCTTGCCGGGCTGGTGGTACGAATACAGCCACACCGGCAGGTACATCGACACCCAGCGGGTGCCATGCACCTCCAGCTGCTCCTGCTCCCAGCGTACGCCGCGGTTGTAGCGCTTCACCGAGCCCTCCACCTGCGCGCGCGCGATCGACAGCAGCTGATCTTCCAGGCGTGGGCGTAGCTT
Organism: Stenotrophomonas sp. GW821-FHT09E08; assembly: GCF_059416125.1. Classification (NCBI taxonomy): domain Bacteria; kingdom Pseudomonadati; phylum Pseudomonadota; class Gammaproteobacteria; order Lysobacterales; family Lysobacteraceae; genus Stenotrophomonas; species Stenotrophomonas sp. GW821-FHT09E08. The sequence continues at coordinate 25,329 of NZ_JBWKOO010000009.1, forward strand.
CTCCACGTCCAGGTTGCGCTTCTCCGAGGTGAAGCCGGCCAGGTACGAGGCGTTCCACTTGACCGCGTTCTTGGTATCGAACGGCAGGATGGTGTTGATGATGTTGTTGGTGTTGGCGCGGGTGTCCAGGTTGCCGCGTTCGGCCGAGGATTCCAGCGGCAGGTCATCGACGGTGAAATCCACCTGGCGCTCGACCTGGTAGACGTCGGCGTCGTAGAGGGTGCGCTTGTTCTTCTCGCTGCCGACCGTGTATTCGCGGGTCTTGATCTCGCCCTTGCCGGTCACGGCAGCGCTGACATTGCTGTCGACGATCATGTACGGAAGGAACACGCCCACCACGTTCTCCGGGGTGAACTGATCCTTGAACGCCTTCAGCGCGAACATCCGGCGCTTGTCAACGAACTGGCGGATGCGTGCGACCGCATCGTCCTTCTTGATGTGGAAGGGCAGGACGGCATCGGGCACCGCGCCGTTGGCGATCTGCTCGTTGACACCGAACACATGGCGGCACCAGTGGCAGCGCGCCGTCATAGTACTCTCGGTGTTGACCGTGACTTCAGCGCCGCAGCCGGTGCACTTGAACGTCATCAACGCCGAGGTGTCGGCATCGATGTCACGGGCGCCTGAGGCGATGACGGTACCGCGCAGCTGGTCGATGGCTTCGCCCAGCCCGAATTCCTCCTCGACCCGCGCGCCATGCCATTCGTGACGGCAGTAGAGGCAGACCAGGATATCGGTACCGGCCTTGGGCCGGATGTCGGTGGCGCCGCACCTGGGGCAGCGGTTGAGGCCGTCCTTCAGCTCGCTGGCCGAGGTGTCGATGGCCACAGGATCGGGTGCTTCCACTTCATCACGGATGGCCTGCGGCAGTTTCGAGGTGTCCAGCGGGAAGCTGCCGGGCAGGGGAGGGACGTCCTGCGGCGAACCCGGCCCATCCAACGACGCCGCCGGCAAGGGCGGCGGCGTCGAGGGCGCGGATCCGGGCAGCGGCGGTGGGCCGTTTCGGGGATCGGACATGGTGGTTGTACGTCCTGCCGGTTACAGGCCCAGTGCCTTGGCCTTGAGCGCGTCGTAGTCGCTCTGGGTGATCAGGCCCAGGTCGAGCATTTCCTTGGCCTTCTTCAGCTTGGCCACCGGATCATCGGCGGCCGGGGTAACCGGCTGCTGCATGCCGCCGACACCGAACATGCCCGAGGCCATGCCGACGCCGACCAGGCCTGCCGCGCCGCCATTCTCGCCGGCGGACTGGATGCCCTGGGCAACGCTGGCCTGCAGGTTGGAATTGCCGCGCGAACCGGACAGCGCATCGGCGCGCTGCACGGTCTTCAGAAGCTCGCGGGTGTTGGCGTCGTACTCGATGGAGACGATGGCGGTCTTGACGATGGCCAGGCCGCGATCGGACTTCCACTGGTAACCCTGCTCAACTGCCGCCGACAGGCTCTGCGCGAAGCCCAGCGAATCCTGCTGCAGCTTGGTGATGCGGTTGCCCTTGCTCGGATCGTTCGTGTACAGGCTGAAGGCGGGAGCCAGCGAACCGACCACTTCATTGAACAGCTGGCTGGCGGCGGCGTTGTCCAGATCGGTGAAGTCGAACACCTGGCCCGGCTGCAGGTAGCTGGCCGGCACGAAGTTCTTCACGAACAGGATCGGATCGACGATCTTCAGCGTGTACGAACCACGCGTGACCGCACCCACCTGGGTGTTGAGGAAGCCGTCGTCCCAGTAGATTTCCGACTGGGTGCCGAAGCGGTTGTCCGGCAGTTCCTTCAGCGACACGAAGTAAGCCGCCTGCTGCGAGCCCGGCTGGCCGCCGAACTTGAAGCGCTCCCAGCTCTGCTTGATGAAGGTGCTGACCAGGCCGTCGCCGGCGAAGATCGACTGCGAGTTCAGATCGTCCGAGCGCCATTCGTAGCCACCCGGTTCGGCGACGAAGGCGGTGATCGCGCCGTCCTGGAACAGCAGCAGGCCGTAGCCTTCCGGCACGATGATCTTCGAGCCGTTGCTGATGATGTTGGACGAGCCGCTGGTGTTGGAGCCGCGGCCGGCATTGGTGCCCTGCGGCACCGCCGCGAACAGGGCCGCCGTGGACGGCAGGCCCGCCGGCACGGTGTAGAAGTCCTTCCACTGGTCGGCCAGCACACCGCCTACCGCACCCTTGACCGCCTGTATAAGACCCATGTCCAACTCCCTGTGATTCGAGGACAGGCACCATGCCTGCCGAGCTGGACTGAATATAGCAGCGGGCAGGGACTGCTGTGGTGCCGGAAGATGATTCCAGTTCAGGCTCCGCTGGTGGCCTGTGGGCCGCCCCGGATCGCCTGGAGTACCGCGGCCATGTCCAGCCCTCCCAGCCCCATCCGCTGCGCCCGCGCGAACAGTGCATCGCTGGCGTCGATCAGGGGCGCCTGCATGCCCGCCTCGTGCGCGGCACCGGCCACCAGGCCGCTGTTTTTCAGAACATCGGTGATCGAGGCCTGGACCGCGAAGTCCTCGCGGATCATCTTGTCCAGCTTGATCCTCGATACCTCGCTGGCCATCGGCCCGGCGTTGAGTACTTCGGCGAAGCGCTCCAGGGCAATGCCGTGGACCTCGGCGAAGTGGACGGCCTCGCCCAGTGCGGTGACCAGCGTGATCAGATACAGGTTCACTGCCAGCTTCATGCGTAACGCCGCTGGCACCTGACCGCACGCGACGCACTGCCGGCCGAGGGGCGCAAGCAGGTGCGAGGCTTCTGCCACGTCAGCTTCGTCGCCGGCCAGCATGATGACCAGTTGCGCGGCTTCCGCCTGCACCCGCGAGCCGGAGACCGGCGCTTCCACGTAGCGCCCGCCTGCCGCGCGGATCTGTTCGCCCAACGCTTGGGAATAGGCTGCCGAGCTGGTGCCCATGTTGATCACCAGGCGGCCTTTGACGCGGGCAGGGAAGGTCGGCGTGTTCCGATCCAGCACGCTGTCGATGGCCTCGTCGTTGGCCAGCATGAGCAGGATCGTCCCGCACGCGTCGTACACGTCCTGCCGTTGCGTGATGGGCTGCACGCCGGCGGTGCGTGCCGCCTCGTGGTTTCGGCCGGAGCGGGACCAGCCCAGCACGGCGTGCCCGGCCCGCGCGAGGTGGCCCGCCATCGGCGTGCCCATCACGCCCAGGCCGATGAATCCCAATGGCATGGAAGGCTCCCGATCATGGCAAGGCGTCGATCATGCCGCAGATCGGCAAAGGGCGCACAGGCCGTGCAGGTCGACATTCCCCCGCGTTGCATTGCTGGCAAAGATAATCACCGATATTCACGTGATTATCATCACGATTTTCTCGAAACTCACTTTCGATAATCCCGAGGCCGAATGCGCGTATCTGCGCTTGAGGCGCCGGGATCCGTCCGACGTCCGCATCGTCGACCTACCGACGGCAACCTCCTGGGGGCATGGGGGCGGACAGTGTGCAGGTTCACCTGCGTGTGCTGCGGCTGGCGCGAGGCGCGGCGGGGGCGTCGCAGCATCACGCAATGAAGCCGCACGGTACCCATTGCGCGATCACCCGCTGCAACGGCAGCGGGTTGCCATTCGAAAGGGGAGTTTCAATGCACAGGCAAGTCAGTGAGATGTTGCAGCGCGCCTATCGACCCCACCGGTCCTTGCCAGACCTGTTGGGCGCGTTCGTGAAGGAGTTCTCGCAACACCATGCATTGCGTGGCGGCAGCGTCCATCTGCGCGGTTCCAGTGCTGGCCATACGGACGTGACTGCGGTGGCGGTAACGGACGACAAGGCCGCTGCCCGCCAGCGCTTGCCGATCCGCTATGGCAGCGAGGTATTGGGTGAGCTGCATCTGGAAGGTGAAGAGGGCCGGCTGGACGGCAGTGCCCTGGCGCTGGGTGAACAGTTTGCCCAGCGCTGTGCACACCTGATCAAGCGTTACGAGGCCAAGGCCTGGGCCGAACAGGCGCTGAGCCGACCGCTGCTGCTGGTCGGCGCCGGTGAGGCGCTGAAGCAGATGGACGAGTTCGTCGAACGCGCGGCGGCCAGTCCGCTGCCGGTATTGCTGCGTGGCGAGTTCGGTACCGAGAAAATGGAACTGGCCGCAGCCCTGCACAGTGGTGGCCGATACCGGCAAGGCCCGTTTGTCGAGGTGAACTGTGTCCATCCACAGGGTGAAGCCTGCGACTGGTTCGCGCGCGCGCAGGGCGGAACGCTGTACTTCCATGAAGTCGACGAACTGCCGGTGTCGCTGCAGGGCCAGCTGTCACATCGCATGCGTGGGCTGCCCGCCGCGCATGCCGATACGCAGGCGACCGGTCCGACACGGGTGATCGCCTCGACCAGCGCGGACCTGGAACAACGGGTGAGGGAGAAGCAGTTCTCGCGCGCCCTGCTGGCCGGACTGGAGTTCCTGACCGTGGATATTCCGCCGCTGCGCGAACGGGTGGAGGACATCGCCGCGCTGGCGGCACGTTCACTGGAGCTGCATGGGTTCAATCCCCATGTGCTGGGTGACGATGTGCTGGAAGTACTGTGTGCGCATGACTGGCCCGGCAACCTGCTGGAGATGGAGCGGGTGGTGGTGCGGTTGGCGGTGATGACCGGTGGCCGCTGCATCCGTCGCGACGATCTGGCACGCCACGCGCCGGATCTGGCAGCGGGCAATGTCGCCATCGATGCCGGGCGCGCGCCGAAACTACCGCCCGGGATTGAGGAAGCTGCCGCTCCTGAGCCTGGGCAGCAGGATGCGCCGAGGGCTGCGCATGAAGGCCTGCACGATGGCCTGAAGCGTGCCCTGGCCTATCTGAAGGACCACGCCGCGGAGCCGCTCACACTGGGCGACCTCGCCCGCCAGGCCCATGTCAGCCAGTCTCACCTGGGATTCCTGTTTCGCAGCGAGCTGGGTACGACGTTCAAGCTGCTGCTGCAGCAACTGCGCATCGAGCATGCCAAGCAGCTGTTGCGGGATGGGCAACGCCTGCGCATTACCGATGTCGCACTGCAGGTTGGCTTCGGTGACCTGAGCCACTTCGAAAAGAGCTTCCGGCGCGCGGTGGGGGTCAGCCCGCGCAGCTACCGGCGAACGCCGGATCAGTAAAACAAACGCCCCGGTGCAGGCGCGGGCCTGCCCGGGGTGATGGGATGGCAAATCAGGCGTTACCGTGCGTTTGCTTCAGCAGCGCGCTGCACGGCCTGCTCGGCGGCTTCGTCCGCGCGGCGTGCCGCTTCGGCGGCGGCCTCGACCGCGCGTTGCGAAACCTCCATCGCGGCGCGGATGCCTTCTTCACTGGCAGCCATCGCGGCATCCGCCAGCTCCTGGGCGATTTCCATCGGGGTTTTGCCCGCCGGATGGGCGGGAGTAGGTTTACCGGGAAGCGGGGTCGGGAAGGTCATCGTCGGTGCTCCTGCTGGGGATGAGGGGGGAACACCGTCGCTGCGTTCCCCCAGGATGTGGCGCAATGCCGCCTGGGCATCGGCCAGGATCTTCTGCGCTTGTTGCCGGGCCGCCATGCGTCCGGCAGCAACGGCCGCGCCGGCCGCCGAAGCGAGGGCCTCCGTCGCTCCCTGCACGCCATCGCCACCCGGCGCCGGAGGCGGGTTCACACCGTATCCGCCTGATAGCCAACCTGTGCTTCATCGCCCAGGTAGCGGCGGGTTCGGCGGTAGTCCTGCAGGGTGATCACATTGTCCTCCACCTGCACCAGCGCCTGCGCCCTGGAGCCATCGATCGCGAACTGCACGCTGGCACCATCCTGGCCGAGCTGGCCACGGGAGACCGGATGCTCGTTGAGGAACTCCTGCGCATCGCGCAACTGCCAACGCGCGGCCTCGCGCAGCCGGCTGTCGTCCAGCAGCAAGTCGGGATCGTTGTCGAAGCATGCGGCCATCTGCTGGGCGGCCAGCGAGATGCGGGCGTAGCCGATCTGCCGGTTCGCGGCCAGGCTTGCGGCGATTGCCTCGCGCACCTGCTCCGGCGACGGCAGCTGTGGCAGCTGCGGCCCGTCCAGGAAGCCGAACAGGATCGGCAGCACCTGCTGCAACGCCCGGGTGGCACGCGTCAGCCGATGCTCGCGGCCGCCGCCACCTGCGCTCACCCGCTGGTAGAAGCGGAAGTAGTCGGCAAACTCGATGGGCCTGCGCGCGTGCAGCAGCGCGAAGCTGGCGGCGTCGGCCAGGTCCTCGCGCCCTGCGGCGGACATTCCCACTTCACCGGCGAGCTGGTGGAGCGCCACCGATTCACGAAAATCCAGTTGCTGCAGCAGCGGAGCATCGGCTGCGCCAAGCGAGGCCAGGAACGCACGCGAGGCGCCGAGTTCGGTATTGGTCAGCAGCCGATGTCTTGCCAGTACTCCCAGTGCCTCGCTGTGCGACAGGCGCGTCTCATCGCCAAACTCGATGTCGCGCAGGGCACCGAGTTCACTGGTACCCAGACTGAGCAGCTTGATCGGGCCGATCTGCAACCCGATGCGCGGCAACCATGTCATGCGCGAACCGTGCAGACCCTGCTGCACCCCATCGAGCATCGTACCCTCGTCGGAGAAGGCGTAACGGTGCTCATGCGATTCCATGGCCCACTTCAGCCAGTGCTCGCCGCCGTCGATGAACTGAAGGACATGCCTGCAGGATTGACTGATCTGGTTGGCCTGGGGGATGGAACGACCGGCAATGAAAACGCTCATGCGTGGCTCTCCTGGCGGCCTCACTGGGCCGGAAAATCCTTGAGGACGGTCGCAGCGGCACTGCCGACCCGGGTGAAGTCGTCGGTGGCCCCCTGCATCATGGTCTGCGCCTGCGTGAGCACCCTCGCATACTTTTCGTCCCCCGTCGCCAGGTACTGGGCCATTGCCACGCCGGCTGCGGTGGTCGCGATGGTTGAGACATTGCGCAGGGCGTCGGCGGCATCCTGCACGGCGATCGCCGCAGACTGGGCCACAGACTGGTAGGCCTTGCCGGCGCCACTGGTCTTCACCACGGTTGCGGACATGGTGGCCGTCTGCACCTGGTTGATCACATCGATGACCTGGGCGTTGACGTTGCTCGGGTCCATACGGGCTCCTTGGTGGGCGGGTGCGGCCGCAGGCGGCCTGTGTGATGTCAGGCCCCGGCGTCAGTGTTGCCTGTGGCCGGGGAAGAGGGGGAGTCTGGCGCGGAATCCTGGGCGGGACCTGCGTCCGGATCCGGACCGGACGAGGGGTCGGGCGCAGGACCGGGCGCGGGCGCTGCCGCATTGCCTGCGAGCGTTTCGAGTGCATGCAGGCTGCTGGTAGCGGCCGCAGCGTCGGCAGTGGCACCGTGGGTCTGTGCCTGCAGGACGCTGATGGCGGTCTTTCCTTCTGCGGTGGCCGCGGCGATCACTGCCGCAGGCGAAGGGGGCGCCGGCACCGGGCCGGGCAGGGGGATGACCTGCGGCGGTGGCGGCGGGGGAGGTTCCGGAGCGGGCGGTGGCACCGGCCAGGGGGCATTGATCATCTTCGCGCAGGTCGCGGTGACCGCTGCGTTGCTGACCATGCCCGCACCCTGCTGGCGCGCGACGGCGTTGTGCATGGCGGTGCCCAACGTCTCCAGCATCACCATGTCCAGCATGCTGAAGGACTGCGCCGGCCCCTGGGCCACCAGCAGGGTCGAGGCGGCGCTGACGCTGTCGACGATCTGGCTGTTGACGGTGTTCTCACTGCTCATGACGGAACGGCTCCCTTCTGGATGATCAGGGCCAGGACCTGGGCCAGGCTTGCCCCGGCGGTCACCTGGCCGCGTTGCTGGTTGGCCACCGCGTTCTGCATTGCCAGGCCAATACTGTCGGCCATCGCCAGGTACGTGGCGGACATCGCGAACGAGGGGGCGAGGGCGATCGCCATCCCGGAGCCAGTGCTGGTTGCAGCCAGCAGGTAGCCGGTGGCAGGCGATCCGGCCATCGATCAGGGGCCCGACGTGACGCCGCCCTGAGCGGGGGCGCGGCGGTTGGCGTCACGCCGGGCCGACACGTCAGCGCAGACCCAGGATTTCGCGGGTGGCCACGCCGTTGGAGGCGGTGTCGATCGCATACAGCGTGGACACCCCCTGGGTGGTCGACGCCTGCATGGTCACGTAGGACTGCTGCTGGTTGTTGGTGGCGTTGTGCGCCGCGTTGGACAGGGCCTGGCTGGTGGCCACGAACAGGTTGCCCATTGCGATGGCCGGCGCATCACCAAGCACCTTGGTGTTGACCTGCGAGACCGAATCGGTGATCTGGCTGTTGACGGCGGTGGGAAATGCCATGGTGGAAGCTCCTAGGGTGGACAGCACTACAGGAACGGAGATTGCCGGCACTCAATGGAATCAGCCGAGAATCTTCCGGGTGGCGGCGCCGGTGGCGCCGGTATCGACGGCGTAGAGCAGCGCGACGCCCATTGTGGTCGCGGCCTGTGCCGTGACATACATCTGCTGCTGGGCGAGCGTCGCGTTGTGGGCGGCATTGGCCAGCGCCTGCGCGGTGGCCTGGTACAGCGTGCCCATTGCCGTGGCAGGCGCCACGCCCAGCACCTGCAGGTTGGCCTGGCCGACCGAGTCGGTGATCTGGTCGTTGACGGCCGTGGGAAATGCCATGGCTCAGCTCCTTGCCTTTCGGCGCATCACGCGCCGAGGATCTGCTTGGTGGCCACGCCGGTGGTGGCAGTATCGATCGCGTACAGGGTGGCCACGCCCATGGTGGTGGCTGCCTGCGCCGTCACATAGGACTGCTGTTGGGCGTTGGTGGCGTTGTGGGCGGCGTTGGCCAGCGCCTGCGCGGTGGCCTGGTAGAGGTTGCCCATGGCCACGGCGGGGCCGTCGCCCAGCACTTTGGTATTGACCTGGGTGACTGAATCGGTGATCTGGTCGTTTACAGCGGTCGGGAATGCCATGTCTATCTCCTTGAGGTTGGCGGGTCAGCTACGGAACGACAGATCAGGAACCCAGGCCGCGGACGCGGGTGCTGAGGATTTCCTTGCTCGCTACCGCCGTGGTGGCGGTATCGATCGAGTACAGCGTGGCCACACCCATGGTGGTGGCCGACTGCGCGGTCACGTAGGACTGCTGCTGTGCGTTGGTGGCGTTGTGCGCGGCATTGGCCAGTGCCTGGGCGGTGGCCTGGTACAGATTGCCCACCGCCACGGCGGGCGCGTCGCCCAGCACCTTGGTGTTGGCCTGGGTGACCGAATCGGTGATCTGGTCGTTTACCGCGGTTGGAAATGCCATGTCCTGCTCCTGCGAAAAGGTGGAAGTGCGTGGTATCCAGTGTCACGGTGCGTTGCCTGCAGCGGCCTGGGCTTCACCGTGGGGCCAGAGTAGGAAATGGCGTCGCCGCCGGATTGGCGGAATCGACGGAGAATGCGGGCGGATCACCGTGAAGGTGCGGCGGGAATACGGCGGAATCGATGATCAACGCCGTCATCGCTAGCGCTGGCGCGTTGCCCGGGAGGACACACAGGGCAACGCACGCGGCTGCCGCGATTCGGCGGCGACGGGCAGCGGCCACGTCGTCGCCGAATCGGGCGGGTCAGAGCATGTACGGGATCTTGAACGCCAGGGTGAAGTCCGGCGCATCCGGGGTCAGGCCGATGCCGAGCAGGGTCACCAAGGTGGTGTGCTGGTTCAGCGCATAGGTCACGCCCAGATTCAGTGACGCTGCGTTGGCGTCACTGCCGATCACCTTCATCCACTTGCCGCCCTCGAAGCGGGTAGAGGCGCGGGCGCTGATGCGGTCACTGAAGGACAGGCTGAGGCTGGTGCGCTCGTTGAACGCGAACGCCACGCCCGCGCCGAAGTACACCGAGCCGCCCAGCTTCACGTCGCCGGGATTGACCGTGTCCGGATTGCTGTCGATGTCGTTGAACCCGCGCGGAATCGAGTGCACGTAGCCGATGTTGGCGAACAGGATCGCCGGATCGGCGGTCTTGACCATCGACAGGCCGACATTGGCCTGCCACACGCCATTGCCGGTGGGCTGCTCGCGTGGCACGGCGAAACGGATGTAGTCATCGTCGTCGCGCTCGATCACCTTCCAGTCCAGGCCGTAGGGCGCGCGCCCGGTCGGCGCGGTCACGCCGGCAGTGAGCACGGTTTCCGGGCGCCAGCCGCGCTCGCCGAACAGGCGGTAATTCGCACTCAGACCGATATCACCCAGGCCGTTGCCGTTGGTTTCCTCCTGCGCGATGGCCGCCGCTGCGCCACCGGCACCACCCTTCTGGTAGACCGTGCGTCGCGCCAGGTAAGGCACATCCAGATTCAGCGTCAGGTTGGGGCTGACGCCCCAGCGAGCCGCAACGTTGTAGGTCAACGAATCGGATTCGACGTTCTCGATGGCGATGTTGCCGAGGAAGATCGCGTCCAGGGCAAGGAAGCCGTTGAGGGTGAGCTGCTTGCGGTCGTAGCGGGCGTAGGTAAGGCTGTTCTCGATGGTGAAGCGCCGCGAGAACAGCGCGGATTGCTGCTGCTTGACATCATCCACGCTGCGCCTCGACTCCTGCTTGGCCTGCTGCGCCTCGGCGGCGGTGCTGGCGTAGCCTTCGCTGCTGGGTGGAACGGCTGCGGCGGCTGCCGCGGCCAGCGGCGCGGCGGGCGTCGCTGTGGCTGGGCCCACCCGGCCACTCAATCGTGCCTGCATCGCCTGCACCTGCATATCCAGTTCGCGCAGCCGCCGCACTTCCTCTGCGTAGTTGGCCTTCAGCTGTTCCAACTGGTTGGCCAGCGCCTGCACGTCGGCGCCGTCGTCCCCTGTGGGCGGGGCGGCGAGCGCGGTGCCCGCCAGCGCCGCCAGCGCCAGCGGGGTGATCCTCAGAAGGGTGTGCATGTTCGTGTCCTGCGTTGTGAAGCGCTTCCCCCGATGCCGCGCCGCGCTACTGGCCCGGCCCCATGCCGCGGTTCAACGCAATCGCCTGGGCCACGTTCTGGCTCAACGGCAGGTTGCCGCCCACGGTGTTGCGAACCAGCTCCAGCCGCAGTTGGTTGCTGGCGATCTGGCCATCACCGGCCAGGGCAATGCCCTGGCCGACGCTGCCATTGCGGATCCACTGTTGCACCAGGCCCTGGCCATCCACCTGCAGGAGCAGGCGGGCCTGGTTGCCATCGAGCACCGCGGTCGCGGTTGCGCCGGACTGCTGCGCGCTGACCGAACGCGCACCCTCGCTCGCTGCAGAAGGCACCTCGCCATCACGCACGCTCAGCGTGGTGACATTGCGGGCGACGTTGCCATCGCCGGCCACCTGTACGCTCTGCACCAGGCCGCTGGCGTTGGCCAGGCCGCTGCTGTCGATGCTGCGGCCGCGGGTGTCCGGCAGTGGCGCATCAGCAGCGGTCACATGCACGCTGGGCTGGAAGCTCAGCTTCGGCGCACCGCCGCCGCGGAAGTCCATGGCCAGGGTCAATGCGCCCTGCAGGGTGGCGCCGTTGCCGGCCTGCCACTGCGAAACCATGGTCACCCCGAACCAGGCCACGTTGTTGCCGCCCACGGTGTAGCGGCCTCGCATCAGGCTCAGTTCCGGGTCCGGAATTTCCTTCAGGCCGCGACCGGACGTGCCCTCTGCCGCCTGCAGGGGCAGGGCAGGGAAGGCCAGCAGCAGGGCCATCATCAGGGGTTGGCGGAACATGGTCGAACCTCCTTCAGAACAGGTCGGCATGGCTGAAGCCGAAGTCGACCAGTTCGGCATCGGTGATCGGCCCCTGCCGCGCATACAGCGCGCGCGCACTGGGCCGTTCGCTGGGTTGCAGCAGGGCGGTGTTGCGGTCGAAGTCGCTGCCGATCACCACGAACACTGCGCGTGATGGCCAGGCCGCAAGGAATTCAGGCAGCGCCAGGCTGCGGTTGCCAAGGATCGGGTCGGCCACCTCGACGATGCCGTTGCGGACCTGCTTGAGCACCACGAAATGGCGGAAGCCGCGCACGTCCATCAGCACCAGGCCGGGGACGCGCAGGGTGCGCAGACGGGATTCGTCGATACGGTAGCCGCGGCCGCGCATGCCCAGCGATTCCACGTAGCGCTTGATGTCGAGCAGCGAAAAACCGCGCTCGGCCACCAGTGCGGGATCGGAGACCCCCATCATCCCCTCGATCACCGTCGCCTCGTCGGTATCCAGGTGGTAGGCGTGGCGCAGGATGGTGGCCAGCGCGGCGGCCCCGCAGCTGTAGTCGGTGTGCTGGCGCACCACGTTGCGGTAGCGCCGCTCCTGCATGCTCTCCACCTTCTGCTGCAGCAACGCGCCATTGGGCAGTACGCCGCTGAAGCGCACCTCGCCCGCCCACGCGGAGGCGGTACCCAGCAGCAACAGCATCGCCAGCAGGCGCATCGAGAGGCGGCAACGGATCATCACGTTCTCCGGCAGCAAGGGGGAGCCCCTGTCCCAAGGGGGAGGAGGAACAGGGGCTCCCGGGAACCCGGCCATTGGCGGACGGCCGGGGTGTTGCGCTTACTCGCCGCTGCCACCACCGCCGCCGGTGCTGGGCTGGGCGACAGCCAGGGCCAGGCTGTTGGCCTGGAGGTTGCCGGTACCCGCCGCCACGTTCACGCCGATGTTGCCGGAGGCGCCAGAGAAAGCACTGCCGGACAACGCCGAGGTGTTGGTCGCGTTGACGTTCACCCAGCGCGTGGTGCTGACCGTGCCGCTGAGGCTGGCGTACAGATCGGCCACGCCCAGTTCGACGAACTGGCTGGTACCGCTCTCACGCGTATCGAAGCCCAGGCCGCCCACCCCCGGCCGGTTGGGGTTCATCGTGGCGTTCTGGATCTCGTTGTCCAGGTCGATGTGGCCGGTGCTGTTGCCACCCGGGTGCGGCAGCTCGCCATTCCACGTATCCAGGTAGTAGTTGGCCATCTGGTAGGCGTTGCCGGTGCCGCGGTAGGTGCCCGCGCCATAGGCCAGGGTCAGGCCGCTGACGCCGCCACGCATGCCGACCTGCACGGTGTCCGTGTAGGACTGCACGAAGCCGGCGTTGCTGACCGTGTTGCCGGTGGAGACCTGGTTGGAGCTGATGCTCGACTGCGCCACAGCGGTGGTCGCCACCGAGGCCGCGAGCGCGTTCTTCTGCTCGTTGTTGTTGCCCGAGGCGATGTTCACGCCGATGTTGCCCGAAGCACCACCGAAGGCGTTGCCGCCGAGGCCCGCGGCGCTGGTGACGCCGGAGTTCATGGTGGCGTTGCCGAAACCGGCCTGGTTCACGAAAACTTCGGCATCGGCCATGCCGAAGCTGAAGGATGCATCGGCCGCGGACAGCGACGCGGCGTTGTCCTGGGCGTTGTTGTCGCCGGACACCACGTTGAAGCCGAGGTTGCCCGAAGCGCCGGCACCGACACTGTCGCCGATGGAGGCACTATTGGTGACCAGGCTGTTGCTGGTGGCGTTGTTGCTGATCGACTGCCGGTTGTCGATCACCGCGATGGCGGCGGAGTCGAGATCGATGTCGCCGGTGATGTTCGGGTCACCGGAGAAGTTGATGTCGGTGCTCAGGCGCAGGTCCTTCTCCAGGTTCACGTCAACGCCGTGGTTGTTCTTTTCCTTGCGTTCGTCGGCCTGGATGTTGCTGTGCTTCTGCACATTGACGTTGACGGTGCGGTTGCGTACGTCGTTGTCGGTATGGTTGTGGGTGTCGTTGCGGGTTTCGCTGACGGTGTGGTTGTGGTTGATGTTCGCATTGGCGTTCTGGTTGTCCCAGCCATTGGCCGCAGCGGCGGTCGAGGCAGTGGCAATCGCCATGGCGAGCATGGTCTGTTTGACGGTCGCTTTCATGGTGCCCTCTCTCTCATCAGGTGGTGCATCGGTTGGGTGGTTGTCACGGGCGGTCCTGCACGACCAGGCCAAGCACGTTGGCTGTCTCGTTGCCGCTGCCCGCGATCTGATTGAGTTGCAGGACCCCGTCGAATCCCCGCAGTGCGGTGCTGGCTACACCGGCGCTGCGGGTCCCCGTCGCAACGCCGCGACCGGCGTCGTCCCGCCCCCCTGCCAACGCGGAACCTTCGGCGGCCAGGGCCGTGTCGTCGGATTCGCGTATGCCCTGTCGAGCCAGCGTCGCGCTGACGACGTTGAGCGTCGTGTTGGCGATGCCGCTGGCCTGGTTGATCGAAGCGATGCCGCTGGCACCGGCCAACGCGTTGCCGCCGATGAGCGCGGACGCCTCCATCGGCGCCGACAGCACCCGGTTGCCGCGCTGCAGCTGCTGGACGCTGATGGCTACGTCGGCGAGTCCGCCGTGGGCAATGCCGCGCAGATTGGCCTGCAGGTTGAGGTCGCCGGCGGCCTGGTTCACGGCGATGGCACCGCTGGCGCCGGCCAGTGCGTTGCCGTCGATGCGGGCGACGTTGAGGTAGGCGAGCATGCCGCTGTAGTCATCGGCCAGTGCGCCCAGCGGCGTCGCGCCGAGCAACAGCAGCAGCCAGCGCAGGCGTTTCATTTTCCACCTGCCGGGGCAGTGCCCTGCAGCGGGAACTGGGCCAGTGCGCCGCGCACGGTATCGGCGATACCGCGGGTACTGCTGCCGACCGCGCCGAGCGGCCCACTCATGGCCCCCCCCAGGTTGCTGCCGACCATGCCATCGCCGCCACGCCCCAGGGTGCCGCCCAGGGCCTGTTGGGTCACGCGCTCTACCGTTGTGCCGCCAGGCGCCGCGACCATGGCGGTGTGGCCTGCACCCATCCCGGCATAGTCGTCGTCGCTGAGCTCGTCCATGCCAGTCGAGGAGCCACCGCTGCCGAGCGCTGCGGCAATCTCGCGCTGCGGCTTCGGGTCGGCAATCAACGCCATCCCCGGTGGCGCCATGCGATAGGCCGGACGTGCCGATACGTCGCGCAACAGGACGATTTCGCCCGGTTGCGGCTTCACCCCTTGGCGGGCGCCCGATGCTGCCGCAACTCCCGGCAGCAGCAACAGCAGGACGGCCACTGAAGGGGCGAGTCTGCGAAGAACTGGGGTGACACCGTCCATGCCGATCTCCCTCGATGGGTGCGGCGGAACCACGCATCAACCGTGCCAACTGCAGAACGCCCACCAGGCAACACGGGGTGGACCCGGTGCCAGGCTTCGCTGCTGCCAGGGTGTTACAGGCACGTCGAAGAAATGTGGCGATCGCGCCGCGCCAAGCGCCGCAGGGCAAGGCGTCCGGTGGACTGTCGCATTGTTGTTACAGGTGTCGGTGCGGACTGCAACGGTGCGGCTTCAGCCGAGCATTCCTTGACGCGGCGCTCATTGCGCTGCCGTTTAGCGAAGCGCTAGGATCCGCCTAACAAAGGCCGCCGCGGTGGCCGTAGAGGTCTCGGCGGAGGGTGGCACGCCGGTGATTGGCTGACAGTCCGCCGACGGTGTCCGGATGCTGGGGGAAGCATGGCAGCGGTCCCGGAAGCTTCTACATCACGTTGCGTGCTGTGGTTTGGTGAGCCGTCGGCCAGCGAGCGCAGTGCGCTGGCTGCGGCAGGCTGGTATGTGCGCAGCATCCATCCTGATCCGGCCATGGCGATCGGCCTGCGTGGACGCGATCGTTTGCTCGCCGTGCTTGATCTACGGCACCTGGATGCAGCCGCGCTGCAACTGCTGCTGCCGTGGATCGAGCAACATCAGCACCTGCCGTGGCTGGCGGTAATGCCGCCGAGTCCAGGTGCCGTTCCGCCCGCGTGGTTGCCGTTGCTGCAGCGCTGCCTGGCACGTTTTACGTTGCCGTTCGGGTTGCAGGACATGGTCAGCGCAATGCGCCAGCAGTTCGATGCTGACGACCCGCCGCCAGATGAAGCGTGCAATGGCAGCACGCCACGTGCACTGATCGGCGAGAGCCCGGCACTGCACGCGGTGCGTACCGTCCTGCACAAGTTCGCACCGGTGGAGTTGCCGGTGCTGGTCACCGGCGAGACCGGCACCGGCAAGGAGCTGGCAGCGCATGCACTGCACGCGCTGTCAGGTCGCGCCGGCAAGCCGTTCATTGCGGTCAACTGCGGTGCGATCCCGGCCAACCTGGTGCAATCGGAACTGTTCGGGCACGAGCGCGGTTCCTTCACCGGTGCCGACAAGCGCCAGATTGGCGTGTTCGAGTCGGCCCATGGTGGCACCGTCTTCCTCGATGAGGTGGGCGACCTGCCCGCCGAAGCACAGACCAGCCTGCTGCGGGTGCTGCAGGAGGGCACCTTCGAGCGTGTCGGCAGCAGCCAGTCCCTGCGCGCCGATGTGCGGGTGCTTGCCGCGACCCATGTCGAGCTGGAGCAGGCGGTGGCGCAGGGGCGGTTCCGCAGTGATCTTTACTACCGGCTCAACGTGTTGCGGCTGCCGATGCCGCCGCTGCGCGAGCGCGGAGGCGACGTGCAGCTGTTGGCCGAGCACTTCCTGCGCTGCTTCCGCCTGCGCCATGCGGTGCGCGCACGTGGCTTCGCCCCGGCAGCGTTGCAGGCCCTGCGGCGCTTCGACTGGCCCGGCAACGTACGCGAACTGCTCAATCGCGTGCAGCGGGCGGCGATCATGGCCGAGGGCGAGCTGATCAGCGAGCGCGATCTGGAACTGGGCGCACCGGCCCCGAGCTTGCCGGGTGCAATGCTGCACGACGCACGCGGCCAGGCCGAGCGCGATGTGCTGCTGCAGACCCTGCGCCAGACCGGCTACAACGTCTCCGAGTGCGCGCGGCAGATGCAGATCTCGCGGGTCACGGTGTATCGGCTGTGCCGCAAGCACCGGCTGGAACTGCCTGCGCAGCGCTGAGCCGGTCGATTGACGTGGCGAGGGTGGCAGCACAGGCTGGGCACCCGGAACCCGCTTCGCAGGCGTGCGTGTGAAATGAACCAGAGCCCCGAACTACTGCGACGCCTGCTGCGTGCCAAGGACCGGATGGACCGCGCCAGCCACGAAGAGTGGTCGGTCGCGCGCCTGGCCGAGGTCAGTGCGGTATCGCCGGCGCACTTCGCGCGCTCGTTCAAGCAGGCCTTCGGGCTGCCGCCACACCGCTACCTGCTCAGCCGCCGGATCGAACGGGCGGTGGCCCTGCTGCGCGACACCAATCTGCCGGTGACCGAGATCGCCGCCCGGACCGGCTGGTCCAGCCTGGGTACGTTCGGCCGCATCTTCCGTGACATCACCGGCGATAGTCCGGGCAATGTGCGGGAGCGCGAGCGCGCCGGCCAATCGATACCCGCCACTGTGCCGGAATGCCACGCACGTGCCGCGCAGCGCCCGGACCTGAACATCGCGGTGCTGGAAAAGCGCCGTCGTGCCGAAGTTGCCGGCGAAGGGCCCGCGTGAGCGACCTCCCGCGATGCGCCTGCGGGAGTGCCCTCGCAGAGCATCAGGCTGGCACTGTGCCGGCCATCAGCAGGTCCGCCTTTGCCGCTGGCGTCTCCTCTGCCGGGTCCTCCAACCAGGAGACATCAGTATCCAGCAGGCAGCTGGCGAACAGGCAGAAGCGGTAGGCGTCGGCGAAATTGGATCCGAGCCCGAATGAAATCCTGACCGCACCGCAATCTCCCTTCTCGAGGATTTTCTCGTCGAAGGTCTTGCAGTCGAGGATCTTCCCGGTCTTGTCCAGTTCGCAGTGTTCGGCGCCTGCCGTCGCGTAGGTCGCCTGCTGCACGGCACCGAGGTTGCAGAAACAGCCGTTGCGCAGGGTTATGCCGAAACGCTCTGCGGCGCGCTTGATGCGTGCGTGCGGCATGATCGAGCCATAGCAGTCGAAGAAGTTCAGCATTAGTGTTGCGCCCTTGAGCGCGGGAGGCGGCCCATAGATCCGGCACAGCGGCAGGTCACCCTTGATGCGGTGGCGAAGTGATGACAATCGCGCGTCTGTCCACGCCGCCAGGGCGCTTGAGCGCTGGGCCAGCGCTTCTACGCCGCCCATCTCGGCGATGAACTCGAAGCCTCTGGCGATCGCCGGGAAGGCCGCATAGTTGGGCGTGCCCACTTCGAAACGCTGGCCGGCGTCGCGGTAGAGCAGGCGGTCAGTGGGCGACCACGGTCCCGAGTAGTAGCAGACGCCTCCGCCCGCGAAGGAGGGTGGCTTTAGCATGCCGAGGGCGGCCCGCCGGGCAAGCAGGCAACCTGCGCCGGTGGGGTAGCCGAAGATCTTGTAGAAGGAAGCTACGACAAAGTCGGGACGATGGATCGTGCAGTCCAGCCGTGATTGCGGAACCCAGGCAGCCGCATCACACAGCACCCACGCGCCCTGCTGCTGGGCCTTCCCGATCCACGCCAGATCGTGGCGGACGCCGGTCGCATTGGACTGCGCCGGGAATGCCAGCAGGTGCGGCGCACCGCGCTGGAGCCGTTGCAACGCACGCTCCATCAGCCCGTCATGCAGCAGCAGGTCATCGTCCAGGGGGATGTACTTCACCATCGCCCCCTTCGAGGTGGCGTACTCGCGCAAGCCATGCACCGATGTGTGGTTGTCCTTGGTCAGCAGTAGCTGCGAACCCTGCTGGAAGGGGAATGATTCGGCCACCAGCCGGATCGCACTGCTGGCATTGGCGGTAAAGATGATCTCGTACTCCTCCGACGTGCATCCGAAGAAGGCGTAGATCTCATCGCAGGCCTTCTGGTAGGCAGCATGGGACGCCTTCGATCCACTGTGCGGATTACCGAGAATGGTCTTCTTGAGCGCCTGGTAGTCCTGCTCAAGCAGGCTGTCAGGTGGCAGCGTTCCGCCCACATGATCCAGGTAGGTCACTTGTTGCTCATCTAGCCGCGCGTACTCCTGCTGGCGCATTGCCTCGACCTGGTGCTCGGGATAAGCGGGATGGTCGGCGAGGAACTGCACCTTGGCATCGTGGAAGGCCGCCGCGGCCTGCGCGCAGGATGGAGCTTGCGAGCCCGTGGGGCACGGCGACGTCGTCAGGCGCGAGAGGTTGCGGAACTCGAGCAAGGGCCGGAAATCAACGGGCGGAATGACCGTTGGCAGGGCCACGCCCCTCGGATCCACCCTGCCGCGTATCAGCCAGGCCTCCACCCGATAGCACTGGTCGGGGACCTGTACATGGATCGCCTCCATCATCGCATCGAGGTAGCGTTCCCGGCTGGGGGTATCGCACTGATTGAACTCCTCCAGCAGGATGCACGCGTTGAAGAGGAACTCGCGGGCATCAGCTTCGCCAAGCGAGAACGCGAGCGGGCGGAGAGCGGCGCATTCGCCGTCGCTGCGGTCCAGCCCCTCGATCGCGAAGGCGCGCGTGATGGGGGACGGATCGGTCAGGCTCAGGGCCGCATCCATCAGTCGCGATGGCATGCCGAAGTGCCTCTGCGACTGCTGGCGTGCCAGTTCAAACAACTGGTTGTAGTGGAACGCCGTAGCGTAGACCCTGCCTCCTGGGCGAAGTACGCGCCTGAACTCGCGGGCAACCCGGGCCTTGTCGGGAGGGAACATCAAGCCGAAACCACACACGATGATGTCGAAGCTGTTGTCCGCGAAGGGCAGCTCGGCCATGTCGACGTCGGAAAGTAGTGGGACGTCATGTTGAAGTTCGGCGCTCAATACATTCCGGGCCACGTCCACCGCGATCGCCGACAGGTCCGTGGCGACCAGGTTGAGGCCCAGCGGCTTGGCCAGGTTCTGGTACAGGTTGGCCGTTATTACCCCTGTTCCGCAGGCGACCTCCAGGATGTCGGTAGCACCCGGTGCGGCACGGATGTCCGCAGCGATCTCCTGCGCCAGCAGTTTTCCGTAAGGACGGAATATTCGTGGGCTCAGCACGCGCTCATAGAATTCCATGAAGGTGCTGAGCGACCAGTTTCGTTCGGATACCACCTTGCATTGGTGCGGCGAGACATCCTGCATGGCGCGCTCCAGGGAGGTGCAGACGTGCAGCGGGGTGGGGAGTCGCGGCCCTTATCGCACGTCTGCTGAAACGCTTTGAGTGATTGATATCACATAATGCGCACTTAATAATTCTGGAAAAAGAGCACTATCACGAATTCCCGCATTCATGGGGACGGTCGCCGGCCAATACCGCAGTTTTGGAGAAGCGCCGCCGGCAACGGGTTGCTAACGTGGACCGCACCTGAGGGAGGTCCCATGACAAACACTGTGAACACGGTCGGCCTGTATGTGCGCGACCAGGACGAAGCGCTTGCGTTCTACGTCGACACGCTTGGCTTTGAGGTGCACACCGACGTACGCAATGGCAGCTATCGCTGGCTTACCATACGCAGCCCCGGCCAGGACGGTTTCCAGCTGGGTCTGTTCGTGCCGGGTCCGCCCACCCATGACGCGGCCACGGCTCTGGCGCTGCAGCAGCTGGTGGCCAAGGGCGCGATGCCGCCGCTGGTGCTGGCGGTTGAGGACTGCCGGGCACGCCATGTGGAATGGCAGGCGAAGGGTGTCGAGTTCACCCAGGAGCCTATTGAACGCTATGGTGCGGTGGATGCGGGATTCCGTGATCCATCCGGCAATGGCTGGAAAATGATCGAAGCGCACTCCGAGGCGAGGCGCCAGCAATGAGCCGCGGCCACTGGGCACGGCCTGTGCACCGCTGGACATCGATCGTTTTCACGCTGGCGGTGATCGCCAATTTCGTGGCGCGCGCGATGGGGCAGGGCGAGCCACCGGCGTGGATTACCTATGCGCCGCTGCCACCCTTGTTCCTGCAGCTGTTGACCGGCCTGTATCTGTTTGCCCTGCATTACGCAGGCAAGAGCCGCAGCGCCTCGCTGGGCGCTGCGGGCTGAGAACGGATCAGGCGACTGCGTCGACCGCGTGGGTGGCAAGCAGGGCGGGCAGGTCTTCCATGCGTTGGAAGATCACCTGCGCACCCGCGGCACGCAGGGCCTCCGGCGTACTGTGGTGCGGACCGCCTTCGCTGAAGCCGAACACGGTGGCGCCGGCGGCCACACCGGCGGTTGCACCGGTAACGGTGTCCTCGATCACCGCGCAGCGTTTCGGGTCCACGCCCAGCGCAGCGGCGGCGGCCAGATAGACATCCGGATGGGGTTTGGTGTGCGGCATGTCCTGGCCGCTGAACACGTGGGCACCGAAGGCGTCGAGGATGCCAACCTTGCCCAGTTGCAGCTTCACCTTGTGCAGGTCCGCACCGGACGCACAGGCAATCCTTCCGCCGGTGGCGACGGCGATCGCACGCACCGCCTCGGGTGCACCCTGGATTGCAACCAGGTCGCGTTCCAGTGCCCGGTTGCGCTGCTGGCGGAATGCTTCCAGCCATTCTTCGGTGAAT
This sequence comes from Stenotrophomonas sp. GW821-FHT09E08, assembly GCF_059416125.1. NCBI lineage: Bacteria > Pseudomonadati > Pseudomonadota > Gammaproteobacteria > Lysobacterales > Lysobacteraceae > Stenotrophomonas > Stenotrophomonas sp. GW821-FHT09E08. The sequence continues at coordinate 46,430 of NZ_JBWKOO010000009.1, forward strand.
GGCTTGCCGGTGCGTTCTTCGATCAGTCCGGCCAGGTGGGCCACGGACTGGCCCAGGAACACCTCACCGGCCTGCGCCGGGGTCAGCGGCCAGCCGCGCTCGGTCAGCATCTCCGAGAGCACGCGGGCTACCAGCGGCTCGGAATCAACCAGTACGCCATCGCAGTCGAACAGCACGGCATCGAAGGGGAAACGGGACATCTACAACTCCTGGGGCAATGCAGCGGGGCAATCACCCGTCATTTTCCCACAGCCGCGCAAGCGGGGCACCCGTGGCCATGCCGAGCACCCCGCGTCCTTCCAACAGGATGATCAGCCCAGATCACAGCCCGTCGGCTGCGGCCAGGTGGTGGCCGGCAGCATGTTCTTGAGCGAAGCCGGCGCATTGATGGCCACGTAGCTGGCACCGAGCAGCTCTTCCAGGTCGGCGATGGTCACCAGATAGTTGTCCAGGCTGCCGAGGTTGGCCTCATTGGGGATGATCCAGCTGATCGCCTTGGCGGTACCGGTGTTCGGGTCACGGGTGATGACGGTCTTCCAGAAGAACTCCGGCGTGGGAATACCGTGGCTGGCCAGGAAGTAGTCATTGGAGGCATCGCCATAGACCACGCCGCCATAGACATCCACCGGCGCGATGTCGCGGTAGCATTCGGCCACGTTCTCGGCCTTCACCCAGATGCCCTGGTTGAAGCTGGACACCTGCGGAACGATGTTGGTCATGTAGTTGGCGCGACGGATGTAGGTCGCGTTGTAGTCCATGTGGTTGGAGGTCACCAGGTGACCGCGGTCATAGCCGCTGCGGATGCTGGCATACGACGCGGTGCTGTTCTGGCCGAGGCAACCGGCCGGCAGGTCCGGGTCCTTGTAGAAGCTGGACGGGCGAGCGGCGGAGCCGGTGTCGGCGGTGAGCGTGTACTCGTAGCGGGTTGCGCTGTGGATGCTGCAGTCGTACGTCAGCACGAAGCCGCCCTTGTTGAGAGTAACGACCTGGGCCTGGGCAGCGCCGGCGAAGGCGCTGAGGATGAACACGAAGAAGAAGCTTGCAAGGCGCATTGCGGTTCTCCAGCAGAAGTTCAGGGCGCAGCCGTCCGCCACGACCGTGCGGGGGCGAGGTCATGTGAGGACACTGCGGAGTCGGGTAGTGCGGAATGCGTGGGGCGTAACCGCGATGACAGGGCCGCGGAGGCCGTGCGGTGTCGTAAGCGTCACAAGCTGTCGCCTTTCGGTCAACGACGAAAGGGCGAAGCTGTGACCGCGCGCAACCACCGGACCTGTGTCAGATTTCGTGGCACGTGGATGAAACGCGCGCGTGCTAGGGCATTTCAGCGGTGCAGCGCCGCACTGCTGCTCATGGCATCACCCATACCAGTGCGTATCGAAGGGGCGTCATCGCCGTGTCATCAAAAACTGTGCACCACGTCAAATTTTAAGGTAGTGTCGATTCCGCTACCGGGGGGTAGCGGGGTGCACGGCGTCGGGGACTACGCGTCGCACCTGCAATTGAAGCACCAGACATCACAGCGCCGGCGCTGACGCCGGCGTGCATCTCGGGCTTTCAATGGAAGGGGTATTTGATGCGCAATGCATGGATCAAACGAAACAAGTGGATCGCACTAGGCCTGGTCGCAGGTGCGGCATTGGCTGCGGCGGCGGTGAGTGTAGGCGGAATGGCCCCGTCGACGCCGTCAAAGACGGGTAATCCCTCGCTGGATGCGCGCGCCGGTGGTCCTGCTGCGCCCGCTGCCGCCGGGCCAGGAAGCGGACTGGGCGAGCTCTCGCACCGCTACATCGTGGTGTACCGCGAAGAGCCATTGGCCACCTACAAGGGTGACATCCAGGGTCTTCCCGCACCGGAACGCAAACGTCCCTCCGCCAGTGCCGCGCGCGCAGCGGCAGCCACCGGCAGCGTTGCCACCGACCGTATCGCGGTGCAGGGTGCCCGCTCACGTGACTACGTACGGTTTCTGGCTGACCGCCAGAGCCAGCACGAAGCGCGCATCAACTCGGCACTCGGTCGCAGCGTGAAGGTGGAGCGCCGCATGCAGCACGCGATCAATGCATCGGTGCTGCAGATGAATCCGCAGGAAGCCGAGCGCGTACGTGCATTGCCGGACGTGCAGCTGGTGGAAGAGTACCGCGAGTATGAGCAGGACACCGACGTCGGACCGGGCCTGATCGGCGCGTCGGCACTGTGGAGCGCCTCACCCACACCATTCCGTGGCGAGGGCATCGTCATCGGCGTCATCGATTCGGGTATCAATTTCGGTAGTCCTGCGTTCACTGCCCGCGCCGAAGACGGCTACGAGCACATCAACCCGCTGGGCGCGGGCAATTACCTGGGCACCTGTGCGCCTGGTGGCGCCGATGAGGGCCGCTGCAACAGCAAGCTGATCGGCGGCTACGACTTTGTCTGCGCCGCACCGGGTAACCAGTGCGGCGTGGCCGATGTCCGCGAGGAACCCGGTTTCGGCGATACCAATGGTCATGGCAGCCACACCGCATCGACTGCGGCTGGCAATCCGCACATGGCGTCGTATCGCGGCAACCAGATCCATATTTCCGGTGTTGCGCCGCGCGCCAACATCATCGCCTACGACACCTGCTACACCGAGATCTCCACAGGCCGCGGCCTGTGCCCGAACACGTCGACACTGGCGGCGGTGAACCAGGCGCTGGCCGATGGCGTGGTCGATGTCATCAACTACTCCATTGCCGGCGGCACTGCACCGTGGGGTGAAGCGGTGTCGCTGGCGTTCCTCAACGCGTCGGACGCAGGGATCTACGTCGCGACCTCGGCCGGCAACTCCGGTCCGGGCCCGAACACGATGGGCCATCTGGAACCGTGGACCGGCAGCACGGCCGCCGCCACCCATGGCCGTGGTGACATCGAACTGTATGCGGCGGTCAGTGGCCCGGGCAGCGTACCGCCCGCACTGGGCGTCATTCTGCTGACCGAAGGTTCGGGTGGCGTGCCGTTCAGTACGCCGATTGCAGCGACCACGCCGCTACGCGTCAGTGCCGGCATCGACAGCGCCAACGATGGTTGTACGGCCTTCCCGGCCAGCACCTTCCAGGGTGCGATTGCGGTGATCCGTCGTGGCTCGTGCAACTTCAGCGACAAGGTCAACAATGCCGCCGCCGCGGGTGCGATCGCGGTACTGATCGGCAACAACCAGCCGACGCCGATCCTGCCGAACGTTGCCGGGGCCTCGATTCCGGCCTTCGCCATCGATCAGGCCGACGCCGACGCGCTGCGGGCCTTTGCCAGCAGCGTCGGCAACACCGCCACCGCTGGCATCGCCTATCCGGCGACCAAGGTCAGCAACACGCCGGACGTACTGGGCGATTTCAGCTCGCGTGGTCCCGCCGGCATCTTCGATCTGGTGAAGCCAGACGTCACTGCGCCGGGTGTGCGCGTGCTCGCCGTGGTCGCTGGCAATGAAGTGACCGGTTCGGAAAATGCCGTTGGCCTGATGGACGGAACCTCGATGGCCTCGCCGCACCATGCCGGCGCCGCTGCCCTGTTGCGCCAGGCCCGTCCGGACTGGACCGTGCAGGAAGTACGTTCGGCATTGATGATGACCGCACGCCAGGACGTGCTGAAGGAGGACGGCGTGACACCGGCCGATGCGTTTGCGATGGGTGCCGGTCGTATCCAGGTCGACCAGGCGCTGCGCGCGGGGTTGGTGCTGAATGAAACCAAGGCCAACTTCTTCGCTGCCGATCCAGGCAACGGTGGCAACGTGGCTTCGCTCAACATCGCCAGCATGGGCAAGCGCACCTGCACCGACAGTTGCACCTTCACCCGCGTGTTCCGCAACGTGCTGCCGACCCGGCAGACCTGGACGGCGAAGGTGCAGGGCTTGACCGCCGTTGTCTCGCCGTCGGTCTTCACCCTTGCGCCGGGCGAGAGCAAGGCGGTGCGGGTGATCGTCACCACCGGATCGGTACCCAACGATGGCAGCTGGCGTTTCGCCAGGCTGACTCTGGCACCGCAGGGCGGCGATACCAGCCAGCCGCTGCTGCGCTTGCCGATTGCGGTTTCGGTACCGCCGCCGCAGATCGCAGCCACGCCGCCGTCGAACACGCTGAGCCTGCCGGCCGGTGGCAACGGCCTGTTGAACCTGCAGATCGCCAACACGGGTGGCTCGCCGCTGGAATGGCAGATCGACAACACCGGCGTGGGTACGCGCACCCTGGTCGCACAGGCACCGAACAATGCCAATGGCCGCCGCTCCACGCGTTTCACCGACGCTGCCACGGTCGGCGCACGCGCGCAGCTGTCCGCAGATGACTTCACCCTCGGCGAGGCAACCGGCATCAGGCGCATCGTCGCCGATGGTTTCGTCAACGGTGGCAGCCTGGCCACTTCGACCAACATCAACTGGTCGATCTACCGCGATGTCGCCGGCAATCCGGAAGGCAATCCGGAATCCAGCCCGCAACTGGCGGTGTGGTCATACACCTCATCGGCAACCGGTGTTGGTGTAAGCACGTCCGGCTTTGCCAGCATCAACCTGGACCTGGCGGCAGCGGGACAGAACGTGAACCTGGCGGCAGGGCGCTACTGGTTGGTGGTTTCGGTGCGTGCGCCGCTGGCAACCAGCTGGTTCTGGTTCAATGCCACCAGCGGCGACAACGTCTACCGAAGCGCGATCATCAACCCTGATGGCAGCGGTGCGTGGTCGGCCACCAGTGGTGCACCTGGCCTGGCGTTCGGCCTCGGCGGCAGCAATTCCTGCGGTGCCACCTGGATCGGCGCACCGACCCGTGCCCTGGGCCGCATCGTGGCCGGTGGCAACCAGGCCACGCAGGTATCGATCAGCGCCGCCGGGCTTGCACTCGGCAGCTACTCCGGCTTCGTCTGCGTGGGCAGCAACGACCCGATCACGCCGAAGACCGCCGTACGCGTGGCGTTGACCGTGACGCCGTAGGGCGACGCGGGCACCCGGACCGGCCCTGCGCAGGGGCCGGCCCGGATCCAACTGTTTCCGGCGCTGGCCGGGAACCTTCCTTGATGGACCTTGGGGGTACCGTGAAGACGATGCACAAGCACATCCTTGCCGTGGCGCTGGCCATGGCAACCGCGCCGGCGTGGGCCGGCGATACCTGCCAGCTGGACGATGGTTTCGGCGGCGTGTCCAACGGCGGCGCCAGTGCCGGCGGTGCCGCCTCGATGGCCTGCGGCAATGGTGCCGATGCCAGCGGCGATCTCTCGGCCGCTGTGGGTACCGGTGCCAGTGCCAGCGGCACCGGAAGCACCGCCATCGGCGCTGCCAGCAGTGCCTCGGGCAACCAGAGCGCTGCCGTGGGCGTAGGCGCATCGGCCACGGGTGCCAACAGCAGTGCGATCGGCGACAGTTCGACCGCCAGCGGCGACTTCAGCAGCGCCAGCGGCTCGGGCAGCTCCGCCAGCGGCTCGTTCGCCACGGCATCGGGTGCCGGCAGCAATGCCACCGGCGAGAACAGCACGGCCGTGGGCAGCCTGTCCGAAGCCAGCGGCGCCAACAGCAGCGCCGTTGGCAACGGCGCGGTGGCCACCGCCAACGACAGCGTCGCACTCGGTAATGGATCAGTGGCTGACCGTGCCAATTCCGTATCCGTTGGCAGTGCCGGCAACGAACGCCAGTTGACCAACGTTGCTGCCGCCACCCAGGGCACCGATGCGGTCAACCTCAACCAGATGAACACCGCCAACGCCAGTACGCTGTCGTCGGCCAACAGCTATGCCGATGCGCGCGCCACAGCCACGGTCAATTCGGTCAACGCGTATACCGATGCGAGCAGCGCGGCAACGCTCTCTTCAGCCAATGGCTACGCAGATACGAAGGCTGCAGCCGCGGTGACCACCTCCAAGGCCTACACGGACGCCAGCAGCGCCAGCACGCTTTCATCGGCCAACACCTACACCGATACCAAGTCCGCGCAGGCGGTAACCACTGCCAATGCCTACACCGATCAGCGCCTGGCCCAGTTCTCGCTGGACAACAACGGCCTGCGGCAGGAGATGGAGCGTCGCCTGCGCCACCAGGACCAGCGCATCGATCGCATGGGTGCGATGAGTTCGGCGATGTTGAACATGGCCATCAACGCCGCTGGTTCGCAGAGTCCGCGCGGCCGCATCGCCGTCGGCGCCGGCTTCCAGGGCGGTGAGCAGGCGCTGTCGGTCGGTTACGGCAAGCGCATCGGCGAGCGCGCCTCGTTCTCCCTGGGCGGTGCCTTCAGCAACGGCGAGAAGTCGGCCGGCATGGGCTTCGGCGTGGATCTGTAAGCGCACGGTCGGGCAGGGGGCAGGTATCGCCCCCTGTTCAGCCAGCAACCGCGCGCAACATGCCGCGAACGTCATGCTGCGTCGCAAGTTGTCAGCCACCATTCGCACTGGTACGGTCCGACCCGTTGCACCACCAACGACGGGGACAGACGACGATGCGCAAGATATTGCTGCTGTTGATCCTGCTGACAGGGCTGGCGCCCACCGCCTGGGCGGCCACGGTCAAGACTACCCACCGCACCATTCCCAGCTGGGATGGAACGCCTCTCGGAGCCTTCGTCATCGAACCGCAGGACGCGGGCAGCGGCCGCTATCCGCTGCTGGTGATGCCCAGCAGCTGGGCAGTTCCGAGCGTGGAATATGTGGGCGTGGCACAGTCATTGGCGCGACGTGGCTACGTGGTCATCAGCTACAGTTCGCGCGGCTTCTGGGAATCGGGCGGCGCCATCGACATTGCCGGACCGGCCACGGTCGAAGATGTCAGCGCCCTGATCGACTGGGCGCTGGACAACACCCAGGCTGATCCGGCGCGGATCGGCGTCTCCGGCATCTCCTACGGCGCCGGCACCAGCCTGCTGGCGGCGGCGCGCGACCCGCGGATCAAGGCGGTAGCGGCCCTGAGCGGTTGGGCTGACCTGCAGGCGTCGCTGTACAGCAACGACACCCCCAGCGCACAGGGCATCGCCCTGCTGGTGGCGGCCGGGCTGGCTACGGGGCGCCCAGGTGCGGAGCTGGCCACCATCAACCGCAGCGTGCTGCTCGGCAACTACCAGGGCGCGGTGGATTCGCTGTTGCCGGTTGCGGCTCAGCGCAGCCCCGGCGCCAGCATCGACGAGATCAACGCCAACCAGCCAGCCATTTTCCTGGCCAACGCGTTCAACGACAGCCTGTTCCCGCCGGGCCAGCTGGTGGATTTCTTCAATCGCCTGAAGGGCCCCAAGCAGCTGCAGCTGCGCCACGGCGACCACGCACTCAACGAGGCCTTCGGTGCGCTGGGTGTTCCCAATGAGGTCTATGACCAGGTGGGGGCGTGGTTCGATCACTACCTGAAAGGCACGGCCAATGGGATCGAGCGCCAGGCGGCGGTGCAGCTGAAGTCGCAGAAGGGCAGCTGGAGCCGCTATCCGGACTGGCAGGCTACCAACAGTGGCGCCGTCAGCTACGGACTGACCGCACCGGGCGGGCTGCTGCTGCCCACCGGTGGCCTGGCAGAGAACGGGCGTACCACGGGCTGGAACTATCGCATCGGCAGTGGCCTGCTGACGGCCGCCAACTCCGGCATCGTGATGGCGTCTGGCGCGCTGCAGATGATCAATCTGCCACCGGGGGCCTACGTGCCGTTCGTGGGACGCAATGCCGCCGGTGTCTGGCAGGGGCCGATCTACTGGAGCGCACGGCGCCTGGATGGTGCCCCCGAAGTGCGCGTGACCGTCACCCCCAGCCGCGCCAACACCACACTGTATGCGTACCTGTACGCGGAAGATGTGCTGGGCAATGGCCAGCTGATCAGCCACAAGCCCTACACGCTACGCGGTGCCACGCCGGGCCAGCCGAAGACGCTCGACCTGCGCCTGGAGGCGAGCAGCTGGAACATTCCGGCCGGCAGCCGCCTGACCCTGGTGGTCGATACGGTGGATCTGCGCTATGCGGGCATCAGCCAGCTCGGTGGTGCGGTGACCTTCAGTTCGCCGGCCAATGCACCTTCGGTGCTGAAGGTGCCGTTGCATTGATGGGGTGCCGCGCCCGTTGCGGCGGGCTCGGCATCGCAGGCCGGAAAGCTGCCAGACTGCAGATTGATCCAGGGCAGGGTTGAATCGATGACGATCACGGGGCTGCTGATGGGTGCGCTGCTTGCCGCTCCGGGCGCGCAGGATGCACCGACCGACTGGTCGGCCACACTGATGAAGGATCTGGATGCCGCCGACGCGGCCATGCGCGGCAGTCATCCAGGCATGGTTGACCGGCAGAATCCCGGTTTCGTTGCACAGCTGGACGATGCGTTGGCGCTTGCACGCTCACGTACGGGCCGTGTCGGCAGTTTCGCCGGGTACTGGTGGGCGATGAAGGGCTATGCGGCGGCGTTCAATGATGGCCATGTCAGCCTCAATGCACTTGCCGGTGCACCCGAGCTGCCGACACGTTGGCCCGGCTTCCTGACCGGCTTCGACGGCGACAGGCAGGTGGTCATGACCGTGGAGGGTGGCCCGGGCCATCCGCCACTGGGCGCGCGATTGCTGTCGTGTGATGGCATTGATGCACAGACACTGGCTGCACGCCGGGTGGGTGACTTCAGCGGGCGCTGGAATCTGCAGGCCAGCCGCATCCTGACCGGCGGCGAAGTGATGCTGGACCAGGGCAATCCGTTCGTGACTACGCTGCACTCCTGCATTTTCGGAGCGGGTGGGCATGAGAAGGCCTATGCGCTGCAGTGGAAGCCGCTTGACCTGGAAACCCGCAAGCAGCGCCTGGCCGACACCCGCCGCAGTTTCCGCCCGGCCAATGATTGGCACACGATGCCCGATGACGGTTACTGGATCACTACCAGCAGCTTCAACGCCGACCCGACCGAGCAGAACTTCAGGGAACTGACCGGCCTGCTTGAGCAGCTTTCGCTGAAAACCGAAGCGCTTCAGCAGGCGCCGCTGGTGGTGCTCGACGTACGTGGCAACAGTGGCGGTGCTTCGCAATGGAGCATTGAACTGGCGCGATTGATCTGGGGGCGTACCGCCGTGGATGCGCTGCCTGACCACAGCTGGGTCGAATGGCGGACGTCCGATGCCAACATCGCCCAGCTCCGCGGGTTCCTGCAGAAGTTGAAGCAGGCGCCCGACGCATCGCCCGAGCTGCTGCGCATGCTGGAAACCGTGACGGCGGGAATGACACAGGCGGCTGAGAGAGGGGAGGCGCTGTGGCATGACCCTTCCAGCATCCCGGCGGGTGAGGCATCGAAGCCGGTCCGTGCCGGATCAGCGCGCAGCGGCAGGGTGGTGGTGCTGGCCGACGCCTCCTGTGGCTCGGCCTGCCTGGATGCACTGGACCTGTGGAAGCAGCTGGGTGCAGAGCAGGTAGGCGTGGAGACCTCGGCCGACAGCCTTTACATGGATGTACGGCCGGAACGGTTGCCCAGCGGGCTGGCCAGGATCTCGGTGCCGATGAAGGTTTTTCGGGGACGGGTGCGTGGTTCGAATCAACCGCATGTTCCCCATCGCCGGTATGAGGGCGATATGAGAGACACTGCGGCACTGGAAGCATGGATATCGGGCAAATGATCCGGGCCTGGCGGCTCGGTAATCAATTGCACCAGAGCGTTAAACCTTTTCATCGGCATCTGCATCCAAGTCGCGATGAGCACAGCGCCCGCTGCGCCACGCTTTGGGAAGGAGCCTTTCAATGCATGCAATTCCTCGCGCAGCATTCCGATGCATGGTGATGATCCTGCTGGGGCCGCTCACGGCCAGCGCTGCGGTCACCGAGATCCCCTTCGAGCTGGGCAAAGACCATCGGATCTACGTCGAAGGCGCAATCAACGGTTCGCGCCCGCTTCGCCTCCTCGTCGATACCGGCGCATCGGCGCTGGCGGTTGCCAGGCACGTTCAACAGGATGCAAAGCTGGTCATTGACGACCAGAGCGAGAATACCGGCTCCGACGGAGTGACTTTTCTCGACTACAGCACGCATAACTCCGTCCAGATCGGCGCCATGCGGCGACCGATGGGAGCCGTAGTGATCGACTACCAGGGGAGACCCTTCGATGCGGTGCTGGGCTGGACCTTCTTCCTGGGAAGGGTTCTGGAGATCGACTACGACCGCAGCGTGCTGCGCGTGCATGACGATCTACCCGAACTCGTCGGGTATGTCAGGGCCAACGTGCGCTGGATCGACAATACCCCGGCCATCCAGGTCGCGCTCAGCAACGGCAGTAGTACCTTCATGCCCTGGCTTGCACTGGACACGGGCAGCAATGGCAGCATCGATCTGGCCTATGCATTCGGTGCTACCCATGATCTGCAGGCGGCGTTCCCGGAGCGGTTGGGAACATCACAGTTCAGCGGCAGCGCGGGCCGCAAGATCAGGGCGGTGGACGTGCGCGTGCCTGTGGCGACCATTTCAAGCCTGCAGCTGAAAGATGCCAAGGCCTCGATCACCCTTGATGACGATGGCTCCGGCGGTGAAGGAATCCTTGGCAGTGAGGCGCTGCAGCAGTTCAATCTCCTGCTCGATACCCGCACCGGCAGCGTCTACCTTCGGCTCAATCAGGGCACTGCGGCGCGGACTGCAGAGTAATCGGGCAACCGGTCCGATCAGCGCCGAACGTCGAACTGCTCGCTCTCCAGCAGCGCCCAGACTTCGGCCTCGCGCACGGGACTGAAGTCCCCGGGAATGGAGTGCTTCAATGTGCCTGCGGCCAGACCGAAACGGACGGTGCTCTCTGCATCAAACCCGGACACCAGGCCATGCAGGATCCCGGCCGCAAATGCATCGCCGCCACCAATCCGGTCAACGATGCCGGGCAGTGGTCGCGAGGGTGCCTGTGCGCGGGTGCCGTCGCGCCCGAGCAGCAGCGCACCCAGTACGTGATGATCGGCGCTGACCAGCTCGCGCTGGGTACAGGCCAGCCACTGCAGTTGCGGGAAGCTGGCGAAGGCGGCAGCTGCGGCGGCTTCAACGCGGGCAACCACATCGTCCTGGGCAAAGCGCAGCCCAAGCACCAGTTCGATATCGCGATGATCGGCAAAGATGATATCCGCTTCGGCGAACAGCTCCCGCAGGATGGCGGCAGCGTTGCCACCCCAGCGTTGCCAGAGCGAAGGGCGGTAGTTGCCGTCGAAAGACACACGCACGCCTGCCTTGCGTGCGGCTCGTGCAGCGCTCAATACGGATTCTGCAACATTGGCGCCCAGGGCCGGACTGACGCCGGAAAGGTGCAGCCACTGCGTATCACGCAGCAGTGTCGGCCAGTCATGGTCGGCAAGGGTACCGTTGGCGAATGCCGAACCCGCCCGGTCATAGACCACCTCACTGGCGCGCTGCAGTGCGCCGGTGGCCAGGAAATATAGGCCCATGCGGTCGCGGTCGACTTCGCGCACACCTGCCACGCCCACGCCATGCCGTCGCAGCTCGGCCACCGCATGCCGGCCCAGCGCGTTGCCGGGTACCGCACTGACCATCTGCACATCGTGGCCGAGACAGGCCAGTGAGACAGCTACATTGGCCTCGGCGCCCCCCACGTGGACCTGCAGCTGCGGTGTCTGCAGCAGCAGTTCACGACCGGGTGCGCCCAGGCGCAGCAGCAATTCACCGAAACAAACGACGCGGCTCATCGGTTCTCTCTCACTCGGTAGGGGTGCAGCCCAGCATGCGCAGATCGATGGCATCGGCCATGCGCCGGTAGCCCTCGTCATTGGGGTGCAGGTGGTCGCGGGTGATGTCGGCCGGCAGTGATTCGGGCGACTTCGTATCGCGCATTGCGGCATCGAAATCGATGATGCCATCGAACCCGGTCTTCCCGCCGCGTGCCCACTGGTTGATCGCGTTCCGGGTCGCTGCGGAGACCGGCTCATAGCGCTCGGAGCCGCCGAATGGCGTCAACGTACCCAACCAGGCGCGGATGCCGTGCACATGCAGTCGCGCTGCAACCTGCTGATAGCCCAGCAGCATGTCCGCCGCACTGCGTCCAGGCACCGGCTGCGTACCGCCGCCATGGCGGATATCGTTGATGCCTTCGAACAGGATCACCTGATCGGCATCGGCCACCGCGATCACATCGCGGTCCAAACGTGACAGGGCGCTGTGGCTGCGGCCATGGTCGAGCAGTTTGTTGCCGCTGATGCCCTGGTTGAGCACCACGAAGCGGTCCGGGCAGGCCTGCTGCAGGCGCTGCGCCAGGCGCTCCGGCCACTGGTTGAAGGTGCCACGGCGGGCGGTGGCGCCTTCGGTGATGGAATCGCCGAGTGCCACGATCACCTGCGGGCGTTCGGCACGCTGTACGAGCACCGCGGAGAACACGTTCTGCTGGTAGCTCAGGCGCACGCTGTCGGCGACCGATGTCTGCCTGCCGTCCGCTACCCGCACTTCGGTGCGGCGCACGGCGGGATGGGTAGGCTGCGGGAAGTAGGCCGTCACGCTGATCTCCTGCAGCGGCGCCACCGGCATCGGTACCGGGTCGCTCAGCAGCGCGGCACCCACCGGCACCTCGATGACCGCGCGGCCATCCACCGTTACCGGCAGAGGAGCGGACTTGCCGTTCTTCACTCCTACGCGCAGGTCCTCGATCCGTAACGGCGCAGTGCCGAGTTCGTTGCTGATGCGCAGCCGCAACGCGTCGCCACGGCTGCCGATCCGCATGTCCTGGCGCACGGTCTGCGCGGCGAACTGTACCGGTGCCTCGGGCATTCCGTCCTTGCGGTCGGGTGCCGGTGACGCGGTCCATGCGGTAACCCAGACCGGCGCCGCCCATGCGGCGGGGGCGGTCATGGCGGAACAGAGTGTCAATGAAAGTAGAAGTGTCCAGCGCTGCATGGGCAGGAGTCCGGTCAGGTATCAGGAGAAGTAGGTGCCGCCGTTGACGTCCAGGTTCGCGCCGGTGATGAAGGCCGCCGCATCCGAGGCCAGGTAGACCGCCGCATCCGCCGCTTCTTCCGGCAGGCCCTGGCGGCGCAGCGGAGTGGCGCCCGCCACCGCAGTGCGCACTTCCGGCTTGGTGAACTGGTCATGGAAGCGGGTGGCGATCATGCCGCAGCACAGCGCGTTCACGCGGATGCCCTTCGGACCCAGCTCCTTGGCCATGGCGCGGGTGAAAGTCATCACCGCCGCCTTGGCGGTGGCATAGATCGACGCGCCAGGGCCACCACCATCACGGCCGGCCTGCGAGGCGAAATTGACGATGGCCGCGCCTTCGCGCATGTGCGGCACCACCGCGTGCGTGGTCAGGTAGGTCGAGGTCAGGTTCAGGTCCATCACGGTGTGGAAGAACGCCGGGTCGATCTCGGCCAGCGGTCGACGCTGCACCATGCCACCGGCCACGTTCACCAGCAGGTCGATGCGCTCGCCGAACGCGGCCTGTGCCGAAGCGACCAGGCCGGCCACGGCAGCGGCATCGGTGACGTCGGCGCGATGGGCGATAGCCTGGCCGCCGGCCGCCTCGATGATCGCCAGCGTCTCCAGTGCACTGGCTTCGTCATTGGCGTAATTGAGGCAGACACGGGCGCCTGCAGCGGCCAGCTTGATCGAGACGGCGCGGCCGATATCGCGGCCACCGCCGGTGACAATGGCCACCTTGTCCTGGAACGACATGCGGAAAACTCCTTGGTTTGTGGGGGAATGGATGTACTTGGAAGAGAAGGAGACCCAGGCTCAGCCGCCGCGACGGTCGAGCTTGTGGATCGGCCCGGTCCACCACCACAGTGCAGCCAGCGACAGCGGCACCAGCGCGGCGACGAGGATGAAGATCGGGGCATAGGAGTGGCGGGTCAGCACCGGCACCAGCCAGGTGGTGATCAAGGTGCCGGCGACCGCCGCCAGGCCACCCAGGCCGGCCAGCGTGCCAACCGAGCGACCGTCGAACAGATCGCCGGGCAGGGTCTGGATGTTGCCGATGGCCACCTGGAAGCCGAACAGCACCGCAGCGATCGCCAGCACGGCCAGCAGTGGCTGGTTGGCCAGCACCGCGCCCAGCAGGGCGGGGGCCATGATCACGCAGCCCAGCGTGATGGCCAGCTTGCGTGCACGGTCCACGCTGTGCCCGGCGCGGATCATGCGACCCGACAGCCAGCCGCCGCTGAGGCTGCCCAGCATTGCGCCGACAAACGGCACCCAGGCGAACAGGCCGATCTGCTTGATGTCGAAGCCGAAGGTTTCAGCCAGGTAGATCGGCAGCCAGGACACGAACAACCACCAGATAGGGTCCAGCAGGAACCGACAGGCGAGCATGCCCCAGCTCTGGCGATGGGCCAGCAGCTGGCGCACGCTGGCCTTCGGCGCCGCCTCTGTCTGTTGCCCGGCCTGGTCTTCCATGATCAAGCGGCGTTCGGCATCGCTCACCCACGGATGCTTGTCTGGCCCGGCTCGGTACACGAACAGCCACGGCAGCAACCACAGGAAGCCGATCGCACCAACCAGCACGAAGGTGCCGCGCCAACCCAGCCACAGGTACAGGCCGGCGATGGCCGGTGCGGAGACGATCGCGCCGATCGACGCACCTGCGTTGAACACGCCTTGCGCCAACGCGCGTTCGCGCGCCGGGAACCACTCGGCATTGGCCTTCACCGCGCCGGGCCACGCGCCTGCCTCGCTGATGCCGAGCATTGCCCTCACCAGGCTGAAGGACAGCATCGAATGGGTGATCGAGTGCAGAGCGATGGAGATCGACCACACGCTGATCGACAGGGCGAAACCCAGCCGAGTGCCGATCATGTCGAACAGGCGCCCGAACAGGAACTGGCCGGCGGCGTAGAACAGCATGAACACCGTTACCAGCAGGGCATAGTCGTCCTTGGTCGCGCCTACTTCCTTGGCGATTTCCGGCCACATCACCGCCAGCGCATTGCGGTCGATGTAGTTGATGACCGTAGCCACGGCGATCAGGCCAACGATCAGCCAGCGTACGGCCGACCGCACCGGCACCTTGCGCAGATTGGCCACCACAGCAGGGCCGTTCATTTTCCATCACCCTTGCTGCGGTCGATGCGCGCGTGGCTGCCGCTCCAGCGGTAGGCATGGCCGTCCACGGTCACGCTGTGCTCGCCCTTGGCGCTGCTGTCGTCGGCCACGCCCAGCGCGATGCGTGCACCGCTGGCCAGGCGCAGCTCGATCACTTCTGCGTCGCTGCCACGGGTGCGCACCACCTCGCGGATGCGGCTGTCGGCACCGTGCACGTACTCGGCGGTGCCGTTGTACTCGCCGTGGGGTTCCAGCACGCTGAAGAAAGTCACATCCTTCTGTCCTTCCACGCGCTGCAGCAGTGCAGGTTCACGGCGCAGGTTGAATTCGGGATCGTTGGCGCCGCTTTCCACCAGCAGTGCCTGCGATGGTGCGCTGCTGCCGAAACGATAGGTGTAGAAGCGACCATCCAGCAGCCAAGCCAGCGAGCGCGGTTCGCTGCCAGGCTTGCTGCGCGCATCCAGCCACAGGTGCTGGTAACCGTTGTCCGCACCCAGCACCGGGCGCTGTGCGGGGAAATGTTCGGCCTCGAAGCCGGTGCTGACGATATGCCCGTTGAAGTGCAGCGGCAGGTCGTAGCGCGCGGTCTTGTCACCGTGTACCTGCATCAGGTCCAGCACCACCGGAAGGGCAAGGTCCGGGTGGCGCAGCAGTGCCTGGGTACGGGTGAAGACCACGCCAGGGTAGGCGTCGCGCATCATTGCCGAGGCTATCTGGGTATCGGCATCGGCCTGGAAGAAACGCACCTGCGGCGCATGTTCCTCGCCGCGCTTCCAGTCGCCCTTGAAGTGGCTCTGCTCGTCCACCACCAGGGTGTTGTGGGCCACGGTCTGCTTGGCCCAGCTGCGGTTCTCGGCCAGGTAGATGCCGCCGCGCTTGGCTTCCACGTTGAGGAAGCGGGCGGCGCCGTAGTCGGTCACCACCGGGTTGCCTTTGTCGTAGAACAGCCAGTTGAGCTTGTCGAAGTGGCCATGGCCCATGCCCTGCATGGTGTCCTTCTGCACCAGCGCCTGGCCGCGTTCGCCGTTCATGCGCAGGATCGCCAGGCCGCCGCGATCGCCGTCGGGCCCGTCGCGCAGCAGCATCGGTCGATAATCGAAGGGCTTGGCCTTGTTGGCGGCCAGTGCCTGCGCCACTTGCAGGCCTTCGGGCGACAGCAGCAGGCGCTTCTGCTGCTGTGCCACCGACAGCAAGCGATCGTCGCCGGTGCGTGCATAGGCGATGCCGATGCCAGCCACCAGCTCCTCGGTATCGATGCCTTTGTCGAGGATGGCGTCGTTGATCGGGAAGAACAGGCCGCCGTAGCTGGTCTGCACCAACACGTCCACTGCCTTCAGCAGTACGCCATCGCGACGCTGGAAGATCTTCCGCTGCGGCTCGTTGCGCTCGATGGCGTTGGCGAACAGCAGGAACGGCGCCAACGCATAGCGCTGGTAGTAGGGGCCTTCCTCGTAATAGCCATCGGGCGAGAACAGCAGGTCGATCTGGCGCAGGAAGCCGAACTGGTCGTTCTTCTGGCTGCCACGCAGGGATTTCTCCACCAGCTCCGGGTCGCGCAGCACGTAGCCGGTCATGCCGGTCGCAGCCACCGCCCAGGTCGCATGGTTGTGGATCTGGTCGTAGTTCTTCGGCTCGCTCACCAGGAACTCCGCCATCGGTCGCAACACCTTCGATTCGATGGTGTTGCGATCCTCGGCGGACAATGCATCACGGATCGCGTCGTAACCCTGGATGGCGTTGACCAGCCACACCGAATCGTTCAGTACCTGCCAGAACACGCGGCCGGGAATCTGCCCGCGGCCTTCCGGGTGCGGCCCAAGCGTGGGGTAGAGCTTCGCGTACTGCAGCAGCATGTCGCGCGCGTAATCAACATAGGCCTGGTCGCCGGTCAGCCGGTACAGCGTGCCGGCCGCAAGCAGCGCCTGGTAGTTGCGCTTGTGCTGTTCATGGGTGCGGCCACCGCCTTTGTCCCTGGGCACCGGCACGTCGATACCGGCTTTCATCATCTTCTGCAGAGTCTTCTGCGAGCGTGCCTGTTCCTTGGCAAACCACGGGTAACGGCTGCCTTCGCTGGCCATCTGCTGCCATTGCGCGGCAGTCACCAGCACTGGTGCGGCATCGGCCTGGCGCGCCGATGCCGAAGGTGCCGCCAGCAGCGGCGCAGCGGGAAGCAGGGCGAACGGAACGGTCAAGGCCAGGACCAGGGAAACGGACAACGGTTGCAACCTCATCGATCAACTCCGGTGCTGGTGCGTGACAGGGCAACCTCGCCCACCTTGGGATACCAGTCCACGCCGGTCGCCTCGCGCGCGGTCATTGCGAGGCCGGGATCGGCGCCGACAGTGGGCAGGGCAGGCGCGGGTACCCACGACGCATTGGCGGACTGCTGCAGAGTGACCGCACGGCCTTCGACACCGCCGGGGAACACCGGGCTGGCCTGCGGCGACTGCAGGTTGCCGCTGAAGCTGATGCCGGCCAGCGAACTGGCGGCATTGGGCGGGTTCCTGCTGGTGCGGTTGACGATCAGGTTGCCGGTGAAGCGACTGTTGCTGGCGGCGACCACGATGCCCTTGGCTTCATCATGGCCGACGCCGAAACTGATCTTCGCCACATCCACGAAGGTGTTGCGGCTGATCGCGGCGTTGACCACCGGCGCATAACCGGACAGCGGCGAATCGGCTTGCGCATCCATCACCGCCAGCGCGGAACGGTTGCTGGAACCGGCCAGCCGTTCGAAGTAGTTGTTGCTGACGGTCTGGTCGGCATTGATGATGCGCACGCCGCCGGTGCCGGCCTTGTCATCGCCCAGGAACACGTTGTCGATCACGCGGTTGCCGTTGCCGTGGCGTAGCGTGAGCGCGCCGGCCGAGCGGTAGAACACGTTGCCACGATAGGTATTGCCACCCGACTTGTTGCTGATGATTTCGGTCTCGCCGTCGCAGCCTTCGAACCAGTTGTTCTCCACGGTGCTGTTGGAGTCGCTCAGTGAGGTATCGCTGGTGCCGACGCGTATCGTTTCGCCACCGTTGACGCCCAGTGCCGGGCGCGGCCCGAACCAGTTGTGGTCGATACGGTGCTGGTTGTCCAGGCCTTGGGTTGCATCGCGCACCACCACCACGGTGGGGCCGGCATTGGTCTTGCCGCGCAGCTGGCTGTGGTCGAGGCGGTTGTGGCTGCCATAGAAGGAAATCCAGTAGTCCTGGTCGCTGGCATCGGGGTTGGTGTAGTCGTCGATCACCAGGCCGGTGACGCGGCTGTTGCTGGCGACCGCCTTGCTGGATTCGCGGAACGCCACCACCGCGTCGCCGGGTGCGTAGCCGTTGCGGAACACCAGATTGGACACCTGCAGGTAGCTACCCGCCAGGCGCAGGTCCGAGCGTCCGCTGAGGACGACCTTGCCGGCCGTCTGCGCGCGCAACACGATCGGTGCTGCGTCCGTTCCTTGGCCTTTCAGCAGGAGGCGGGCGTCGGCCCAGGTGCCATCCGCCAGCACGATTTCATCCCCTGGCTGCAGGGATGCCGAAGCCGTCGCAAATTCGGCCATGTCGTGAACCAGCCAGCTTGCCGCAGACGCTGTCTGAGTGGTCAGGCAAATTGCCAGGCCAGTGGTCAGGCACTTTGCGATGAAATAACTGGATCCTGGCTGGTGAGTCGAGCGAATGCGCATGAAATCCTTCCAGAGGCGGCCTTGCCGTCGTTTCAGGGTGGGCTTGCATACCACTTCGGGGTCCTTTGTAAGCCGGATTTGGCGCAAAGTCATGCTGCACAAGCACATTAAATGGCGACCAAGTGGTATGAAACAAAGGCATTTGAATAATTGCATACCAGTTGGTTGACATTTTCATGTCGCCATGCCGAAGCTGCATCCCACGCCTGCCGTGCAGGCGATCCTTTGGGAGGAGGAAACCATGCGGCGACCCGCCGGAGCAGTGCACAGCATCTCGTTGTCCCCCACACCGCTGATCGTGGCGCTGCTCGCCGCATTGGCGGGCATACCCACTGCCCAGGCGCAGTCTGGCAAGGACGCGGCGGGGCAGGATCCCACCACGCTGGACCAGGTGCAGGTCACCGGCATCCGCGAGTCCATGCAGAGTTCGATCAACAAGAAGCGCGACGACACGGTCATTGCCGATGTGCTCTCCGCCGACGACATCGGCGACCTGCCGGCGCCGTCGCTGGCTGATGCCATCGAGACCCTGACCGGTGCCGCCTCGACCCGCGACAAGACCGGCGCCTCGGAGATCTCGATCCGTGGCCTGGGCGCCTTCCTCAGCAGCACCAACTTCAACGGTCGCGAGATCACCAACGGCAGTGGCGACCGCTCGGTCAACTTCAACATGTTCCCGGCCGAGCTGATCAACACGGTGGCCATCTACAAGACCCAGCGCGCCGACATCATCGAAGGTGGCGTGGCCGGCACCATCGGCCTGGAAACGGTACGGCCATTGGAGTACGGCAAGCGCTCGGCGCAGATCGATATGCGTGGCAGCTGGGCCGAGTATGACAAGAAGTACCGCGACGACGACGGCATCGGCTACCGCGGCACCGCCAGCTACATCGACCAGTTCGAGTTCGGCAATGGGCAGAAGCTGGGTATATCGCTGGGCTTCCAGCGCCTGGAAGGTTCCGATCCGGAAGAGAGCATCACCAGCGGTTCCACCTGGTATGCCTGCGATGGCATGCAGAACGTGGCCAATGCCAACTGTGGCGAAGTCAGTGCGCAGGCCATCGCCAACGGCGCGCCGTATTACCTGGTGCCGAGCAGTCGCATCTATCGCCTCAAGCAGGAGCGCAACGATCGGCAGAGCGAGTTTGCCGCACTGCAGTGGCGGCCCAATGACGTGGTCGAATTGAATGTCGACTTCGAACACACCCAGCGCAACTGGTACGAGAACCGCAGCGACCTGAGCCTGTCCAATGCGCGCCGCGGCATCACCCAGCGCGAGGTGGACGACGAGGGTATCGTGAGACACCTGCATGGCAGCACTTCGATCGATTCCACCTCCAATCGCTATTGGCGCGGAGAGGAATACACCGGCGGCGGCCTGAATCTGATCCTGCGGCCAAGCGCGGCGTGGGAACTGTCCACCGATCTTTCCTACTCGCACACCAATCGTCTCGACAGCGAGCGCATGACCCGGCTGCGCGCGAACCAGCGCGACGTCAACAACGCTATCGTGCCCGGCATCAGCAGTGGCGCCACCGGGTTCGTGGACTACGACTGGGACTGGCATGGCGAAGTGCCCAGTGTTGCCCTGGCGCCGAACTTCGACCCCAACAACTGGGACGCCTACACCGGCGCGGCGCGCGTCACTTCCAGCGCAACGGAGAACGACCACAAGATCAAGGCCGGCCGCTTCGATGCCAGCTTCATGCCGGAATCGGGCTTCTTCACCCGCATCAAGGGCGGCGTGCGCGCCAGCCAGGCCGACTACCGCCTGCGAGACAACACCCTGGTGACCGACTACGACCAGCGCGTGGCGGCCGACAAGGCGAAGATCATCGCCGCCAGCCAGGCCTGCCGCGCGCCGTTCCCGCAGGATGACTTCATGGATGCCGCCAGCGGCAACACGATTTCGTCCTGGGCCTACTTCGATCCGAACTGCCTGTACCAGTCGTTCCGTGGCAGCCTGGACAGCGGCCTCGATCCGGGCTTCCAGGATCCGAACAATGTCGATATCACCGAGAAGACCCGCGCGCTCTACCTGATGGGCGAGTTCAGCAGCTCGTTGTTCGGGCTGCCGGTGACCGGCAACCTGGGCCTGCGCTGGGTGAAGACCGATGTGCGTTCCGAAGGGGTACGTACCGGCCTGCGCATTGAAGACAACGGAGACGGTACGATCCGTCTGCAGCCCACCGGCGACTACAGCACCCAGGTGTTCAAGGCGGGCAACGACAAGCTGCTGCCCAGCCTGAACGCGGCTTTCGAACTGCGGCCGGACCTGTTGCTGCGGGTCGGCGCCTACCGCGCGATGTCGCGGCCGGATATCGCCGCGCTGGGCGCAGGGCGCACCATCAACGTCAGCAGCGATGCCACCTACGGCAATCTGGCCGATGCGCTGGACGACATCAGCGCCAGTGGCAACCCGGCTGCACAACCCCTGATGTCCTGGAACGGGGACCTGTCGCTGGAGTGGTACCCGAACCCGGACACCCTGCTGGCCGGTGCGGTGTACTGGAAAAAGTTCAACGGCGGCACCGCCACGGCGCTGGTGCCGGAGACCTACACCATCGATGGACAGAGCGTGACCGTGCCGGTGCGGCAGCAGGTGACCACCGACGAAGACAGCACGCTGACCGGCTTCGAGCTGAGCGCTACCCATCGACTGTCGTACCTGCCCAAGCCTTTCGACGGGCTGGGCTTCAAGGTCAGCTACAACTACGCCGATGCCGACTACCAGACCCAGGATTCGCGGCTGGGCGAGCAGCTGGCCAGTGATGGCACGATCATTCCGGCCATCGTGCCACCGGCGGGTCTGAGCGGTTTCTCGCGGCACGTGCTGTCCGGTTCGATCTACTGGGACGTTGGGCGCTTCAACATCCAGGCCATCGGCAAGTTCCGCTCGCACTATTACCAGGACTTCACTGGCAATACCGCTCAGCAGAACCGCTACTACGACGACAACACCAGCGTCGACCTGCGCCTGCGCTACCGGGTAAACAAGCAGTTGTCGCTGTCGCTGGAACTGATGAACCTGACCAACGAGCCGCGCGTGGCCTACCAGCCGCTTTATGGGAACTTCCGCGAAGTGGTGACCTACGGGCGGCGTGCGTATTTCGGTGTACGATACAAGTTCTGAACAGGGCGGCGCGGCCAGTGGTCGCGCCGTCGCTCCAACCGGACCCTTGCCGGCCGCGGTGGCAGGGCAGGGACCCGGAAGGAATCGCCAAGGGTCAGCCGCATGTCCGCCAACCGCCTTTACCAGACCATCGCCGCCAAGCTACGCAAGCTGATCGAGGACGGCGAATTTCCGCCGGGCTCGCGCCTGCCGGGCGAACGTGAGCTGGCCGAACGGTTCGGCGTCAGCCGGGTGACCATCCGCGAGGCCGAGATCGCACTGGAAGCACAGGGTTGGATCGCCATCCGCATCGGCTCCGGCGTGCATGTGAAGCCGCGGCCGACGCAGGTCCCGGGTGGGTTGCCGGATGTCAGTGCCTTCGACCTCACCGCTGCCCGCGCGGTATTCGAGGCCGAGGCTGCCGCGCTGGCCGCCAGCAACCTGGATGATGCCGGTATCGCCGAACTGCAGGTGTTGGCCGAAGCGCTGTGCCGTCGCGACCTGAGTGACGAGGAAGCCGGCGAGTACGATCGCCGTTTCCATCTGACCATTGCGCGCCTGTCAGGCAATCCGGTGGTGGAGTACTTCGTGCAGCAGATCTGGCGCATGCGCAGCGAGCTGCCGCGCGTCACCGAGGTCTATTCGCGGGTCTGCCATGACGATGGCGCCAGCCGAGCCGACGAGCACATGGCGATCTTCGAAGCCTTGCGTGCGCGTGATCCGGTGGCCGCGCGCAATGCGATGCGCCATCACTTCCAGCGCCTGTTCGAAGCGATGCTGCAGGCCACCGAGAGCCAGGCGCTGGAAGAGATCCGCCGCCGCACGCAGCAGGATCGCGAGCGGTTCATGGCGACGACGCGGATTTGATTCCGGGAAAGATCCTGGCCCGCCCCCACCACGCCCGTTGCCCCAGAACGGGGCTGCCACAACATTTGCTGGCCAATTGATGTCGCCGGGAGTGCCAATAGCGGTAGCTAGGAGCCAGCTCGTGCGCGCTTCCGCTTGAAATCCAGCGGCCTTTCATGACTCTTTTGAGCAGTCCCTATCAGATACTCGACGTATTTTAAGTACTCCGCACAATCTTCAGGACTCATCTGGAGTATGTAAGTAGGGCGTTTGCCAACTCCGCCGCGAGAAGTGCCCACCGCGCACGCGTGCCAGCGTGCGCGATCGTCCCGCTTCATCCAGACGCGATCGTGTAGATCGTCGACGACGCAGAACGTAGGCTTCATTCTAAATTCGCCCATACGAGCAGCAAATCGGTTCGCGACGCCTTGGGTTACTTTGATTGGCCCTCCGTCGGATCTGCCCGGATTTCCTTTGTAGATGAAATTAGTCTTCTTGTTCTTACCGATCACCTGCAGCAGATCATCGGCATACTTCACCTCAGCCGCAGCCCGTTCGTCTGCTGTCTCGGGCGTATCACTCCAAGGTGCTTCGCGCTTGAACAGGAATGGATCAAGGATTGTGATCTCGACAGCGTCTAGTAACCAGCTTTTCAGGAAGTCGTCAGCTACGGCTCGGCCTTGCGCCACCGCCTTCGATGATGGCCCTCCTGCAACGATGAGCTGAGAGAAATCCCCCATTGGCGGCCCATCTCTGAATCGGCAAACTGCCGTTTCACTCGAACGTATCGACTCGATGCTCCTAAGAATGGACGCAGTTTCTTTGGAAACATGCTGTTCCAATCTCTGCTGCTGTTCTTCGAAAATGTCCAGCATTCTGTGTTCCAGACGGTATTCCCACAGTCGTTCCTCACGCAGGCTCCAAAGCAGCCGTTCATCGGAAACGATGCTTCGCACAAAGCAATACAGATCCTGTTCTTCCCCGGGCCATGGGCGCCCCGCTAGTTCGAGGTAGTCTCCGATGCGGCGAGCAATGTGCTCGGCCAACCTATCGCGCATATTCATCCTTGAGTTGCCCTTCGGAAAGTCGGTTTACACAAATGTATACGAATTCCACAATAGAATTGGCAGTCAAATGTCGTTGTTACGCTTGGCCGACGATGCGCCGTTGCCAGTAGCCTGGGGCTCGAACATCGATCACCAAGGCTTGACGCCCACATCATGCAGCCCCCGCAGCTTCTTCTTATTGATCTTGCCCACGCTGGTGCGCTCGATCGAATCCACGAAACTGACCCGCTCCGGAATCGCATAACGTGAGATATCCCCGGCGCGGCTACGGGCTGCGATCAGTTCGATGATCTCTGTCTCGCTTACTTCACTGCCCGGCTGCCTGACCACCAGCGGCAACGGCCGCTCGCCCCATTTCGTGTCGGCGATACCGATCACCGCGACCTCGCTGACCGCCGGATGCAGCGCGATGATGTCCTCCAGCGCAAGCGATGAGATCCACTCGCCACCGGTCTTGATCACATCCTTGATGCGGTCGGTCACGCGCAGGTAGCCGCCGCTGTCGATGTTGCCGATGTCCCCGGTGTGCAGGTAGCCGCCTGCCCACAATGCCGCCGATGCATCCGGATTGTGCAGGTAGCCCTGGGTGAGCCAGGGCGCCCGCACCACGACCTCGCCGGTGGCGATGCCATCGTGGGCGACATCGTTCATGTCCGGATCGACAATGCGCAGGTCCACCAGCGGCACCGGAATGCCGGCCTTGGTTCGCAGCGACAGAACCTCATCCATATCAATCACGGCATCCGCATCGATCTGCGCCAGGGTCAGCAGCGGGCAGGTCTCGGACATGCCGTAGCCACCGAAGATGTCGATGCCGCGTGCCAGTGCCCGCTGCGCCAATGCCCGCGGCAGGGCCGCGCCGCCGATGATCACCTTCCAGTTGCCCAGGTCCGTCTCCGCCGCGAGCGGGTGTTCCAGCAGCATGTGCAGGATGGTTGGTACGCAGTGCGAGAAGGTCACTTTCTCGCGGGCAATCAATGCCAGCAGGTTGGCTGGCAGATAACGGCCGGGGTAGACCTGCTTGATGCCCAGCAGTGTCGCCACATACGGCAGGCCCCAAGCGTGCACGTGGAACATGGGGGTGATCGGCATGTAGACATCGCCGCGGTGCAGGCGTCCCTGGTTGGCCGCGCTGCCCAGCGCCGCCATCCCCGTCAGCGAGTGCAGGACCAGCTGCCGATGGCTGAAGTAGACACCTTTTGGCAGGCCGGTGGTGCCGGTCGTGTAGAACACCGTTGCGCGGGTGTTTTCGTCGAAGTCCGGGAAATGGGTGGTCGCAGTGGCAGCCCGCAGACCGGCCTCGTACTCGGTCACGAAACCGTCTGGCAACGGGCCGCCGGCATCGTCCAGCAGGATGCGCGTGCGCAGGTCCGGCAATTGTCCGTCGATGCCTTCCAGTATCGCCAGGAACTCACGGTTGGCGAGGATAACCCGTGCACCGCTGTGGTTCAGCGTATAGGCGATCTGCTCGGGCGCCAGGCGCACGTTCACCATCATCAGCACCGCGCCGATCATCGGCACGGCGAAATACGCTTCCAGATAGCGGTTGCTGTCCCAGTCCATCACCGCCACCGTATCGCCGTGCTTCACCCCCAGCGAAGTCAGCAATCCGGCCAACTGGCCGATGCGCGCCTGCAGGGTGCGGTAGTCGAAGCGGACCGAATCGCCATAGACGATCTCCTGGTCAGGATTCACCGCAAGCGGCGTGTGCAGCAGTTGCTTGATCAGCAGCGGATAGGCAGAGGCATCGGGAGCGAATGGCATGGGGTGACCTCGTGGGCGGCCTGTCAGTGGCCGGTCTTCATTCGTCCACACTAGCAATCCCGCCTGAGCGCGCCAGCGTACCTAGGTACCCCTGTCCAACGGCAGACGATTTGCTACTCTCGCCTTGCCATGCCGACCCTGCTCATCGCCGATGACCATCCCTTGTTCCGCGCGGCACTGCATCGCGCGGCCGAAGAGGCGGTCGCCGATCTGCAGATCAGCGAGGCCGACTCGCTGGACAGCGTGCTCGAGGTCCTGGAACACCAGCAGATCGACCTGATGCTGCTGGACCTGCACATGCCCGGCAACCATGGGCTTGCCGGCCTTGCGACCATCCGTGCATTGCAGCCGGGACTGGCGATCATCATCGTCTCGGCCAACGAAGAGCCGCAGGTGATCCGCCGCGCAGTTGACCTGGGCGCGGCCGGCTACCTGCCCAAAAGTTCCGGACTGAACGAGCTGCAGTCCGCGCTGCGGTCGGTACTGGAGGGCGAACGCTGGATTCCTGCACTGCTGCGTGAGCCAGTGGCGCGGGTGGCGCCCTTCAGCAAGGATGCCGACCTGGCCGCGCGCCTGGCCAGCCTGTCCGCACATCAGTACAAGGTGCTGAGCCTGGTGGCCGAAGGACTGCTCAACAAGCAGATCGCCGACCGGTTGGGTGTACAGCTGCGCACCGTCAAGGCGCACATGACGCGTATCATGGAGCGACTGGGAGTCCGCAACCGTGCACAGGCGATCCGCGTGCTGCACGAAATGGGACTGGCCGATCCGTCCCGGCAGATTGAAGATACCCAGGACACCTGATCTCTCAGGATGTTGCTGTGCCAGATGCTGCCAGCAGATGGTTGATCGCCCAGCGCAGCGCCAGTGGCTTGAAGGGCTTGTTCAACAGTGAAAGTCCTGCCGCACGCACCGCCTCGCGCGTGTCGCTGCCGGTATCGGCGCTGAGAATGACCGTTGGCCGCTGCCCATGCTCGGCTTGCAGCCGCTGCCAGAGCGCCACGCCGGTATCGCCATCATCCAGGTGGTAGTCGAACAGCCACAACGCGGCCGCATGCGCTGACACGCCGACCTCGCTGGCGGCACGCACCGCGACCACTTCGCAGCCCCAGGCCAGCAGCATCTGCCGCATCGCCTCCAGCGCGTCCGCGTCGTTGTCGACCACCAGCACGCGGATGCCCTTGACGGTGCTGGTACCCGCTGCGGCGGGCTCCGTGGGCGGGGCAGCCGGCGGTGCTGCCCGCACCACGCTGATCGAGAACGTCGAGCCGTGATCGAGCACGCTGCGCAACTGCAGCGGCGCATGGAGCAGCTCGGCGATGCGCTGCGCGATGGTCAGGCCCAGTCCCAGTCCCTGGCCGTTGCTGCGGTCGCCGCGATGGAATTCCTCGAACACGATCGCCTGCTGCTCGGGCGCGATGCCGGGGCCACTGTCATGCACGCCAACCAACAGTGCATGGCCATGGCGGCGCACGCCCAGCAGCACGCCACCATGGCGCGTGTAACGGATGGCATTGGCAAGGAAATTCTGCAGCACCCGGCGCAGCAGCAGCGGATCGGTGTGGACCCAGGCACGGGTCCGCAGGTAGCGGAACTGCAGCCCGCGTGCCGCCGCCAGCACCGCGAACTCCTGCGCGAGCGGATCGAGCACGGTCGACAGCGCGAACGCGCGTGGATCGGCCACCAGACCACCGCCTTCCAGCCGGGAGATATCCAGAAGTCCGGATAGCAGGTCATCGGTGGAATCAAGCGCACCGCGGATCTGGCGCAGGAAGCTGTCGAGGA
The DNA here is from genome assembly GCF_059416125.1 of Stenotrophomonas sp. GW821-FHT09E08. Taxonomy (NCBI): domain Bacteria; kingdom Pseudomonadati; phylum Pseudomonadota; class Gammaproteobacteria; order Lysobacterales; family Lysobacteraceae; genus Stenotrophomonas; species Stenotrophomonas sp. GW821-FHT09E08. The sequence goes on from NZ_JBWKOO010000009.1 coordinate 73,599, forward strand.
ACTCCGATTCGATGTGCTGCGACATCGCATCGGTCAGCAACTGCGCCGCATGCAGTGGCTGGATAAGGTCGTGACCGACCGCAGTCAGGAAGCGTGTCTTGGCAACGTTCGCGCGCTCGGCTTCGTGCACCGCCTGTTCCAGCCGTGCGGTGCGGTCCTGCACGCGGCGCTCCAGGGTTTCGTTGCTGCGCTTGAGTGCTTCCTCGGCCCGGCGGAACGCAGTGACGTCGGTGAAGGTGGCCACGTAACCGCCGCCCGGCATTGGATTGCCACGGATCTCGACGATGGTGTTGTCGGGGAAAATCCGTTCGGACAGATGCGGCGTGCCGCGCTGCATGTGTGCCACGCGGCGCTGCAAGGCCTTGTCGCGGGAGTCACCGGGTCCTTCGCCGATCTTCAGTTCGTCCAGCGCCCAAGCCGTAAGGTTGATCACCGGCTGTCCTACTTGTAGCAGCTCGGGCGGAAACTTGAACAACGCGGCGTACTGACTGTTCCAAGCCACCAACTGCAGCTGCGCGTCGACCACGCTGATGCCCTGGCTCATGTTCTCCAGCGCCGCCTCCAGCAGGCGCTGGTTGAAGCGCAGCACCTGGGTGGCTTCGCCGACTGCACGGGTCACCGCATCCAGTGGCGCTGCACCGCCGTCGCGAGCGGCCTCCACCAGCAGCCTCGCCATGCCCGCACCGACCACAGCGGTCAGTTCGCGTTCGATGGTGATGACCCGGTCGTCATCCAGCAGCTGTCCGGCATGCCCGTCCATCAGTTGCCGCGCCCGCTCCTGGCCGAGAAAGCGTCCGGCCGTCTTGCGCAGCGAGGCTGCCGCCACCGCATCCCGTCGTCGCGGCAACGAAGGGCGCACCGCGCGCGACACCAGCGCAACCGTCAGCAGGTTCACCGCCAGGCTGGCGCCCATGCTGATGGCGATATGGCCCGGCTGCATGCGCAGCGAGACCACGGCCAGCCAATGCAGTCCGTCGCGGGCGGCCGACGCCGGCGCGGCGGGGATCACCATCGGCAACAGCACCAGCCACAACCAGGCCAGCGAACCCAGCACGATGCCGGCAATGATGGCCGGGGAGGGCGTGCGTGGGCGATACACTGCAAGCAGTACGGCCGGTGCCAGCTGCGAGAGGGCGGTGAATGACATCAGGCCGAAATCGCTGAGTGCCTCGGTGTCGCTCATCGCGCGGCTGTACAGCCACGACATCAGGAACACGGCAAGGATGCCGGCACGGCGGAAGGCGAGCACGCGCGGACGCAGGTCAGCTGCCGCCGCGCCGCCGGCGATGCCGTCCAGCAGCCTCGAACCGAAGCCATGGTTGCCGAGCATGATCGACAGGGTCAGCCCGGACAGGATCATCATGCCGGTGGCGGCGCTCAGGCTGCCCAGGTAAGCCAGCAAGGCCAGCAGGTGGTGGCCACCGGCCTGCGGCAGCGCCAGCACGTACAGGTCGGGCGACACCGATGCGGGCAGCTGCGCGGTACCGGCCAGCGCCATCGGCACCGATGGCAGCCCTATCAGCAGCAGGTAGACCGGGAACAGCCAGCGCGCCGTCTTCAGGTCCGAGGTCTGGCGCAGCTCGACCACGCCGACATGGAACTGGTGGGGCAGGGTAAACGCGGAGATTGCTCCCAGCGCGACCATGGTGAGGTAGTCCGGCATGATGGCCGGTGGTGGAAGTTGTGCCATCTTTTCCAGCAATGGCGTGCCCGCCTGGCGCACCGACAGCGCCGCGTAGAGGCCGATGGCCAGCAGCGCCACCAGCTTCAATAGCGACTCCAGCCCCAGCGCGACCACGATGCCACGATTGGGTTCGGTGGCCGACGCCTTGCGTGCGCCGAATAGCAGCGTGAACGCGGCCATGGTCAACGCGAACCAGAACGACATGTCCAGCTGCGCGCCGGCAGGCGCGAAGCGATCACCGAGCAGGGCGCCCAGGCCCTGGCTGACAGCCTTCAGCTGCAGGGCGATGTAGGGAATGATGCCGAACAGCGCGACCAGGGTGATGGTGAACCCGAGTCCCCGATCCGCACGCAGCCGCGCGACCACCAGGTCGGTGATGGTGGCACTGTTGTGCTGCTTGGCCAGCCGCCCCAGGCGGAGCAGGAACGGCAGGCCGAAGGCAAATATCAGCGCCATGCCCGCCAGGGTCGGTGGAATCGGGAAGCCCCATTGCAGGCCCTGTGACGCCGCGCCGTAATAGGTCCACGCGGTGCAGTGCACTGCCAGCGACAGCGCATAGATGAGCGGCCACACCTTCGAAAGCCGATGCCCCCGGCGCTCGCCCCAGAGGGCCACGCCAAACAGCAGTACGGTCCACGCAATACAGGCGAACAGAACGACGGAGGGCGTCAACATCGCTCCAGTGTAGGCAGAGGACCGGGCAGGGTGGTGCTAGGGGGCGAGCACGACCAGTGACAGATGCTCAGCGACCAGTGCCAGCTCGCCATCGGCAACGCGTTCGACAGCCTTGCGCTGGGTAAGCAACCATTGCCCGGGCTGCCGCGCCTCCAGTGCCACCAACTGCGAGCGCACCCGCACCTCGGAGCCGCTGGGCACTGGCGCCAGGAAGCGGACTTTGTTCAAGCCGTAGTTGAGCACGTGGGCGATGCCGGAAAAGCCGGCCAGGGCTGCAACATCGTCTTCCACGGTGAGCGAAAGCAGCAGGAAGCCATGCGCGATGGTCTGCCCGCCGGGCAGCTCGGCCTGTGCCCGCAGCGGATCGACGTGGATCCAGTTGTGGTCACCGGTGGCGTCGGCGAAAGTGTCGATGCGCGATTGCGTGATGGGTGTGCCGGCGCCCAGGCGCTCGCTGGCTGCCCATTGCCGCAGCGCCTGCAAGGCAGTGGGTAGTGCGTCGATCGGAGCGCCGGCACTCACCGCAGACGCTCCAGCAGCGCCAGGATCGCGTCTCGCGCCTCGGGTTCGGACAGCATCGGCGCATGACCGACATCCGGCACTTCGACCAGGCGGGCGCTTTCCGAGGTCGCGGCCATCTGCCGCGCGACATCGGCCGGCAGGATGTCCGACAGCGCACCCCGGACTACCAGTACCGGCACCCGTGCGGTCAGCCCGCGAACCGCACGCCACAGCACCGGCCGCAGCAACCACAGCAGCCACGGCCGCGTGGTACGGATCACCGCCGGGTCATAGTCCAGCTCCAGCAGGCCATCGCTGCGTGGGCGGAAGGTGCGCACCGCCATTGCCCGCCAGTCATCACTGCTGAAACGCGGGAAGGCGGCCTTGCCGATCGACGCTACGTACGCCGTGGCCTGCTCCAGATCCATCGGCGGCACCGGCTTGCCTGCGTATTTGCCAATCCGTGCCAGCGCCTCGCGCGGCACCTTGGGGCCGGCATCGTTGAGCACTGCACCAGCGATCCGCTCGGGCGCGCGCGAGGCGAGGGTGATGGTGACCAGCACGCCCAGTGAGGTGCCGATGAACACTGCCTTGTCGATGTTCTGCGCGCGCAGCAGCGCGACCATGTCGTCGGCATAGGTGCGCGGGTTGTAGCTGGACGGATCATGCGCACGCTCCGAACCGGCGCGACCGCGGAGATCGACTGCGATCACCCGCCAGCCCACGGTGGCAAGCGAACCGGCAAGCACGTCGAAGTCGGCGCCATTGCGTGTCAGGCCGGGAATGCACACCACCGTGCCGCGGGGCGCCTGCCCTGCATCGGGTGCATGATCACGCGCGTGCAGGCGCAGGCCATCGTCGCTGTTCCAATACAGATCTACGTAAGACTGCATCATGCAGGGGCTTCCTGGAAATCGTAACGGATGCTCTAGAAATCGTAACGGACGCTGAGACTATATTGGCGCGGTGGACCGTAGAAACCAATCAGCGTGCCCACTGCTGGAATGTTGTAGCCAGTGGTGCGGTATTCCTTGTCGGCCAGGTTGGTGCCCTGCAGCGAGAAGGTCCACGCATCATCCAGCCGCCAGATCACGCCGGCATTGACCAGCCCGTAGCCCTGCTGGCGGATCACCGGGCTCAGGTCGGTGGTCGGCCAGACTTCGCTCTGGTAGCTGTAGCTCACCCGTGCCGACAGGTTGCTGCCCTCGGCCAGCTCGGTGCGGTACTCCACGTTGAACGCGCCCGAGAACTCCGGCGCATTGGTGAACTTCATCTGCTTGGCCACATTCATGCCACGGTCCATGTACTCGTCGTACTTGGTGTCCAGCCAGGCGAGGTTGCCGGAGATCAGCCAGTGCTGGCTGGGCAGGTACTGGTACTCGACCTCCAGGCCCTTGACGGTACCCGCGCCGGCATTGGTGAAATCGCCGAAGAAGGAATCGTCGATGCCATCACCATTGGTATCCAGGCCGGTGAACACCGACAGCTGGATGTCCTTGTACTTGTTGTAGAAGGCCGAAAGATTCAGGAACAGGCGCTGGTCAAGGAAGGCCATCTTGCTGCCAACCTCGTAGCTGTCCACGGTCTCGTCGTCGAAGGGCTCAGCTGAGCGCGGCACCGCTACGGCGTTGGCACGGATGTTGTAGCCGCCGGACTTGAAGCCACGCGTGGCCAGACCGTAGACCATGATGTCCGGGGTGATCTGGTAGTCCAGCGAGACCTTGGGGGAGACGTTCTTGAAGTTGGTCTTCTTGTCGAAGTCCGCGGTCACCGCCACCGGCCGGCTGAAGCCGGGGTCGGCGTAGAGGCGGTTCAGCACGATCGCGCGCTTGTCCTCGTCGGTGTAGCGAGCGCCCACATCCAGTTTCAGCTTGCTGGTCAGGTCGAAGGTCCAGTCCGCATACAGCGCGATGCTGTCAGTCAGCACCTTGCCCTGGTTGTCGGCGAACTGCGCGCTGAAGTAGTTGTTCTGGATCTGCCCACCGGCTTCGCCGCTGAACTGGTACAGGCCGACCACACCGCGCACGCGGCCGCCGGCATCGTAGTTCAGCTGCACCTCGTTGCTGACCTGGTTGTCGCTGTAGGTGCCGCCGACGTCGGCCAGCTTGACCGGGGTGGTGTCGAAGTCGATGTTGGCCTCGCTGTCCGATTCGCGCTTGGCCACCACGTACTTCACGGCGATGTCTTCGTTGGGACGCCAGTTGACCGTGGCCGAGGCACCCTTGGTTTCCACATTGTTGAGGTTGCGCATGCCCGAGCGGATATCGTAGCGGCTGTCCATCGGCGGGTAGGCGCGCAGGAACGGGTTGGGCGCCAGCATCTTCGAACCGCGCATGCCGGACTGGTCATCGATCCAGTCCAGCGCGAACTGCACGTCGAAATCATCGCCTGCATACGCGCCCAGGTTCAGGCGCGCCGCATTGATCTGCTTGTCGCTGACCGGCTGGCCATTGAAGGTGTTCTCGCCGAAGCCATCGTTGTTCATGCTGGCAACTGCCACGCGGGCACGCAGGCCGCTGTCGGCACCGCCGATCGGACCACCGATGGCCGCCTTGGCATCGAGCTGGCTGTAGTTTCCCACGGTGATCTGGGCGAACCCTTCGGTCTGGGTCGGCAGACCGCGCGAGATGTACTTGATCGCACCGCCGATGGTGTTCTTGCCGTACAGCGTGCCCTGCGGGCCGCGCAGCACCTCGATGCGCGAGACGTCGAACACATCCAGCAGCGCGCCCTGCGGACGTGCGATGTAGACATCGTCCAGATAGATGCCGACGCCCGGATCCGCGCCCCAGGTGGGATCGGACTGGCCGACGCCACGGATGTAGGCGGTAACCGTGCTGCTGGCGCCGCGTGCCGCGTAGATGGTCAGGTTGGGCACCTGTGCATCGAGGTCGCTGAGATCCTGGACGTTCATCCTGTCCAGCGCTTCGGAGGTAAACGCAGTGACCGCCACCGGTACTTCCTGCAGGGTTTCCTCGCGCTTGCGTGCGGTGACCTTGATGCTGTCCAGATTGGTGGGTGAAGCCGTCCTGCCTGTCGCTGGCGCCGGCTGTGGCGCCTCCTGTGCCAGTACCGGCCCGGTGGCCAGCAGCGCACCGATCATCAGACTCAGACCATTCCGATTCATCCGTTCCTCCCCCAGGGCATGTCCATTGCGGATGGCCCTCTGCCACCCCTGCAGCCAAGGCTAGCGGTGTCACCGGGCGCCGGCGAGTGGACCTAGGTCCAGTCGGCAGCGGCACCGGGATGCGGATACTGGGCGCGCCCCCACCTGCAAGCGCTACCGGTACTCCTTCATCCACGAACCACGCATGAGGATCTGGCCATGAAATCCGGAATCGATTCAATCAAGGCACTCGCACTGCTGCTGTGCAGCTGGCTGGCAGCGGCGGGCAGTGCCTACGCCGCAGGCCCCGCCGGGCATTGGGACATCGGCCTGTACGGCAATCTGTTCGGCGCCCGCGAGTACCAGGTGTGGGTGCCGGCCGGCTACGACGAAACCCGGCCACTGCCGCTGCTGCTGGTGCTTCATGGCTGCGTGACCGGGCCGAACCTGATGGGCGAGGCGTCCGGCTTCAATGACGTTGCCGACAGCGAGGGGTTCATCGTGGTCTACCCCCGGCAGAACGTCACCTCCAACCCGGCACGCTGCTGGAACTGGCAATTGCCGATCAACCAGACGCGCGACAGCGGTGAGGCGTCGATCCTGGCTGGCATTGTGGACAAGGTGAAGTCCGGTTACAGCATCGATCCACATCGGGTCTACGTCACCGGCATTTCCGCGGGCGGTGCGATGACCTCGATCATGCTGGCCTGCTACTCGGATGTGTTCGCCGCCGGTGCCATCCATTCCGGCGGCATGTTCAAAGGCGCGACCACGATTTCCGGTAGCGCCTACGCGTTGCTGGCCGGCAGCATCTACTCGCCGGACAGCAATGGGCGGCTGGCCTGGCAGTGTTCGGGCTCGCCATCGCCGCGTCCGATCCCGGTGCTGGTGTTCCATGGCAGCGCCGATCTCACTGTCAATCCGGTGAACGGGCAGCAGGCCGTGCGCCAGTTCCTGCAGACCAATGACCTGGCCGACGATGGCCTGGACAACGATTCGGTGAAGTACCTGCCGACCAGCACCTACCAGGGGCAGGTGCCGGGTGGGCGCGCTTACACCGTGGATACCTATGCCTATGGTGGCAGGACGCTGGTGCAGCACTACGTGGTGCAGGGCATGGGGCATGCCTGGAGCGGCAGCCAGTCCGGCCTGCCGTTCACCGACCCGAAGGGACCGGATGCCACGCTGATCACGTGGTTGTTCCTGAAGGACTACCAGCGCTGAAGGGAAGGGCAGTCTTCGCCGGTGCGGGAGCCATGCGCTCCCGCATCCGTCAGCGTGGCTCCTGTGGCCGCTGATCGTCGGCGTCCGATGCCTGCTGCCGAGTGCCTCGTTCCGCCAGGAAGCGTTTGGGGGGCGCGCCCACGGTTTTGCGGAACATGGTCACGAACGCCCCGGCACTGTCGTAGCCCAGGTCATCGGCGATGGATTGCACCGTCCGGCCCTTGGCCAGCAGCGGCAGCGCGACCACCACATGCAGCTGCCTGCGCCAGCGTCTCACGCTCAGGCCGGTTTCGCCGGAGAACAGGCGCGACATGTTGCGCTCGCTCATTCCGATCCGGCTCGCCCAGACCTCAAGCGTTGCTCGTTCGGCTGGCGTGTCCAGCATCGCATTGGCCAGCCGGCGCAACCTTGCATCGGATGGCATGGGTAGATGGAGCCACTCCGGCGGCGCAGCAATCAGCTCATCCAGGAACACGCCCATCAGGCGGTCCTGCGCGCTGCCGGACGCATACTGCTGGGGAAGGTTGGACGCGCGCTCCAGCAGGGCCTGCATGAACGGAGTGATCGCCATCGCAGCGCATTGCGTTGGCAGTTCCGGAGCTGCCCCGGGTTCCACGAACACCACGAAGCCGTGCGGCCGTCCACTGCTGCTGGCGCGATGGGACAACCCACCGGGGATCCAGATCGCGCCCTGTGGCGGAACCACCCACAGGCCAGCCGCGGTCTCCAGCATGATCAAGCCACGCGTGGCGACCAGCAGCTGCGCCTTCCGATGCGCATGGAAGGGCATCTGCCAGGCATCTGGAATGGGGTCCAGCCCAAGCACCATCACCGGAAGATCGACACGGTCCGGATAGTCGGGCCCAACTTCGCTCAGCCCCGCAATCGAAATCTCCACGCTGGTACCTACGCCCCAAAGCCACGCCGGGCAGCACGGTGGCGCTTACTCGTCATCGCGTGCCGATCCCGGTTCGCGCCTGTGCCAGACACAGATCAGCCCCATCAGGACATGGATGATGGGTGGATCCGTCCTTCCTGCTTCGGCAGCCAGTGCTTTCTCGCTCACGTTGGCATCCTCTCTGTTCGAGGATCGGTAGCGTAGGCGGCAAGCCGAAGGGCGTCATTCGACAGTTCCGCCAGGTGATTCACCAATCCGGCCATATCCGCAGCCGGGCCAGGCAATCACCACGTGGGCGCCCGCTACAACGCCGGAACCGTGATCCTTTGCAGGTCGAGCTTGGCCCGCAGGGCGTAGTGCTTGCGGGTAACCGGTACCACGCAGGTCAGGCGCGGGTCGACATAATCCTTGAACAGCGGCGGCCGCGGCGAAGACAGATAGAACGCGCGATCCTGCTTGACCGCTGCCGGCAGCAGAACCTCGCTGAGATCGCTGTCGGTGGCATCGGTCACGAGGCAGGGTGCATGCCGGAAGCCGAGCTTGCGCAGCAGGTACAAGCGATGGGAACCGTTGGTCAGGATGATACGGCTGCCAAAGCGCGTCGCACTGATCAGGTTGTCGCTGAAACCGAGATAGATGACGACCGCGTGGCTTGCCGCGCCAAACGGTTCGTAGCCGGTGATCGAGGCCGGGTCGATCGTTGCCACGTCCAGGAAACGCAGGTCGTTGGAGGTGGAGGCAAAGGTGTAGCTGCCATCGGACTGGGTGAATCGCACCTCCGGATGCGCATGGTCCCCGCACCGGGTGACCAGCTGCATGACCTCCTGCGCCGTGGGGGCGGCGCTCAGGGTCGCGGCCAGGTGGTCGATGTGGCGAAGGTTGATGCACTCCTGGAAGACCACCAGCCGATCGATATCGACCATCTGCCAGGCGCGCGGCAGCACGCTGGTCATGCGGTGCATCGACGGTTGGCGCAGGGTCTGGTCAGCCAGCGGCATCATCTCCTCCGGCAGTGCATGGACAGCAATGGCATCGGCGTCATCCGCCTGATCCTGCCGCAGGCGAAGCACCTCGCTGCGTGCAGTCCTCCAATCCGCCACCAGCGCCGCCTCGTCGAAGCTCCCCGGCGGGCAGCGCTCCCTGACGAAGCGGACGAACTTCGGCAGCGGAAACAGCCCTTTCAACAGGAGGGTAGGGTCAAGGTGGTCGTCAGTGATCTCGGTGCTCATCCATTTTCCTTGCCGGGAATCGCATCAACAGCCGCCAGGCGGCGTCATTCGTCACGCCAAAGTAATATGTTATAGCGTAACATTTCAGTGCCTTGACGGCAATCGCCGTGCAACAGACGCGGCGATGGTGGCTTGGCTGCTCCGTATCCAATGCAACGGTGGATACATCCACTGACTAGAGGAGATGTTCATGAACGAGCTGATTGAGCTGGGTGTAGTGGCAGGACAGCAGAACCCTGAAGAACAGGGCGTGGGTGGTGAACTGATCGAGCTGGGCTCGGTGGTTTCGGAAACCAAGGCGCACAACCACGGCACGTTGTGGGATGGCGTGTTCCCGACCACGTCGCCCTGATCTGCCGCGCAACGTAGTACCTGCGGTGCATGCCCTGCATGCACCGCTTCTCCGGTTCCGGCGCAGGAGCGCATGATGGAGCAGGCTGCCGCCCCTTACTTCCTGTCAAAGCACGCCCACGTCTGCGTCACCGGCGATGCCATGGTGATCCTGGATCAGGCCACGGGCAGGTATCTTTCCCTTGAAAGACGCGGCGCCGCAGGCCTTGGCAACCTCATTCTCGATTGGCCGCTGCGGTCCGATGGCGCAAGCATTCCCACGCTTCTGCAGGCCCTGATCGACCGCCGTTTGATCACAGCAGACCCGCTGCAGGGCAAATCCGCCGCCAGCCCTGCCATTACGCTGCCACGGCATTGGGTGCGCGAGGGCGCGCCTCGTGGCCGTCCACCGATCATGGCGCGGGACCTGCGTCGTTTCATTGTCTCGTGTGCCTATGCCGCCTGCAGCAGAACATTCCTTCCTTTCAGTGCCACGGTGTCTGCCGCGCGCCGTCGAACGGATCACGACCACGGCACGCACGTGAGCATCGAAGAACTGGCGTCGCGGGTTCGGGTGTTCGACTGGCTTCGACCCTTGGCCTTCAGGAAGACCGATGAGTGCTTTCTCTACTGCCTGGCGATGCGCGAGTTCCTGTCGAAGTACGGCATCGTTCCGCGCTGGGTGTTCGCGGTCAGAACCCAGCCGTTCGCCGCGCATTGCTGGCTGCAGCATGGCGATCAGGTGCTGACCGACATTCCCTTCAATCTGCGCCGGATGGTTCCCATCCTGGTGCTGTAACCAAACCTGACGCATGTACCGATACATCGCCGTGCTCTGGAACACCTTCTCTGACACCGCAACGGCCCAGGCGCAACAGGCCGTGCAACGCATCGAGGCCGCACTGCCTGGCATTGGTTGTGTGTTGAACGATAACGGTGCTGCGATCTATGCGCAGAGTGACAACCCTGGCTATTTCGAATCCAGTCGATCGGATGCGCTGGTGGTACTCGGTGCGTTGTTCCACAAGGATTTCAGCGAAGGCACCGTGCCCGGCCGCGTGCGCCTCGATGCGGGCTCGGCCGACACTGCCTGCAGCAGCCTTGGCCGGAGCATCGTCCAGCAGTATTGGGGGCGATACGTGGCGTTCGGCTACCAGCCAGAGACAGCGAGCTGGTTCGTGCTGCGCGATCCCACTGCGGAGATCCCGTGCTACATGACCACAGTGGGCCAGCTGACGGTGGTCTTCTCCAACATGGAAGACTGCCTGTTGCTGGGCCTGCGCGATTTCAGCGTCGACTGGTCGTTCCTGTCCTATTCGCTGCTGTATCCGTTTCGTGATGGCCTGCAGACCGGCTTTGAGGAAGTCACTGCCGTCGAAGCCGGCGAGGCGATTTCGATCCGGAACGGCGAACCGGTGGGCCGGCAGTGCCAGTGGGACGTGGTGCGGATGGCCCGCGATGAACCGATCGAGGACGTTGAGGAGGCCGTGCAGCTGGCCCGTTCGACGCTGCTGGGCTGTATCGGCGCGCTGGCCAGCCAGCACCGGCGCATCCAGCTGCAGCTCTCGGGCGGACTGGACTCCTCGATCATCCTGGCCGGCCTGTTGCACGCGCCCTCGGCGCCCGAGGTGACCTGCATCCATCATTACGATGACGGCATCGGTGCCGATGAACGGCTGTTCGCACGCATGGCCGTGGCAGGGGTCCGTGAATCGTCGGGCAGGAACTGCGAATTCATCGAGTACCGGCGGCAGCCACACTGCGCGTTGGAAGAGATCATGGCCTTCCCGCGCACGGCCCGGCCGGCGCATTGCTCCGGCTATCTGCTCCATCGCCGTGACGTGGACTTCGACGGCAACACCGTGCAGTTCACCGGCGTCGGCGGCGACGCGGTGTTCCTGCGCTTCAAGGGCAACGCCGCTGCGATCGACTACGCCTGGCGACGTGGCATCGACCGGACGTTCTTTCGCGTGGCGTTCGAAACCGCGCAATCCGGCGATTCTCTGTACGGCGTACTCAAGGATTCGGTCGTGCACGGCCTGCTGAAGCGGCCGGGCAGCATCAATGGCCGTTGGGGCAAGCCCTGCCCATGGGTGAGGGTGGACCGCGCCGAACAGGGTGGCATGCAGCCGGCCTGGTTGCGGCATGCGCAAGCGCAGGGCCATCGCGTATCACCCTACAAGCTGGCCCATATCGGCCGGATGGTATTCCCGACCAGCGTCCTTGATCCGTTCGAAGGCGCCGGCCACTGGCATGGTGTATCGCCGATCAGTGCGCAGCCGCTTGTTGAACTGTTCGCGCGCATCCCGCTGCACCTGCTCATCGCGGACGCAGAAGACCGCACCATCGCGCGGCGTGCAATGAAGGGACTGTTGCCGGATGCGCTGCTGTCGCGGAAGGTAAAATCCTATCTGGATGATCACTCCGTGGCGGTCACCCAGGGGCACCAGCGGTTCATCAGGAATCTGCTGGTTGACGGCATGCTAGCCAAGCGCGGCTATCTCGACAGCGCGCTGGCCGATACTGGTATCCAGCAGGTCAGTCCGGATCACTCGTCGCAGGTGCTGGGCATCTTCGGCCCTCAGATCAACATCGAGGCGTGGCTGCGGCGCTGGTCCGGCCACGCAGGCGAGCCGGTTGCCGGAGCCGCCTAGGCGCTCCGGCTCATCTCTTCCAGATAGAGATTCTCAAGATCGTTCGCGGTGATCGCGCTGGCATCCAGCGTCCTGCGCAGGCGCCCGGCCTGCATCAGGCCAATCGTGGTCGCGACTTCACGGGCGCGGAACAGATCGTGGGTGGCCATCAGGATCGCCGTGCCGCTATCGCGCTGCCGCACGATCAGCTCATGGAACTCGGCTGACGCCGCAGGATCCAGGCCCGATGTGGGTTCATCGAGAAGCAGTGCCCTGGCTTCCTTGACGATGGCCAGTGCGATGCCGACCTTCTGCCGCATGCCCTTGGAATATAGACCCACGCGTCGCCCGAATGCGTCGGTTGCCAGGCCGGCGGACCTGAGTGCGTCCTTCAGCCGCGCAGGCGAGCGTTCCTCGACACCGGCCAGGCGGGCGAAATAGTCCAGATTCTCGTAGCCGGTCAGCTCGTCGTACAGCGCCACGGTCTCGGGGATGTACAGCAGCCGTCGGCGTACCTCCTGCGGCCGCTGCTGCGCACTGAGACCGTCCACTTCGGCCGCACCGGAGGTGGGTTTCAGAAAGCCAAGGAACAGCTTGATGGTCGTCGACTTGCCGGCGCCGTTGGCGCCCAGCAGGCAGAAGATCTCGCCGGGCCGCACCTCGAAGCTGACATCATCCAGCGCCCGATGTGCACCGTGTTCCATGACCAGGCTTTTTGCAGACAGCATGTGGACGTCTCCTCAGGGCGTTGCCAGCCGGCTGCGCAGTGCTCCGGCCGCAAGCAGGACAAGCAGGGTGGCGATGATCAAGGCAGCAAGATCGGCCAGGACACCGGACCGGACGACGCCCACGTGCTCGCGGTATTGGAAGCGGGGCAGTGCGTCGTACTCTTCAAGGGTCTGCGGCGCGTCACGGTCCAGATAGGCCTTGTGCAACAGCCTTCGTGCCTGCCAGAAGGTGTGGACCTGATGCTGGAAGTCGAGCGCGCGGTCGGCATCCGAGCCTGCGATTCGGTCAAGCGCGTCCTGCGTTGCCACGGCCGGCAGCAGCAGCCGCAGCCGGTCCAGAAGCTGGCGGTGTGCGGCCTCGGCCTGCGCATGCGAGGCCATCAAACGGGCCAGTTCCCGGTCGGCCGCAACGCGGTCGGCATAGGCCTGGCGCACTGTATCGGGGATGAGCGATGACGAAGAAGCCAGTGGCACCGAGTTCGCATGCTCACGTTGCTGGCGCTTGGCGATATCGGACTGCATCGCTTTCACTTCGGTGGCGAACTGCATCTGTGACGGCGGCGGCGCGATCAGGTTCACCGTGGCCAGGGTCAGCGACGGTGCCATGACCACGATCAGCAGCCACAGCGCGCCAGCGGCGATGGCCGCCTCGGTGGTGCGCCGGGCAAGGCAACCGATCAGCAGTGCAAGGGCCAGCCAGAACGCGCCGTAGAGGAGGACGGTCAGCGCCAGCACGGCCAGGCCCGCAGGACTGTGCGCGCCGGCCCCGATCGCCACCGCGAGGATGATGGCCAGTGCGGGCAGCAGCACCGCCAGGCCACGGGCCAGCAACTTGACCACCAGAAGCCGTGTTGCTGACACCGGCTGCGACAGCACCAGCGCAGAGATGCCACGCTCGCGCTCGCGGGACCACAGATCATGGGTGACGACGAGAATGACCAGCGGCAGCAGGAAGACGATGACGAACGCCAGGTCGAACCGCCCCGCAGCCCGTGCTGCCGGATTGCCGATGTCGGCCCAGACGTGCTTGAGCAGCTGAGTCGGATCGCCCAGCGCGACCACATCGGCGGTGTACGGATAGGCGTCTGCCTGGCCGATCGACAGCGCTGCCATGGCGCCGGGCGGAAGCACCGGCTGGGCGCGGGGCAGCACCGAGGGCGCCTTGCCGACGAATTCCCGGCTGCGCTCCTTCGTCTGTTGCTCTTCCTGCTTGATCAGGGCGATGGCCGCCTCGCGCTGGTCCACCCATGCGCGGCCGTTCCACGCGGCGTAGGCACCCAGCCCGAGCAGCAGGACAAGCAGCACCGGCAGCGCTCGATCACGCAGCAATCGGCGGATCTCGTAGCGTGCAATCGACGCAACGCTCATGGCGATCTCCCCAGCCGCCGCGCCGAGACGGCGACCACCGCGCAACCCAGCAGCAGCCAGGCCAGCAGAATGGCGAGATTCACGCCTTGCGCGGCAGCGATGCCAGCCAGGGTCTGCTGTGGTGGCCGGTACTGCACCGACCGGGTGATGCCGGCGATGTCGGCCACGTGCTTCCCGCCCTGTGGTGCCTTGTGCAGCTTTACTTCCTGGTTGAGTGCCTGGATCAACCGATAGCGGTAGTCCTCCACGCCGCGCAGGAATGCCAGATGCGCCGGGAAATCCGTGCCGGCGATGGCGCGCGACCAGGACTGCAGCGCCAGTGTCGGCGAGGCAAGGCCAAACAGGCGCTGGATGGCGTCCTGCTGCTGGTAGGTGGCATGCAGGCGATCGAAATGGCGATTGTAGACGCGCGTCGAGTTGGCCTCGGCAAACTCAAGCGCCACGCCGCGGAAGTTCAGCGGCAGGTCGTCAACGCTGTCGACGCGGTAGCGTGCCATCAACGCGGCGCGCAGGGCATCAAGGCGTTTGTCGGCCGGGTCATGGCCATCCACGCCGTTCTCCGCTTCCTCGGTCACGCCGGCCCTGAACGACGGTGCCGAAGGAGTCGGGTACAGAGACTCGGCGACCGCAGGCGCCACCCTCGGCAGCAGCAGTGTGGACACCACCCAGAAGCCCAGCAGCACGACCAGTGACGTTCGTGCCGAGCCGGCAAGTGCCGACACCCCCACGGTTAGTGCACAGAACACCAGCAGATAGAGCAGGTAGGCGGTAGCCAGTGCGAGCAGGGCGGCAAGATCCGTGGCGCCGCCGTACTGGATGGACAGCCCCGGAAGACTGATCAGCAGCATGGCCATCACCAGCAGCAGCGAGGCGGCCGCCAGGGCAATCAAGCGTCCAGAGATCAGCACGCCGGCCGAGGCGCCGGTACCGAGTTCCTGGCGCAGCGTCTCGCGGGCCACATCGCCGGACAGTGTGGCGAAGCCGGCCAGGATGATCAGCAGCGGCGCCACGACCTGCAGCGCCCACGCCGCAGAGAAACCCTCGAAGCGGCTGAGTGCGGTGCCGCCATCCACGGCGCGGTGCCTGGCCGGGTTCTGTGCGTGGCCCTCGATGAACACCGAGGTTCCCAGGTAATCCGTCAGCCCCGGGTCCAGTGCAGCCAGGGGCCGCACCGGGGCAGCAATGGCACGCCCCACATGTGCTGCGCTATGCGGGTCGATCGTGCCCTGGCTGTCCCAGAGCCGCGCCTCTTCCTCGCTCATTGCCTGGCGCTCCTGCGCCTGCAGGGTAAGGCGTGCAGCACCGCTGAGCACCGACGCACCTGCAATGAACAAGAGGGCGAGGGCGAGCCACAGCACGCGCCGCTCTCGCCACATCAGCGTGAGCTGGGTTGCCGCGACAGCGAACGCCTGCTGGATGGCCACTACGGACCGCGACTGGGCAGGGGAGTCGGCGCGCATGCGGGGGCCTACCAGCGGTGCGTCAGCGTCATGGACAGGAAGCGGCCCAGCGCTGTCGCATTGGTGGGGTCGTAGCCGGTATTGATGCTGTTGACGACGAACGGCGGATCCCGGTCGAACAGGTTCTGCACGTTGAACGCAAGCGAGGTGCCACGCTGCGGGTCCGCCGATGCACCGAAGTGGTAGGCGAGGTTCAGATCGACCGTCGTCCAGGAGCTGACGTGGGGCCGGGCGACATTGGCGGGGTCGCGGTAACTGTCCACGTAGTTCACGAAGATCCCCGCCGCGGCCTGCTGCCGGCTCAGCGCGACACCGCCACGCATCTTTAGGTCCACCGGGTAGTACACCGAATTCACCGCATCCACCTCGGGTGACGTACTGGTCACACGACGCTTTGATTCGATGATGTACTGCCCGGCCAGGCTCGTCGCGATGTGGATCTGGCCGGCGTCGAACCCATAGGATCCGCTGAAGTCGACACCACGCTGCTGGGTAAAGGCGTTGTTGCGGAAGCGGTTGTCGAGGATCACCTGGCTGTTGGTTTCGTCCATGCTTGGCGGCAACGCGTACGGCCCCACGCGCGAGACGAACAGGCCCAGGCCAGACACGCCCAGCTGGCGTGCCTGCTGGATCTGCTGTTGCGTGGGATTGGTGGTCAGGATGTCTACATAAGGTGCGGTTGACTGCTGGAACAGCGACGGGAAGCTGCCGCCGAAACCACTGCCGATGCGGTCAGCGTATTCAATGTGGTAGTAGTTCGCGTCGATCTTGAGGCCGGGCACGGACGGCGGCGCGAACGAGAAGCCGCCGGTCCAGGTCTTGGCACGCTCAGGCCCTAGATCCGGATTGCCGTTGGACAGCATCATCAGGATCGTGTTGCCAGCGGGCGCGCCTGGGTTGGGCACGTTCGCCACCACCACGGTGTTGTTCAACTGCATGTCCTGGTACACCGGCGCCCGGTAGGAACGGCCATAGCTGGTGCGGAACGAAAGCCCCTGGGTCGCCTCCCACAGCAGGCCGAACTTGGGATTCAGCGTGGAACCGAAATCGCTGTAGTCGTCGTAGCGCGCTGCCGCGGTCAGGGACAGGCTGCGCACGCCCGGCAGATCCTTCAGCAGCGGAACGTTGAGCTCGGCAAAGGCGGACCTCACGGTGCGCTGCAGGTCGAGTGGCTTTTCCAGGCCGCGGTGATCGATCAGTTCATAGCCGTCGCGGCGGTAACCCGCGCCGAATGCCGCGCGGACCCCACCGGCGGGCAGGGTGAACAGCTCGCCGTCGGCGACCAGGTCCAGGTAGCGCGATTCGGAGTTGGTATTGGTGGGCGGTGCGGTACTGGCCGAGCTGCCGGTAATGGTCGTGCGCTGGTAGGACACATCGCTCCTGCCGAACCCCGAATCCAGGCGCGCCTGCCACCCGCGCGGAAGATCCAGCGTGAGTCCGGCGAACAGGTCGAACTGCCGCGTGTGCGGGAACAACCGGGTTTCGTCGGCGGTGCCGGAAATGGTGGTATCCATCTCGCGCTTGGCGAACGAGCCGGTCATGTTCAGGGTCAGCACATCGCTGAGCTGCTGCACACCGTCCACATACAGGCTGTGGCGCTTGGATCCCGGGTAGAGGTCGTACGGCTTGACCCGCACGTTCTTCGAGAAATCCTTGTCGACTGCCGGCAGGTTGCTCTGCTTCAGGAACTCGTAGCTGGCCAGCACATGGCCGCCATCCCATGACCAGCCTGCCGACTGCGATGCCTGGTACTCTTCCATGCCGCCGGCGGTGACGGCGCCATAGCGCACAGCAGTTTCGTACCCGGTGAAGTCGCGGCGCAGGACGATGTTGACCACGCCGCCGACCGCATCGGTGCCATAGATGGCCGAGGCACCATCGGTGAGGATCTCAACGCGTTCCACCGCGCTCAACGGTATCAGCGAGACATCCACGTACTGGTAGCGGTTCGACGAGGTCACGCGATGGCCGTTGATCAGGGTCAACGTGGTGCCGGTTCCCAGGCCGCGCAGGTTGATGGCGGTGCCCTGGCCGAAGTTGTTGCCGGTATCGCGGTCGACGCCAAGGTTGGCGACGTTGGCACCATTGGCGCCACCGCCGAAGTTCTGCGGCAGTTTCTCGAACAGCTGCTGCACGGTAGCCACGCCGGTGCGGTCGATGGCGTCCTTGTCGATCACGATGATCGGGGATGCGCCGCCGCCAATGGCATCGCGGATGTTGCTGCCGACCACCAGCACCTGGTCCAGGGTCGCAGTCGGTGCCTGGGGCGCTGCGCCTGCCGCTTTCGAACCGCGGTCATTGCCGAAGTTCTGGGCCAGTGCGGGCAGGCTGGCCAGCAGTGCAGCGGCAATGCTGAGGGCCATGAGTGCGCGTGGCACGGCAGCGGATACGTTCGTCATTCCCCGATCCATCGATCCCATCCGAAAGTGGCCTGCGACGTGGCTACGCCGCTCCTGAATAGATATGTTATAGCATATCATTCAAGGGTTGAATCCACGCCGGAACAAGGCCGATGAAGAAGACTGCTGTTCCGCCACCCGTCGCTGAGATCCTGGGCGCGTACTGGAAGGCTGACCGCAGGCTGCTGCTGCTCATCGCCGGCAGTGTCCTGCTGTCCAGCCTGGCCAGCGTTGCTGCGCCGTACCTTTTCTCGCGCCTGATCGACCGGTTGCCCATCGACGGGGCCAGCGCCCTGGCGGGGGGATTCCTGCTCTACGCCATCATCCTGGGCGCGGCCAGCGCCCTGCAGAACACGGTGCAGTACCTGTCGTTCCTCAGCGGCGAGAACCTCGGCTTCATCACCAGTACCCGCTACTTCGCCCGTCTGCTGAAGAAGACCAACAGCTTCTTCCTGGACTACAACGCCGCCGAGCTGCAAGTAGCAGGGGAGAAAGGCCGTGGCGCGCTGAAGATCGTGGTGCAGCTGGGGTTGGTGGCCTTCATTCCCAGTGCGCTGCAGATTGTGCTGACCCTGATCACGCTGGGCGCGCTGATCAACCTGCAGGTGGTGCTGATCGTGCTGGTCTACGGCATGGTGGCTGTCACCGTTTCCGCGATTGCTACCCGGCGTGCCCGCATCCATCGCGAAGCGGCAGTCGAGGCCGGGCAGCAGAACGCGCGCTTCGTCGGCAATGCCATGAATGCCATGGAGACGCTGCGCCAGTTCGGCGGCAGCGCCTGGATGGTGCAGCGCTTCGAGCAGAAGGCCCAGGAGGTGCGCGACAGCTGGCGCGCCTACGTACTACAGCGGATCGGCTTCATCGTGCTGCTCGGCATCGGCCTGGCGGTCGAGTTCATCGTTACCTTCCACCTGTTGCTGCCGCGCTACCAGAGCGGCGGCCTGAGCGTCGGCGACATCGTCCTGTTCAACCTGCTGCTGCTCCAGCTCAACATGCCGTTCGAGATGATCGCCCGTTCGATCGATGACGTCGCGCGCTCGTGGAGCATGCTGGCCCCGCTTTCCACCCTGTGGGCAGCGCCCGAGGAGCGACAGGCAGCCGATGCCCAGCGCTTTGCGGGTGAAAGCGGCCGGCTGGCGTTCGAGCGGGTCAGCTACCGCTATGGCAACGGTCGCGGGGTAAGCGATGTCTCCTTCGAGGCCGGACGTGGCGGCATCAATTTCCTGATCGGGCCGACCGGGGCAGGGAAGTCGACGCTGTTCAAGCTTGCCCTGAATTCGATCGATCCCCAGCGTGGCCGGATCCTGGTCGATGGTGTTGACCTGTCCCGGATCGACCGTGCGGCGTGGCATGCCGCCGTCGCAGTGGTTCCGCAGGATGTCATCCTGCTCAACGAAAGCCTGGCCGACAACATCCTGCTGGGGCGCGCGCGTGACGATGATCGGCTGCGGCATGCCGCACGCAAGGCCTCGATCCTGCCGCTGATCGAGGCGCTGCCCGAGGGCCTTGAAACGACGGTGGGCGAGCGTGGCCTGAAGTTGTCCGGCGGCGAGCGCCAGCGCATCGCGATAGCCCGTGCACTGTATGGCGAGCCAGCGATCCTGTTCCTGGACGAGGCAAGCTCCGCGCTGGATGAAGCCACCGAGCGCGAGATCATGGACCACATCCGCGCACTTGCGAATGATGTAACCGTGGTGGCCATCACCCATCGGCGAGGCATCGTGAGCCCGACTGACCGGGTGATTGATCTCGAGGGTGATCGCTGAGCGGTTTGGTCATGGCGACCGAACCCTGCCCGACTAGAGCAGCAACAGCGCCCCGATCAGCGCAGGCGGCATCACCAGCGCACCGACGCGCAGGAAGTCGAGCGCGCTGACATGCTCGCCCTCGCGGCGCAGCGCTACCAGCCACAGCATCGTGGCCAGCGAGCCGGTTACCGACAGGTTCGGCCCCAGGTCCACGCCCACCAGCAGCGCGGCGCGGGTCTGCGCCGGCAGGTCGGCCATCTGGCCAAGCGAGCCTGCCGCCAAGCCGACCGGCAGATTGTTGGCCACGTTGCTCAGCAGCGCGGCCGCACCACCGGCCAGCCAGCTGGCCTGGTGCGGGGAAGCCTGCGCAACGGCCTGCAGTGCGCTCGCTGCAGTCTGGATGGCGCCGGTATGGGCCACCGCTTCCACCAGTACGAACAGGCCGGCCACCAGCGGCAGCACGCCCCAGGACACATGGCGCAGCAGCGGCAGCGGGCTGCTGCGCTGACGCATCGCCACCACTGCCACACTCAGCGTGCCTGCGCAGAACGTGGCCAGGCCGAGCGGGCCATTCAGCGCGGAGGTCACCAGCAGCACGGTGCCGGTGAACAGCACGCCCAGTGCGCTGAGCCGGCCGCCTTCGGTCAGCGGGCGATATTCCGGGGCTGCCACCAGTGGCTGCGCGATCTCGCGCCGATGCACCCAGCGCAGCACCAGGTAGGTGGCACCGATGGCGGCCAGCGACGGCAGCGCGAACTGTGCCAGCCATTGCGTCAGCGGGGGCATGTGCTGGCCGTACACCACCAGGTTGGCCGGGTTGGAAATGGGCAGCACGAAGCTGGCCGCGTTGGCGATGAACGCACAGACGAACAGATAGGGCAGGGGGTTGGCGCGGGCGGCCTTGCAGGCGGCGTAGACCGCCGGGGTCAGCACCACCGCCGTGGCATCGTTGGAAAGGAACACGGTCACCAGCGTGCCGACCAGGAACACCAGGTCGAACAGGCGTCGTCCCGAGCCACCCGCATGGCGGACCGCGTACAACGCCAGCCAGTCGAACAGGCCTTCGCGGCGGGCCAGCTCGGCCAGCACCATCATGCCGACCAGGAACAGATAGACATCGCGCCCCTCGGCCACCGCGTGCAAGGTCGTGCCGAACGACACCGCTCCCAGCAGTGGAAGCAGAAGGGCAGCCCCCAGTGCCCACACGTACTCCGGAATGCGGAATGGCCGGAACAGCAGGCCGACGGTGGCCATGGCCACCGCCACCCAGATGAGGAAAGAGGAGTAGGAAGCGAGCATCGGGCGGGGTGTCTCAACGGCGCCGACGCGTACCTCGCAGGAACGCGCCCGCTGCAATCACGGCAGTTCGGGGAAGGCGGCATCATACTCCGTGAGCTGCACCCGAGCTGTAGAGCCGAACCCATGCTCGGCAGCTTGCCGCGCGCCCCTGGCACCGACGCTCCGCGAACGTCTTCTTCGGGCGCTCTTCACCGCCGCTCCGCTTAGAGTGAAAGCCACTCATGGCGCCAAGCGTGGAATCAACGATGTCCGAGTACCGGGACTGGATCTTCAATGCCAACGGCCGAACCCTGGTGGCCCGGGTGGAGCTGGATGACGACGGCGGCGGCACCATCAACCGCTACCAGTTGACTCCGGGTCCCGCGCAGTCCGGGCTGTGCATCAAGGTGGCCTCGCAGGCCGAAGCCGCAAAGAAGCTCGAAACCGAGGTGGCGAAGCTGCTAGGGCCACAGTGGTGAAGAGGCCGTAGCTGGGAGCTGAAGCTGCAGCGTTGCTTCGGCCACCCGCAATCTCAGTCCGTGCGACGGCCAATCGTATTCTTCCGGCCATGCATTCGCCTTCCGACCCTGCAGATTTCATGACGGCCACCCGGCCCTCCGGCTGGGTGCAAAGCGGTGACCGCTGGGATCTGTGGTGGAACGGCCGCTCCGTGGCCATCATCGTGCCGCATGCCGTGTTGGGTTTCCGCCTGCTCCTGGACGTGCGGAAATCACCCCAGCCCAAGGTGGTGGCCGCCGCGAATGCTCGGCAGGCCAAGCGCTACGCCGAGCGCTGGTGCGCCGCCCGGCTCTGCCCGCAGTTGCGGTTGCGCGATGCGGTGGCGCGGCTGGTAGATGCCGTTACTCCACTTCCAATGACGTCCACGCGGCAGCAGCGGCAGCAGGCGCGGCGCCTGGCCGAGGCTGGGTCGCACGAGATGGGCCGGATCAAGGAGGCGCTGGCGTCGAGGCCCTCAGCGATGCTGACCAAGGCCGAGGTGCCGGGGCGGGGTGGAGCCTGGCCGATACCAGGCCAGGCTCCGTCAACCCGACGCCCGGATGGGAGGGTGTTCCCGGCCGGGGCTACGCCGAGAGCTCCTCGCGCACGATCTTCGCCCCTGCGCTGAGCGCCTGCAGCTTGCCCCGTGCCACCTCGCGCGCCAGTGGTGCCATGCCACAGTTGGTACTCGGGTAGAGCTTGTCGGCATCCACGAACTGCAGCGCCTTGCGCAGGGTGTTGGCCACTTCCTCAGCCGTCTCCACCTTGCTGGAGGCCACGTCGATGGCGCCGACCATCACCTTCTTGCCGCGTACCAGCTCGATCAGATCGATCGGTACGTGCGAGTTGTGGCATTCCAGCGAGATGATGTCGAGGTTGGAGGTCTGCAGCTTCGGGAAAGACTCCTCGTACTGGCGCCATTCCGATCCCAGGGTCTGCTTCCAGTCGGTGTTGGCCTTGATGCCGTAGCCATAACAGATGTGCACGGCGGTCTCGCACTTCAGCCCTTCGATCGCGCGTTCCAGCGCGGCCACGCCCCAGTCGTTCACTTCGTCGAAGAACACGTTGAAGGCGGGCTCGTCGAACTGGATGATGTCGACGCCAGCGGCTTCCAGCTCCTTCGCTTCCTCGTTGAGGATCTTCGCGAATTCCCAGGCCAGCTTCTCGCGGCTCTTGTAGTGCGCATCGTACAGGGTGTCGATCATGGTCATCGGGCCGGGCAGGGCCCACTTGATCGGTTGCGTGGTCTGCCGGCGCAGGAACTTCGCATCCTCCACGAACACCGGCTTCGGGCGGCTCACGGCGCCGACTACGGTTGGTACGCTGGCGTCGTAACGGTTGCGGATGCGCACGGTTTCGCGTTTCTCGAAATCGACGCCGTTCAGGTGCTCGATGAAGGTCGTGACGAAGTGCTGGCGGGTCTGCTCACCGTCGCTGACGATATCGATGCCGGCGTGCTGCTGCTCCTGCAGGGACAGGCGCAGGGCATCCTGCTTGCCTTCGGTCAGGCCTTCGTCCTGCAGCTTCCAGGGCGACCAGAGCTTTTCGGGCTCTGCCAACCAGGAGGGCTTGGGCAGGCTGCCGGCGGTGGAGGTGGGGAGCAGTTTCTTCGTCGACATTGCGTCTTGTGTCCTGAGGGGCGAATGGGAAATCAATGGATCAGCGGGCAGCCCACTGCTCAAGCACGGCGCGGTACGGCTTGATGAAGTGTTCTTCGGTGAACTTGCCCTGTTTGACCGCCAGCTGGCTGCGCTCTTCGCGGTCGTAGACGATGCGGGTGGACGAATAGTCCTGGTGCTTCAGGCTGGGCTGGTAGACCTTGCCGGCCACGGAATTTGCGTTGTAGATCTCCGGGCGATAGATCTTCTGGAACGCCTCCATCGTGCTGATGGTGCCGATCAGTTCCAGGTTCGAGTAATCGCCCAGCAGGTCGCCCTGGAAGTAGAACGCCAGCGGCGCGACGCTGCCCGGCGGCATGAAGTAGCGCACCTGCAGGCCCATCTTGTCGAAGTACTGGTCGGTGGGGGAGAACTCGCCCTGGCGGTACTCCACGCCCAGGATCGGATGGTGGTTCTCGGTACGATGGTAGGTCTTGCTGCTGGAGACGCTGATGCAGATCACCGGCCCCTTGCTGAAGTTGGCACGGTAGGCCTCCGATTCCAGGAAGTGATGGAACAGCTTGCCGTGCAGGTCGCCGAAGCCTTCCGGAATGCCGAAGGTGGCCTTGCCCTCATTGCTGGCCGGCAGCACCACGCTGAAATCGTAGTCACGCACATAGGACGAGAAGTTGTTGCCGACGATGCCCTCGGTGCGAGCGCCGGTACGCGTGTCGACAATGGTCGGGCGCAGCACTTCGATCAGCGGGAACGGATCGCTGCCATCACCGCCATCGATGTGCATCTCCACCGAGATGATGTCCAGCTCAACAGCGTAACGGTCTGCACTCGGGTTGTCCCAGTGCGCCAGATCGTTGAAGCGGTTGTTGATCATGCTGATCGTGTTGCGCAGGTTTTCCCGGCGGGACTCGCCGCGAGCCAGGTTGGCGAAGTTGGTGGTGATGCGCGTGCCGTCAGCGGGCTGGTAGTCCTCGTTGAAGGGGATGCGCGTGATGCTGAAGGTGAAGTTCTCGGTCGTCATGGGCGGCGTTCCGGGTTGCGGGGGTGACATCCGAATGCGGGTCGCTGGCATTCGGCATTCAAAGGACTGCAGCGGCCTCGGCATTGGCAGGCGCTGCGCGATGGGACAGGGCAAGCAGGGGCATCGCCCGCTGCACCGCCAGCCGTGCGCGCTGGATCAGGGCGTCGTTGTGCACGCGGCCATCAGCGAAATCACGGTCGGTGGCGTACACGCCCAGGGGCAGGGTGCGGGCCTGGAAGAAGCTGAAGAGCGGCCGCAGCTGGTGGTCGATCACCAGTGCGTGGCGCTCGCTGCCGCCGGTGGCGGCCAGCAGGATGGGGGTGTCGACCAGCGCATCCTGGTGGATGAAGTCGAAGAAGTGCTTGAACAGGCCGGTGTACGAGCCGCGGTAGACCGGCGTGGCAACCACCAGTACGTCTGCCTGTTCAACGGCCACCAGCTGCCGCTCGACACCCTCGGGCAGCTGCGAGCGCCATAGCGCACCGGCCAGCTGCGGCGCCAGTTCGCCCAGCTCGATCAGGTGCGGCTCGCAGGCAACGTCCTCGCCGATCAGGTCCAGCAGGTGCTCAGCCAGGGTCGCAGCCCTGGAGGGGCGCTGCAGCCCGCCGGAAACGGCGACGATACGGAGGGGGCGGGTCATCTGTTCGCTTTCAGCAGGGGAGGGAGCTCCTTCGGGCGATCTGCGGGGGCGCAGTCCTGCAGGCCGGCGAGGTGACCGGGCTGGCAGGCAACCGAAGGCATGACCCGATCCTAGTCACGCCCTTCCATGACGTAAAATGGTATTACTTCACCAATCCATGAGCGGTATTCATCGTCATGCTGGAACGGATCCACCTCAGCATCGTGCAGCAGGTCGAGCAGCAGGGCTCGCTCACCGCCGCGGCCGGTGTACTCAACCTGACCCAGTCGGCGCTCAGCCACAGCATGAAGAAGCTGGAGCAGCAGCTGGGCACCGATGTCTGGCTGCGCGAAGGCCGCAGCCTGCGCCTGACCCAGGCCGGGCAATACCTGCTGGCGGTGGCCAATCGGGTGCTGCCGCAGCTGGACCTGGCCGAGGAGCGGCTGGGCCAGTTCGCCCAGGGCGAGCGCGGTGCACTGCGCATCGGCATGGAATGCCATCCCTGCTACCAGTGGTTGCTGAAGATCGTCTCGCCGTACTTGGCCGCGTGGCCGGACGTGGATGTGGACGTCAAGCAGAAGTTCCAGTTCGGCGGCATCGGCGCGCTGTTCGGCTACGAGATCGACCTGCTGGTCACGCCGGACCCGCTGCTGAAGCCGGGGCTGAAGTTCGTGCCGGTGTTCGACTACGAGCAGGTTCTGGTGGTGGCCAGGAACCACGCCCTGGCCAAGGTGGATCACGTAAAACCACGCCAGCTTGGCCAGGAAGTGCTGATCAGCTACCCGGTGCCGTTCGAGCGCCTGGACATCTACAACCAGTTCCTGCTGCCGGCGGGCATCACACCGCGGCGCCACAAGACCATCGAAACCACCGACATCATGATGCAGATGGTGGCCAGCGGTCGCGGCGTGGCTGCCATGCCGCGCTGGCTGGTGGAGGAGTATGCCGCGCGCATGGACGTGGTGCCGGTGCGCCTGGGTGCGAAAGGCATCCCCAAGCAGATCTACCTGGGCGCACGTGAGGCCGATACGGGTATCGACTACCTGCAGGCCTTCGTCGAACTGGCGCGTAACAGCACGCCGGTTGCCAGCAACGCGCGCGGGGGCGGTTGATGTCTGCACGCACGCCTGACCGGGCGGAGGCCTTCATCAACGCGTTTTCGCTGGAAGTGAGCGCGAAGACCATGCCGGCACTGCGCGCCGAGGCGGCCCGCATCGCCCCCGGAACGACGATCTCGATCCCCTATCTGGCGAGCGAGGACGACGATGCCCGGCTGGCGGCGGCACGCACGGTGCGCGAGCTTGGCTTCGAGCCGATGCCACATCTCTCTGCCCGCCGCATCGGGTCGCGTGCAGCGCTTGAGCGGTTCATGGAGCGTGCCGCCAGCGAAGCCGGGGTAGCGAAGTGCCTGCTGATCGCGGGTGATCTTTCCACGCCCGCCGGGCCGTATGCCGACAGTACTTCGATCATCGAAACCGGTCTTCTTGAGCGTTGCGGCATCAAGGTTGTTGCCATGGGCGGGCATCCGGAAGGGCATCCGGTGATGAACGCCGAGGATCGGTGGCGCGTGCTGGAACGCAAGTGCCAGGCCATCGAGGCGCGGGGCATGGCGCCGCTGATCATCTCCCAGTTCGGCTTCGATGCCGGTGTCGTTCTGGCCTGGCTGGATGCGCTGCGTGCCCGCGGCATCACCGCTCCGGTGCTGGTCGGCGTGCCGGGGCCGGCGAGTATCGCGCGGCTGCTGCGCTACGCCGCGATGTGCGGCGTGGGGGCCAGCGCATCGATGCTGGCCCGGTACGGCATCTCGATCGGCCGGCTGCTGGGAACGGCAGGACCAGAGGTTTTCGTTGATAGGCTGGTAAATGGGTTGGAGAACACCCATGGCCAGGTCAGCCCGCATCTGTTCCCTTTTGGTGGCATTGTGCCGTCGCTGGAGTGGATTGAGCAGTACCGGCGGCGTGCCTCTGTCACCGGCCGCTGATGCCGTGCCCATGGTTCCGCAACCAGTTTCCCTGTGTTCGTCGTCCAGTACGGGGCCTTGGTCACATGGCCTGCTGAGCATCCACGTGTTCAGCTAGGCTTGCAGCAACTGACCGCAAGGACGAGGCTCCCATGGTTCGCTGGCTGTTCCTGGCGCTTGCCGCGCTGCCGTTCGCTGCTGGAGCGGTGGTCATCCGTCACGATGTGGACGATGCCCGATACCGGATCGATGGAACCGAGTTTCCTGCCCTGGCCGACATGCCGGGCGAAGGGCAGGGCGTTCTGATCGCGTCGCAGTGGGTGCTGACGGCAGCGCATGCCGCACCGATGGAGGGGATGGGGCAGACCATCGCCCTCAATGGCAAGGACTACAGCGTGGAGCGCGTGGTCGTGCATCCCGGCTACAGGAGAATGCCCGACGCATTGGACAAGGAGGCGCTGGCGACAGGGAGCCCGGCGAAGATACACGCGTTCCTGGCCACATCGGATGACATTGCACTGATCCGGCTCGCAGCGCCCGTGAACGATGTGCAGCCCGTCGTGCTGTATCGCGGCAGTGCCGAGGTCGCGCAGGTCGCCGCTTTGATCGGAAAGGGCGCCACCGGCAACGGTGCGATGGGACTGGTACCGGGCGGACCGCACCGCACCAAGCTGCGTCGGGCATACAACGCGATTACCGGTGGCAATGATCGTTATCTCTGGTATCGGTTCGATGCCCCGCCGCAAGGTCTGCCACTTGAAGGCGTGTTGGGCAGCGGCGATAGCGGCGGTCCACTGGTGATCGAGGATCACGGCGTCTGGCAACTGGTTGGCCTGGGCTCCTGGATCACCGCTGTTCCCGAGCATGCCCTTGAAGCCGGCTTCTATGGCCAGGTGGTGCACAACGTCCGGGTATCGCGTTATGTGGATTGGATCGAGAGCACCCTCGGTGCGCCCGGTCACCGCCCAGCAACCCCCAATGACTGACAGCTGCCACTGGCTGCAGGGCGCGTGAGTGCGAATAGTGAGCGCCATGGCGATGACGCCGCACCGCCACTTACCAAGGGGACTGGCCGTGAACATGCTGCAGCAACACGCCTCGCAGACGCCGACCTGGGTCTGGCTGCTTCCCGCCATTCTTGTCACGCGCGGCATCGCCGCCATGAAGCCGGGGGGAAGTGTTACTGGCAAGTACTGCCGCCACCTGGCTTCGTGGCGACTGGACGCGGCGGGCAATGGGCTGGAGGCCGCAGGCTGAGCTTGATCTGGCCGTGACGCGTCTCGTCAAGCGCCAAGCCCCAGGACATTGGCGCATGGACGAGGGGGATGAACCGTTCACTCCGAGGGCCTACCTGGCAGGCACCACTTGGCGGATACTCAGGATGATCAACCAGAGGGCCGACGCTTGAGCGCCTCGATGCTTCCCAGAATCATCGGCTTCGATGTGCCACAACTACGTGAGCATGTGGACTTGTCCGCGGACGAAGCAATTACCGCTCTGCTGGATCTGGAGCCCGGTGCGCGATGGACGGAGCTGTTCGTCATGAAGTGCGAAGCCCTGGCATCTCAACTCTCACTGGCCGAAGTCCGTGTCGAGGGCTCGAAGATCTTCTTCTATGGGTCAATCAGCGACGCCCGCGGACTGGCAAGCGCAGTCATGTCCATTGTGCACGTACTGAACGACCAGTTGATGCGAGAAGGAAATGATGTGGCTAGTCGACAGGGCGATGCCTGAGGTTGCCATTTCGATTGGACGGCTCGGTTACGGACAGAAGCATCCAGCATCCAGTGGCGATTTCTGCCGCGCCGGGATTACCGCGCAGGCTTGAACGCTTGGCGAGCCGTTCCTGCAGATCCTCGAGCCATGCTGAGCGTGTTCCATGAGGGTTCCTGACATAGATATCACACGCCAGCCGAATGACCGGGGCAACCTCGTGCCGGAAATTGACTGCGGGTAGCGCGCCCAGGTTGAACGCGGTTTCCCAGTGGGTGAGTTCACGGTCTACGTCGACGTAGTGCCTGCTTCTTGTGCGTTCCATTGCTGTTCTCCTTCAGGGAGATCACTGTACACCCCTTCGCAGGCCAGGCCTGTTCATGGCGCTCGTTCATCCGGGAGGGATCTGCGCACGTCGGAATAACGGATGGATGGGCACTGTCAACCGCAGCAGGGTGACAATGAGCATGACAAGTCAAGTTCCGGGCATGAGA
Organism: Stenotrophomonas sp. GW821-FHT09E08; assembly: GCF_059416125.1. NCBI lineage: Bacteria > Pseudomonadati > Pseudomonadota > Gammaproteobacteria > Lysobacterales > Lysobacteraceae > Stenotrophomonas > Stenotrophomonas sp. GW821-FHT09E08. Next base: position 102,781 of record NZ_JBWKOO010000009.1, read on the forward strand.
AACCGAGTGATCCCGGCCGTGACATCCGTCACTAAGGCATAGGAAGAGGTCGCGCTCGGCGCGGCTACTTCCGCATTCATTGGGGAATGGCATGTCCTCCCGGTCCCAGGCTGTGAGTCTGATGACGAAGATCATGTTCCAGTGTCGTCCAGAGAAGACGACGACCATGGCGTGTTGCCGATTCTGTTGTGCGCCCAGCCATGGCGGAATGGAGTGTGCACGGTGCTTGACTGAGAAGCTTGGTGCAGCCATCGGGAATCGAGGGGTAGCGTTCAGTTGGTTGGAATCGTTCAGGGCTGTCCAGGAAGAAGAGATGCACGTTTTTCTATGTGCGAGGAAAGTCGACGGGTCAGCGTGGTAGGCGTCGCATTCGGAGCTGACATTGCCTGAGCGTATGCTTGAGGCTTCCAAGGGCACGGATCTACTGTGCTCCTCCAAAGCCGCGCACACTTGTCTGGACCCTGAGTTCTCAGTGATCCATGCAGAGGAATCCGGGAATCGCAATGGCCAGACTGGATCAAGCTCGACCGCCAGGGGTGCGCTGGCTGTTCTTTCGCCTTCGCAGCGGGCAGTCGATCAGTCCCGCGAGGCTGATGTCCGTCTGGTGCGAAGCTGCTGAATCGAACGAGTGCGCTGTACGCCGCGAGACCATTGACGGTGCTGGCTACGTGTATGCCCTTTATGCACCGAACGGCCTGCGCTCACCCCGCGGTGTTGAGCTGCGCATGAGGGCGCTTCTGGAACAGGCAGGTTACGCCTTTACGATGGGGTCGCTGGCTGGAAGGCATCCGGGCGACGGGTAGATCATTGGCGCCGGCATTGCTCGAGCCAGTGGTGCCATATCTCCATTTCATCCATCAGCCCTGTAGCCCCGCAAGCCGGGCACGTCAGTGTCGTGCCTGTCGGGCCCGCTCTGAGCCCCGCGCTCTCGGTCATTGAGGACCGCAGCCCACAGTTCTTGCATGTTGATCGCACCCGCTCGAGGTGGACGATTGCATCATTGCGCGCGAGAAGAAGTTGGATCGTGTGGATCCTGAAGGCATTGGGAGGATGCATGTGCCGAGCCGTCTGGGGGCTGGACTTGGGGGCGAAGCATTTCGCGCCTGGGAAGAGCCGTGAGACAGGAGTGTGGCACCTGCAGGTTAACGGTTGATCAAACCACGTCCGGCGACCTGCATTGCCAGGCATGCCACTCGGATTGCCATCACATGGATGCATTGGAGCTTTGGCGGCGACGGGGTGTTCATGCGGGGTGTTCATTTTCCGCTCTGAAAGCGACCTGTGAACAACAGGGGTGGGCGCATGCTGCTCATGCGGTGAATCCATCGCGATGGAGTAGACCATGAATGACTTTAAACGTGACGCCTCGAACTCGAACAAGCCCGCGGTTGCCGAACCGGACGCTGGGAAGCAGAAGCAGCAGCAGGCACAGCAACTTCAGGACAAGGAGTCCAAGGACCGCCATGCCAACAAGGATGGATCGCACAAGCCGAACAAGTAATCTCGGCTGCAGGTAGTTGGAGGAGGGCGGCGCAGGCCTGCGTTGCCCCCTTTCTGTGGAAGGAGTAACGGGTGTGAGCAGGTTGAATGACAGAAGCACGGACGCGGAGGCCCTTATGGTGCGCATTGCCTATCAGCTCCGAAGTCCCTCGGAGACCACATTGCTGCCTTGCAAGAGATGCCGCAGGCCGAGCCCTGGAGGCTACCTTTGTGCGAACTGTCTGTGTGACGATCTTGCGAGGGCTATCGAGAATCAGGGCGCAGCCAGCAGGTGGCTGTCTTCGGCGAAGATTGCCATGCAGGATGAGGAAACGGTTCTGCGCTACGCACGGAAGGTTTCTACGAGGTAGTTGTTGCCGCCCGCAGCGCTTTGCCAGCATCGCAGGCGGCCTCGAACAGCTGGCATCGCCGCCTGGAGATGAGCAGGTACATCAGGCTGCAACTGCATTTCGGGGCGAACGTTCATCCTGGCGCCGCCCCCAGGTCAAGCGCGATGCGGTAGTGATGACCGTCGTCGCGGAGCAGCACGCTGAGATCCGGTTGCAGCGCGCCATCCACATGCAGCGTCGGCCGGCCCTGCGCACTGCGGGTCACCACGAATTCATAGAAGCTGCGGCCGAAGCGGTAGCTCAATTCGAATGACGGCCAATGATCGGGTAGACACGGTTCAAGCGACAGACGATCACCCTCGCGACGTATGCCGAGCAGGGATTCGACCAACAGGCGATACATCCAGCCGGCCGACCCGGTATACCATGTCCAGCCGCCTCGCCCGACGTGCGGAGGCACGGCGTATACATCCGCCGCCAGCACATAGGGTTCGACGCGGTAGGTCTGGATCGCCTCCGGGTCCAGCGTGTGACTGAGCGGGTTGATCATGCCGGCCAGCTCCCAGGCACGTACCGCATCGCCCTGCTGTGCGAATGCCATCGCCGCCCACACGGCCGCGTGGGTGTACTGGCCGCCATTCTCGCGCACGCCCGGCACGTATCCACGAATGTAGCCGGGGTCCTCCGGGGTCTGGTCGAAGGGCGGATCGAGCAGCTGGATCAGCTTGGCGTCCTTTCGCACCAGGTGCGTGTACAGCGAATCCAGCGCCTGCGAGGCGCGCTCGGGCGCGGCGACGCCTGACAGCACCGACCAGCTCTGCGAGATCGAATCGATGCGGCACTCTTCGTTCTGTGACGAGCCCAGCGGGGTCCCGTTGTCGAACCAGGCGCGGCGATACCACGCCCCGTCCCAGGCATGGTGCTCGAGGTTCCGTCGCAGGCGTTCGGCCTGCTCCTGGCACCACTGCGCACGGGCTGCATCGCCGCGGGCATTGGCCAGCATGATGAAGCGACGAAGCGTGTCATGCAGGAAGAATCCCAGCCACACACTTTCTCCGCGCTGCTGGTCGCCAACGCGGTTCATGCCGTCGTTCCAATCACCGGTTCCCATCAACGGAAGGCCGCGCTCGCCGAGCAACCGGCAACCACGCTCGAGCGCAACGATGCAGTGGTCGTACAGTGTGCCGCGCTGCGTCGAGGGTGTGGGCATGTCGTAATACCCTTCCTCTTCCGCGGTCACCGCACGCCCCTCGATGAAACCGACCACTTCGTCCAGCACGCTGGCGTCGCCGGTGACTTCCAGATAGCGGCAAGCGCCCTGGGGCAACCAGAGATAATCGTCCGAGCAGCGGGTGCGCACACCGCGCCCTTGCGGTGGGTGCCACCAGTGCATCACATCACCTTCGGTGAACTGGTGTGCAGCGCATAGCAGCAGGTGATCGCGGGTCAGGTCCGGGCGGGCGTGTACCAGGGCGAGCGCGTCCTGCAGCTGGTCGCGGAAGCCGAATGCTCCGCCTGACTGATAGTAGCCACTGCGCGCCAGGTAGCGGCAACCCAGTGTCTGGTAGACCAGCCAGCCATTGGCCAATGCGTCCAACGCCGGGTCCGGTGTACGCACCTGCACCGTGGCCAGCACATTGCGCCAGTGGATGCGTACCGCGTCCAGCGCGTCGATGGCTTCCTGAGCCCCCTGGCGGCTTCGTGCCAGCGCCAGCGCTTCCTCGCGGTCGCGCCCCGCGCCAAGGCGGAATGTTGTTTCACTGCGATCGCCCGGGGCCAGCTCCAGCGGTACCTGGATCGCCGCGCAGGGATCCAGGCCCGCACCCAGCCGTCCATCCAGGCGTTCGCGCCGCAGCGCCGCAGGTGCTTGCAGGCTGCCGTTGCGGCCGATGAACTCCAGGCGATCACAGGTCCAGCCGCAGCCATCTGCATCGGTGTCGAAGAAGGCCATCCGGCCTCCGAAATCGGTGTTGTAGGCGTTGCGCGCCAGCAGCGCCCCGCTCTGGTGGTCGCGCTCGGTCGCCACGTGCATGCGCGACTTCGCCCGCAGGTCACCCATCACCCATTCGACGTAGCCGATGGCCGACAGCCGCCGTGTACTGCCCGACAGGTTGTGCAAGCGCAGGACCGAGAACTTCAGCGGCGCGGTGACGTCGACAAATACCCACAGCTCGCTGGCGATGCCGTCCTCGACATGCTCGTAGACCGTGTAGCCGAATCCGTGCCGTGTCCGGTAGGCCCCGCTGCCCCTTCGCGGCAGCGGCATCGGCGACCAGACATGGCCGGTCTCCTCGTCGCGCAGGTAGAACGCCTCGCCGCCCGTGTCCGACACCGGATCATTGAGCCAGGGCGTCAAGCGGAATTCGTGTGCATTCTCGAACCACGTGTAGCCCGGCGCACTCTCGCTGACGACCGTGCCCAGGCGGGCGTTTGCGATCACGTTTGCCCAGGGCGCTGGCGTCGGCGTCCCTTCCCGCAGCACTACGACGTACTCGCGACCGTCCTCGCTGAAGCTGCCGGTACCGTTGTCGAACTGGCCGGTGCCGCGATGGGGAAGGAAAGGCCACGGGTCGTCCATCTCTTCATCGTGCCCGGCGCCGGGGGGCAACCCAACGTCGGGGCCCGAGTCGGCGACGATGGGCAACCCGGGAGCCGACTCCATCGAGAGCGCAAGTTCCTCCTGCACTGCCTGCGGCAACAGGGACGGGATCCTTCGCGGGGGCAGCGGTTGTCGGCCGACCTGCGCGGCAAGGGTGCCGTCCTCGTCGCTGATCACCGCCCGCGCCACCGCCTGCAACAGGATGCGGTCCTCGTGGGTCATGTTCTGCACCGGCCGCACGAAAATGCCGCCGGGGCGATCAAGCAGGCCTGTCTCCGAACTGGCGGCCACCATGCCCAGGATCTGGTCCTGCAGTTCCTGCCGATAGCCGGCCTTGCTGTCGTTCCAGATGACCAGGTCGGTGTTGAGTCCCTTCTGGCGCCAATAGGCGTGAGCCTGCACCAGTTGCCTGACCAGTTCCACATTGTCCGCATCGGTGACCTTGAGAAGCACGATGGGCAGGTCGCCCGAGATGGCATGGCTCCACAGCCCGGATTGTCCGCGCTGGTTCTGCAGGAGGACGCCGGCACCCGCGCGCAGCAGGGGGCCTGCATACAGCACGTGGCTGGCAAGGCGCTCGTACAGCGCCGCCTCGGCCTGGCTGGCGTTGATCTGCCGACGCACCACCTGGCTGTGCGTCCAGGCCAGATCGAAGACGCGGTCCGCCAGACGGCGGTCACGGTATTTGTCCACCAGCACCTCGCAACCGGGGCGGTCAGCGCCGACGCCATACACCATGTCCAGCTGCACGGTCTGCTCTGGCTCAAGCACCACGCGGACGCGGATGGCCACGATCGGGTCGAGCACCGAGCCATCGGTGCCGGAAAGCTCGGCATCGGAAGTCAATGCCTGCGGCGTCCGCGGTGTGTTGCCACGGCCCAGGAATTGTGCGCGGTCGGTTTCGTATGAGATAGACACCACCTCCGCGTCATGCACCGCGACCAGATGGAACATCCACGGCGGCACCTCGTCGTGCGAACGGGGCCGACGCGTGCACAGCACCGCCTGCTTGGCCGCCAGGATTTCGCTCTGCACGAAGAGGTTGCTGAAGGCCGGATGCGCATCGTCGGCCGCCGCAGGTGCCAGCACCACTTCGGCATAGGTGGTGATCTCCACCGTGCGCGGGCGACGGCTGCGGTTGGTCAGGCGCAGGCGCCTGAGCTCGATGTCGTCCTCGGCGGAGATGGCGACCTGTAGGTGGCTCTCGCAGCCGCGGCGCGAACCACGGAATTCCGCCTTGGCGTCCGAGAAGATCGCCTCGTAATTGTCCACCGCCACGCACGTCGGCTGGTACGCGGCAGACCAGAACTCGCCGCTGTCGACGTCACGCAGGTAGCAGAACGACCCCCAGGCATCGGTGGTGCCGTCCTCGCGCCAGCGGGTAAGCGACAGGTCGCCGTGGCGGCTGTAGCCGCCGCCGGCGTGGGTCAGCATGCCGTGGTAGCGTCCATTGGACAGCAGTTGCACTTCCGGGCGCGGGCCACCCGGGTCCCGTAGCACGCGCAGCGACGTCTCGTGCTCGGCCAGGGCGGAGTGCTCGCCCAGCGCTTCCACTTCGTGCGGATGGAAGACGCCGATGCGCGGGATACGCTCCTGCAGCAACAGCAGGGTGGCCTGGAACTCGGCGTCGGCAAGGAAGCGGCGCTGCATTGGCTGGTCGCGCAACAGGTAATCCAGCGACAGCAGGCCCATGCCCTGGTGGTGGGCCATGAACGAACGCAACAGCACGTGATCCTGCCCGGGTGGCAGGCGGGCAGGGGTGTAGTCGATCGCCTCGTACATGCCGAAGCGCCCGGCGAACCCCAATCCTTCCAGCACCTGAAGGTTCTGGCACGCAGCTTCCGGCGCCACCATCAGCGCCATCATGCTGGCATAGGGCGCGATGACACGGTCCTGGCCCAGACCGCGCTTCAGCCCCAACCCCGGCACACCAAACGCCCGGTACTGGTAGTTCAGGCGCGCATCGACAGCGTTGTAGCCGGACTCGGACACGCCCCACGGCAGGTTCAGGGTGCGGCCGTAGACGATCTGGGCCTCGACCGCATGCCGCGCGGTCTGGTCCAGCAGCGTGTCCGGATAGCTGGGCATCACCAGCTGCGGCATGAGGTACTCGAACATCGAGCCACTCCATGACAGCAGCGTCGGCATGCCGTTGACCTCGGTGAGCATCCGGCCGAGCGCAAACCAGCTCTCCTGCGCCAACTGGCCTTGGGCGATGGCGACGAAGGCGCACAGTCGTGCTTCGGATGCCAGCAGGTCGTAAAAGCTGTTGTCGAGGCGATGGTCGTCGACGTTGTAACCGATCGAGAGCAGGTTGCGGGTGCGGTAGAACAGGAACCCGTATTCCATCATCGAGAACTGCCCGGCACGGTGCGCCAGGGCATGCATCTGCTGGATGCGCGCGCGTGCGTCCGCGCCGGCCTTGCCGGACAGGGCAGCCAGCTGGCGCAGGCTGGGCACCGGCGCTTCGTCGTCTGCAATTACATCGGCAGGGAGATCGGCAAGCGACGCGTGGGCGGCATGGCATTCGGCGGCGAGCAGGGCCGGCCAATGCAGTTCGCCTTCCTCGGGTGATGGCGGTGCCGGCCACAGTGCCAGCACGTTGTCTGCCAAGCCGGCCAGCTCCTGCAAGCGGGCGAGAGTCTCCGCCGTTCCGACGGGGCGGTCGATGCGCGTTGACGCCAGACGCTGGCGAAGGTGGTTGAGCGCCCCGACCAGTGGTGCATCGCCGGGGCGATGACGCTGCCGTTCCTCTTCCAGCACGCCGATCGTATCGGCCAGGCCGTCGAACGTGTGCGGTGCCAGCACTGGCGCGTCCACCAGCGCGATCAGGCCCTGGCGCAGTGTCAGCAGATGGCCGGCCAGGTTGCCGCTGTCCACGGTGGAGACATAGCGCGGCGGCAGCGGCGCCAGGGTTTCGGTGTCGTACCAGTTCAGGAAGTGACCGCGATGGCGCGGCAGCTGGTCCAGCGTATCGAAGGTGAGGGCGGTACGTTCAGCAACCGCGTCCATCTGCAGATAACCTAAATCCCACGCCGACAGATTTGCCAGCAGCGACAGGCCGATGTTGGTCGGCGAGGTGCGCCGCGCCACCACCAGCGACGGATGCTCCTGGATGTTGTCCGGCGGCAGCCAATGATCCTGCTCGCGCACCCAGGCCTGGAAGAATGACCAGGTGCGCCGCGCCAGCTGGCCCAGGAACGCCCGCTGCGTAACGGAAAGCTCCGCCACGCTCGCGGCCGGCGGCCGGCCCAGCCATGCCATCAACGCCGGCGCGAAGGTCCACGCCAACAGCAAGGGCAGGGCGAGCGGCAGCGCCTGCGGACGCACGCTGGCCACCACAGCCACCAGTGCGAGTGCCAGCAGAGAGGCCGGTGCCATCACCCGCCATTCCGCGCCGCGGTCACTACCAAGCCGCCGCTCGACTTCGCTGGAGGGGTTCCACTGCAGCAGGTGGCGGCGTGTGACCGCCATGCGCCAGAGCGTGCGCAGCACCGCGTCACCGGCCAGCAATGCTTCGAAGGGCAGGCATGCTATCTGGGTGGACGCGCGCAGCAACGACTGCAGCGTACCGCGCCCGACCTTGATGTAATGCGCCTCCAGCGGCGTGTCGTCGGGCACGCTCAGGGCATCGCGCAGCATTCCTATCAGCGGTGGCGCGAACCACAGCGCCAGCACCCACGCCGTCCATGCGGCGGGGTCTGCGGAATACAGCCAACCCACCAACAGCAAAGCCAGGGCAGCGATCGGCACCAGGCTGCGGCGCAGATTGTCCAGCAGCTTGCCGCGTGACAGCAGACTGAGCCGGTTGCGTTCCCATCCCAGGCCCGGACGCGGGGTCCACGGCATCAACCAGGGCAGCAACTGCCAGTCGCCGCGTATCCAGCGTGCACGACGCTTGGCGTCGGCGGCGTAGCGCTCGGGATAGTCCTCGTACAGTCGCACATCGCTGACCAGACCGGCGCGCGCATAGCAGCCTTCCAGCAGATCGTGGCTGAGGATGCGGTTCTCGGGCAGGTGCCCCTCCAGTGCATGCTCGAAGGCGTCGACGTCATAGATGCCCTTGCCCACGAACGAGCCTTCGTCGAACAGGTCCTGGTAGACGTCCGATACCATGCGCGTATACGGATCGATGCCGGGCTCGCTGCCGAACATCCGGGCAAAACGCGAGGTGCGGCGCCGGCCCAGGCTGGTGCCGACACTGGGCTGCAGGATGCCGTAACCCTCCACCACGCGTTGCAGCGTCGAATCGAAGCGCGGGCGGTTGAGCGGGTGCGCCAGGGTGGCGACAAACGCGCGTGCCGCATCCCGCGGAAGTTGCGTGTCCGAATCCAGCGTGATGACGTAGCGGACACCGATCAGCGCAGCCGCGTCACCGACGATGCGCATGAACGCGGCTGCATCGCCCAGACGAAGCAGGGCATTGAGCGCCGCCAGCTTGCCACGCTTGCGCTCGTGTCCCATCCACACGCCTTCACCCGGGTTCCATTGCCTGGGACGGTGCAGCAGGTAGAAGCGATCGCCGCGCTCGGGCGCGTAACGCCCGTTCAATTCCTCGATCCGCGCAACGGCGTGTGCAAGCAGGGTGTCGTCCATCGGCGTCGTGGCTGCCGATGCGTCGAGAAAGTCCGTCAGCAGCACGAAGCGCAGCTGAGGATCGCGGTTGGCCAGGAAGCGGACCTCCAGCGCTTCGACCAGTATGTCGATTCCCTCGATGCTGGACAGCATCGAGGGGACCGCGACCACGGTGGCGCAGGCGGCAGGAATGCCCTCGCCGAAGTCGAGCCTGGGCAGCGGCCTGGGTGCGACCAGCACCGTCGCGGTCCAGTTCACCAGCACGATGCCCAGCTCACTGAACACCAGCAGCCCAAGCAGCGTGGCCAACCAGAGAGGGGCCGAACCACTGCCGGTTGCCAACAGGCCAGCGGTGGCCAGCACCGCCAGCAGGGTGATCGGCAGCAGGTACAGTGCAAGCGGCACGCGATGCGCCAGTTGCCGTGCCTTGCGGTGGCGCGGTGCTGCCTCGGCCACCGCTTCAACGGTCGCGTGCAGGCCTTCGCCGACAAGCCAGTAGCCAACGTGCGTGCGTTGCCCATCCGGCGGCGTAGCCGCCCGTGCCAGGTCCAGCGCGATGGTTGCAACGCGTTCCTCTGCCATGCGGCTCCCGCGGGCGATCTTCTCCACCACGTGGCGATAGGCGTCGCGGGTGGCGAAATCCATCTGGGCATAGACACCCATCGGGTCTTCCAGCAGCCGCCGCTCCACCACACTCATGTCTTCAACAAAGGTGCGCCAATCCATGGTGGAGAGAAAGCGCAGGCTGCCGATGCTGTTGCCGATGGATACCTGATCGGCCGCCTGCTGCTGCCCTTCAGCGGCGACCAGCTCGTCGACGCGCTGCCCGGCCGCCGCCGCCCACTGTTCCAGCCAGGCGATGGGCATGGCCCACGCGCCGCCGCGCCCCTGCAGCGAGCGCGTCAGCTCGGCGATGAACGCGCCGGTCAGGGGCGGCGCGGACCGTGCCATGTCGGCAACCACCAACACCACATCAGTAGGGGTGTCGGAGGCCGCGAGATTGAGATTGTCAGCCCATTGTGCAGCCAGGCTTCGGTCCGTGCCATCGCGCATCACCCGGGCGGCCATACGCCGCAGATTCTCAAGCAGCGCCAGCCGCAGCATGATGGGTACGGCCCACAGTTCGCCCAGGCTCAGCGGCGCGAGCGACTGGTACGAGGCGATGAACCGGCCCAGCGTGTCGGCGTCAATGCGGCCGTCGCCGTGCGCGATGGCCTGCATCGACAGTTCGTACACACGCGGCAATCCGGCCGAGGGGCCGGAGGCAATCGACGGCAACTGCCGGCTGTAGCCGCGTGGCAGGTGGCGCCGTGCGGTCTGGATCTGTTCTTCGATCAGGTAGTAGTTGTCGAGCAGCCATTCCCCGGCCGGGGTGACCGGCCGCTGCTCACGCACCACGCTGCTGAGCAGCGTGTTGGCGTCTTCCAGCACACGCTCGTTGGCCTGCAGGCGATCGAGCAGGCGCTCCGCGCCAGGTCGCATCCGTACCCGATGCTGGCGCGCAAGCGCGCGGCCGTACACCTCCATCTGTTCAACGCTGTACAGCGCCGCACGCAGGGGGCCCTCGGTGGCCTCGATGGCCGGTGCTGAAGCCTGGCGCTCACGCCAACGCCAACGCACGCGACGACGCAGGCGCAGCCAGCGGCCAAACAGACGGCGAAGGTGGGTCATGGTTTACCGAGGGGAGGGAGGGCGCGTCCTGCATAGTTGCATTGCAGGTGCCGTGGTAGCCGTGAAGGCTGGGCTGTCGGCCCGTGAGGCCGGAGTTGAGCCCCGAGGACGGAACTCCCTCACCACATTCACCTCGCAGCAGCGAAAATGCATCCCTCGGTTCGCTTTGAGGCGCACCGCTCACTGCCTGCAGGAACGTAACGATGTCCAACAACCCTTTCGGTGAATCCTCATGCGCTGCCGCAGCCAGCGGTTGCGTGGAGGTGCGCGGCGCGCGCGAGCACAACCTCAAGAATGTCGATGTCTCCATTCCGCGCAATGCACTGGTGGTGTTCTCCGGGGTGTCGGGTTCGGGCAAGTCGTCGTTGGCCTTCGGTACGGTCTTTGCTGAGGCGCAGCGGCGTTACTTCGAGTCCGTAGCGCCATACGCGCGGCGCCTGATCGACCAGGCGGGCGTGCCCGATGTGGATGCCATCGACGGGCTGCCGCCTGCGGTTGCCCTGCAGCAGCAGCGCGGCGCCAGCAATGCACGGTCCTCGGTGGGCAGCGTGACCACGCTGTCCAGCCTGGTGCGCATGATGTACTCGCGCGCCGGGGCGTACCCGGCCAACCAGCCCATGCTGTACGCCGAGGACTTCTCGCCCAATACACCGCAGGGCGCCTGCAGCACCTGCCACGGCCTGGGACATGTGTACGAGGTGACCGAAGCGCTGATGGTTCCGGACCCGTCGCTGAGCATCCGTGAACGCGCCATCGCCTCGTGGCCGCCGGCATGGCATGGCCAGAACCTGCGCGACATCCTGGTCACGCTGGGCTACGACATCGATGTGCCGTGGAAGAAGCTTCCGAAGAAGGACCGCGACTGGATCCTGTTCACCGAGAAAACGCCAACCGTGCCGGTCTATGCCGGCTTCACGCCCGCAGAGACCCGTGCCGCACTGAAGCGCAAGCTGGAACCCAGCTACATGGGCACCTATACCGGTGCGCGCCGCTACGTGCTGCACACCTTTGCCAACACCCAGAGTGCGCTGATGCGCAAGCGTGTTTCGCGCTACATGGAAGGCAAGCTGTGCCCGACCTGCCACGGAAAACGCCTGAAGCCGGAAGCACTCTCGGTCACCTTCGCCGGCGTGGACATCGGCGAGTTCATGCGGCTTCCGCTGGATCAACTGGCGGATCTGCTCGGGCCCATCGCACAAGGTGATTTCGGCGCGCACACCAAGGGCACTCGCACCAGCAGGAGCGCGACACCACGTGATCGCGCCCGGAGGGCCGCGAGTGGCCAAGCGACCCACGAGGGCGCCCCCGACGTCCGGCTGACCTCGGCCTTGTCCGAAGAGAAGCGACTGGCCGCACAGCGGCTGGCAGGCGGTGTGATGGCGCGGGTACGCCAGCTGCGTGACCTGGGCCTGGGGTATCTCTCGCTGGATCGCGCCACGCCAACCCTGTCCGCTGGCGAACTGCAGCGCCTGCGGCTGGCCACCCAGCTCAGTTCCTTGCTGTTTGGTGTGCTGTACGTGCTCGATGAGCCCTCGGCTGGCCTGCACCCCGCCGACAGCCAAGCGCTGTACGACGCGCTGGAGCGGCTGCGCGACGGCGGAAACTCGGTGTTCGTTGTTGAACATGACCTGGAGTTGATGCGCCGCGCGCAGTGGCTGGTGGATGTTGGGCCAGAGGCGGGCGAGCACGGTGGCCAGGTCCTCTACAGTGGCGAGCCCGACGGCCTGCGCAAGGTTCAGGAGTCGCGCACGGCCCTGTATCTGTTCGATCAGGTGCCTGCGCCTGCCAGCCGACAGCGCAGCGCCAACAGCTGGCTGGAACTGAAGGGTATCCATCGCCACAACCTGCAGGGCGTGGACGCGCAGATACCACTGGGGCTGCTGACGGCCGTGACCGGCATTTCCGGGTCGGGCAAGTCCAGCCTGATGGCGCAGGCGCTGCCCGAGCTGTTGCTGCTGCACCTCGGGCACGAGCCCGCGGACGATAGTGCCGATAGCACACCCACCGACGGGCCAACCGTAATTGAAACGACGCGGGGCGCATTGGCGGGCGATGTAGACGCCATCCAGCGGGTAGTGCAGGTGGACCAGAAGCCCATCGGCCGCACGCCACGCTCCAACCTGGCCACCTATACCGGGCTGTTCGACCACGTGCGCAAGCTGTTCGCCGCGACACCCACCGCGCGCCGCCGCCGATTCGATGCGGGCCGCTTCTCGTTCAACGTGGCCAAGGGTCGGTGCGAGACCTGCGAGGGCGAGGGTTTCGTCAGCGTCGAACTGCTGTTCATGCCCAGCGTCTATGCACCGTGCCCTACCTGCCACGGCGCGCGATACAACGAGGCCACGCTGGAGGTGCAGTGGAATGACCGCAACATCGCCGAGGTCCTGCAGATGACGGTCGACCAGGCGCATGCATTCTTCAGCGAGGAAGATGCCATTGCCCGGCCGCTGCACTTGCTGCAGGAGATCGGTCTGGGCTACCTGAGGCTGGGCCAGCCGGCCACCGAACTTTCAGGCGGTGAGGCACAGCGCATCAAACTGGCAACCGAGCTGCAGCGCAGCCAGCGCGGCCGCACGCTGTACGTGCTGGATGAGCCCACCACCGGCCTGCATGCATCGGACGCGGACAGGCTGCTGGTGCAGCTGCAGCGGCTGGTAGAGGCGGGCAATACGGTGGTGATGATTGAGCACGACATGCGCGCGGTCGCACAGGCGGACTGGGTGATTGATGTAGGCCCCGGAGCTGGCGGGGCAGGGGGCACCATCGTGGCGATAGGAACGCCGCAACAGGTGGCGCGCGCCAAAGGAAGCAGGACGGCGCCGTTCCTGGCGCGGGAGCTGGCTTCTCTGTAGAGCCGAGCCATGCTCGGCTATCGATTTCCCGCGCCGGACGGCCAGCCGGTCAACCGATGACTGAAGGCATCGAGTATCGAGATGCAACTGCTTCCGCGGGAATCAGAGTGACGTTATAGGCATGCATATATATCCTCCATGCATTGGTCATATGCACCCCCGCGCTTCTTCCAGGATGGCCCCGAGGGTAGATTTCCCTGACAATCTGTCACGGAGTGACCCATGCAGACTCGCACGCGCCTTCGCACTCTGGTGCCCAGCTTCCCCTCCACACTGCTCTGGATAGCGGTTTCCCTCTGCGCCACGACCGCCATGGCCAACGAGCCACTGCAGATCGATTCGCAAGGCAGCTTCCTCGCTGGGGGCACGACCAAGAAGGAGTCTGGCACGTTCGATCCGTTGAAGCCCTCCAATCCGGATGGCCAGAGCTATCACGGCGATCACGTCTATGCCTTCTACCAGAAGCCGGTGAACGCGCGCACGTTGCCCATCGTGATGTGGCACGGTGCGGGCCAGTCTTCGAAGAGCTGGGAGACGACGGCCGATGGGCGTGAGGGCTTCCAGAACCTGTTACTGCGTCGTCGTTTCGCTACCTACCTGATCGATCAGCCACGGCGCGGCAAGGCCGGCCGAAGCATGGTCGAGGCGACGCTGAAGCCCGTGGCAGACGATCAGATGTGGTTCAACCAGTTCCGGATCGGCCTCTGGCCGAACTACTTCGCTGGCGGCCAGTTTCCGAAAGGGGAGGCCGCGCTTGACCAGTTCTTCCGCTCGGTCACGCCCAACACCGGCCCCTTCGACCTCGGCATAGTCTCGGACGGGGTAGCCGCCGTGCTGCAGAAGACAGGGCCTGCGATCCTGTTTACCCATTCGCAGGCGGGTGGTCCTGGCTGGATGACGGCCATAAAAAGCCCCAACGTCCGCGCAATCGTCGCGTTCGAGCCTGGCAGCAGCTTCGTGTTCGCAAAGAACGATGCGCCGGCACCCATTCCCAGCGCGTTCGATACCGTCGCCCCGGCGCTGGTTTCGCCCGCGGAATTCAAGGCGCTGACCCGAATCCCGATTCTGGTGCTGTATGGCGACAACATCCCTGACAGGCCCGTTGACCTGCCGGCGCAGGACAGTTGGCGGGCCCGGTTGGAAATGGCCCGCGCCTGGCGTGATGCCGTCAATCGGCAGGGCGGTGATGTCACCCTGATCCATCTGCCGGAGATGGGAATCCGTGGCAACAGCCACTTCCTGTTCTCGGACCTCAACAACGTCCAGATCGCCGATCTGGTGAGTGAGTTCCTGCAGAAGAAGCACTTGGATCGTTGATCAGGACCGTCCCGTGCATCATTCATATCATGCATGCATGAGTTATATCCAGCTCATACCCTGTTTCCATGAGTGCACGGGCGTTAGGTTTACTCCTGAACCCCGCCAATGTCGGCCCGCAACACGCGCCGGCAGGGGTACCGTACAAACCCGGAGCACTTGAATGAAGCACATCGTGCGCGCCACGCTGTTGGCGATGTCTCTTGGATTGGCAGCAGGCAACGCGTCCGCTGCCGACTACACGCTCAACCCCTTCAAACTGGCCTACGAAGGTGCGATCACGCGCAATGTGCCCAGTGAGGTCAACATTCACTCGGTGTCCTATCCGCTGAATGGAATCGAGATCGCGGCAAACTTCTACACACCCGCCAATTTTGATGCCTCACGGAAGTATCCGACCATCGTGGTTGCGCACCCCAATGGCGGGGTCAAAGAGCAGGTGGCCGGCCTGTACGCGCAACGCCTGGCCCAGCAGGGCTACATCGCCATTACCGCCGATGCGGCCTATCAGGGGGCAAGTGGTGGCCAGCCGCGCAGCGTGGACATGCCTTCCCACCGCATCGAAGACATCCACGGCATGGCGGATTTCATCAGTCGATTCCCCTGGGTAGACACCTCGCGCCTGGGCTTGCTCGGTATCTGTGGCGGCGGCGGCTACTCGCTGGCGGCCGCGCAGACCGACAAGCGCTTCAAGGCCGTCGCCACGATCAGCATGTTCAACTCTGGCCGAGTGCGCCGCAACGGTTATGCCGACTCGCAGCTGGATACCGTCCAGCAGCGCCTGCAGCAGGCTTCGCAGGCGCGCGCACAGCAAGCCGCCGGCGGCGAAGTGCTGTACTCCGGCGATGCCAATCTCAGCGACGAGCAGATCGCCAAGCTCCCCTTCGATCTGTATCGGCAGGGCTATGAGTACTACTGGAAGACGCATGCCCATCCCAATTCCACCTTCCGCTACACGACCAGCAGCCTGCTGGACCTGATGCGCTGGGACGCCACCAACCAGATCGAGCTGATCAACCAACCGCTGCTGATGATTGCCGGCAGCAAGGCGGACAGCCTTTACATGACCCAGGATGCCTTCGCCAAAGCAACCGGTACCATCGACAAGCAGTTGGTGCTGCTGGAGGGGGCCACGCACATCGAGACCTACTGGGTGCCGAAGTACGTGGATGCTGCCGTCGCCTCGCTCACCTCGTTCTACGCCCGGACGCTTGCACCA
This sequence comes from Stenotrophomonas sp. GW821-FHT09E08, assembly GCF_059416125.1. Lineage (NCBI taxonomy): Bacteria > Pseudomonadati > Pseudomonadota > Gammaproteobacteria > Lysobacterales > Lysobacteraceae > Stenotrophomonas > Stenotrophomonas sp. GW821-FHT09E08. The sequence continues at coordinate 118,843 of NZ_JBWKOO010000009.1, forward strand.
TGACCACGCCTCGTAAATCACCCGCGCAGACGGCGCTGCTGGGCGCTGCATTGAGCGTGGCGGCACCGTTCGCCGGCGCCGGCGAAATGCTAACGCAGCAGATCACCCGGTCGGGAACACAATCGTCCGTTGCCGGTCCAGCAGAGACCTTCGTTGGCAAAGTACGCGTGGATCCGCTGTTCCCAGCGGACAAGGACGTGCAGGTCTCATCCGCATACGTCAGCTTCGAGCCGGGCGCGCGTTCGGCCTGGCACACCCACCCCGCCGGGCAGCGATTGGTGGTTACCTCCGGCGTTGGGCTGACCCAGGAATGGGGTAAGCCGGCGCAGCAGATACACGCCGGGGATGTGGTGGTGTGTCCGGCCGGGGTCAAGCATTGGCACGGCGCCGCGCCGCACAGCGCGATGACTCACCTCGCGGTAACCGGTGTTGCAGATGGAAAATCGGTGGCCTGGCTGGAGCAGGTGAGTGATGACCAGTACCGCGAAGCGTCAGCAGGCTTCGAGGCCACCGTTGCAGGCCCGCTTTCGCCCAAGCAGCAGGCGATCCCGCTGATTGCGGCCGCTGCGGCCAGCAGTGACATGCCCCAGCTCAACGCCGCATTGGGCCGGGGGCTGGATGCCGGCCTCACCGTGAGCGAGGCAAAGGAAGTGCTCGTGCAGCTGTATGCCTATGCGGGGTTCCCAAAGAGCCTTAACGCCCTGGGCGAACTGATGAACGTGGTGCGCAAACGCGAGGAGCAGGGGATCGCTACCGCAGCTGGGCAGCCGCCAAGCGGAAACATCCCGGTGGGTGATGCACTGCGCGCCGTGGGTACCGCAAACCAGACACGGATCTCCGGTGCCCCGGTGGCTGGCCCGGTCATGGACTTCGCGCCCATCATCAACCAGTTCCTGCAGACACACCTGTTCGGCGACATCTTCGAGCGCGACAACCTGGACTGGCAGAGCCGTGAACTTGCAACGGTTGGCGCGCTGGCGGTCATGCCTGGCGTGGAGGCGCAGTTGCGCTCACACATGGCGGCCAGCCAGCGCGTGGGGCTCAGCCGCGCACAGTTGCAGCACCTGGCCCAGCTGCTGGCACATAGCGGATATGCGGCCGAATCTGCCAGCGCGGTGCAGGCGCTGGAACAGACCCCGGCACCTTCGCCGTGACCGTGCCGCCGTTCAATCCCGGTAGCGCAACGCATCACGCAGCACGGTGAACGCAGGCGATGACTGCCTGCGGCTGGGGTAATACAGGTGGTAGCCGGGGAAGGAGGGGCACCAGTCCTGCAGCACGTGGACCAGGGTGCCTGCCTGCACATGGGGCCGCACCAGATCCTCGGGCATGTACGCCAGCCCCAGGCCTTCCAGCGCAGCGCCCAGCCGCAGGGCGATGTTGTTGAACACCAACTGGCCTTCCACGCGTACTTTCAGCTCCTGGCCTTTCTTCTCGAACTCCCACGCGAAAATGCCACCGTGGGTCGGCAGGCGGATGGTGATGCAGTTGTGCCGGGTCAGATCGTGCGGTGATTTCGGCTTCGGATGGCGCTGGAAATAGGCGCGCGATCCGACCACGGCCATGCGCAGGTCGGGCCCAACACGCACGGCAATCATGTCCTTGGCCACCTGCTCACCCATGCGGATACCGGCGTCGAAGCCCTCGGCCACGATGTCGGTCAGCCCGTAGTCGACAATCACCTCGATGTTCAGGTCAGGATTGGCCGGCAGCAGCTTGCCCAGTACCGGCTGCATCACGGTCAGCGCAGCGTGTTCACCTGCGGTGATGCGAAGGCGGCCGGCCGGTTTGTCGCGGTACGCGTTGAGCTGGGCAAGCTCGCTATCGATCTCCTCGAAGCGCGGTGCAATCACCCGCAGCAACTGCTCTCCGGCCTCGGTCGGCGAAACGCTGCGGGTGGTCCGCGCAAGCAAGCGTACGCCCAAGCGTTCTTCCAGCTGGCGCATCGATCGGCTGAGGGCGGGTTGGGACATACCCAGCTGGGCAGCAGCCCGGGTAAAACTGCGTTCCCGCGCCACCAGCGCGAACATGGCCAGCTGATCGTAGTTCTCGACGCTCATTGATGCGCACCGGATATAAGCGATATCCGATTATGCCTCTGCACGAATGTGTTTTGGGGGCGTAGATTGGCGCCATGACGATTCCAACCCCCAATCCTGGTCGCCGGGCAGTCGTCGCTGCCTTGGCTTCACTCCCGGTGGGATGTTCGGCCGCAGCGCCGCAGGAAGGCACGGCAGCTGGTCGATCAGACGCACGGACAGTGGTTGCCTGCTTCTCACGTTCGGGCAACACCCGGGTGGTTGCCGGGCTCATTCATCGCAGCATGCCCAGCGACCTGTTCCAGGTAGAGCCTGCCATCGACTACCCGGCGGACTATCTTGAAACGGTAGCCAAGGCGCGACAGGAACGCGACGACGGGGTAGAGCCTGCACTGCGCACCCGCATTGTCGACATTGATCGCTATGACACCGTGTACCTGGGCTTTCCAATCTGGGGCGAGACCGCGCCGCCGATCATTCGATCGATGTTGTCGCAGCACGACATGAGTGGCAAGACCATCGTGCCGTTCATCACCCATGGCGGCTACGGCGTGGGCAGCAGCCTGCGCGTGCTCGCCCACCATGCGCCCAACGCACGCATCCTGGAGGCATTCGTGATGCAGGCCGACCAGGAGCGCAAAACAATGGAGAGCGTCAACGCCTGGTTGGCCACTCCGCACACTGCCCGATGAGGATTCAACCATGAAGATCCGTAGCCTTGGACAAGGCCTTGAAGTTTCCGCCCTCGGCCTGGGCTGCATGGGCATGAGTTCGGCATATGGCCCGGCCGCCGACAAGCAGGAAATGATCGCGCTGATCCGCACAGCGGTGGAGCGCGGCATCACCCACTTCGACACCGCCGAAGCCTACGGCCCCTTTGCCAACGAAGAACTGGTGGGCGCGGCACTGGCGCCCGTTCGAGACCAGGTGGTGATCGCCACCAAGTTCGGTTTCGACATCGACCCGGTCACCGGTGCCCGCGGGGCAGGCACCAACAGCCAGCCTGCACACATCCGGGCAGCTGTCGAAGCCAGCTTGAAGCGGCTGCGCACCGAGCGCATCGACCTGCTGTACCAGCACCGTGTTGACCCGGTGGTGCCCATCGAAGAGGTTGCCGATACCGTGAAGGCGCTCATTGCAGAGGGCAAGGTCGCGCATTTCGGCCTGTCCGAAGCAGGTGCGCAGACAATCCGCAGGGCGCATGCAGTGCAGCCGCTGACGGCTGTGCAGAGCGAGTACTCGCTGTTCTGGCGTGAGCCCGAAGCAGAGCTGCTTCCCCTGCTTGAGGAGCTGGGCATTGGTTTCGTACCCTTCAGCCCGCTGGGTGCTGGCTTCCTGACTGGAAAGATCGACGAGTACACGCAGTTCGATGCAACGGATTTCCGCAATGCGGTTCCGCGCTTCTCCGCCGAATCACGCCGGGCCAACATGGCGTTGGTGGAGGTGGTGAAGGCGATGGCTGCAGGGAAGGGGGTGACGCCGGCGCAGGTCGCCCTGGCCTGGCTGCTTGCCCAGCACCCGTGGATCTCGCCGATCCCGGGTACGACCAAGCTTCATCGGTTGGATGAAAATCTGGGTGCAGTGGATCTGGTGCTGGATCATGCGGATCTGGCGTATATCGATGTGCAAATGGCAAAGATCAGCATCAGCGGCGCGCGCTTGCCGGAAGCAGCGTTGAAGATGACCGGCAAGTGAGCAATCGCTGCCCGGTTGGCGGGCTCGGCGAATGTTCGCTTCTGGCCAAGGGCGGATACTAAGCAGACCCAGCTCCTTCAGGGTGCAGGACTCTGAGCGGAATGACGCCTGGCGGCGGGCATTGCCGCAATCGCGCGCGGCAAGGGCGGGTTAGGGGGAGTTTCAATTGCAAATGACTCTCACTACACTTGTGGTATCCCATCTCCTCCGCCGCCAATGGCGGCCAGAACTCCGGCTCCCAACGTGAATTCCCCGCCCTACCTGCGCAGACCGCAGGCGTTCGCCCTGAGGGTGATGTGTCCACGCTAGGCCGGGGCACGGGCAGCAATGTGGAACGGGCCCCCTCCACGGAGGCGGGCATTCCGGAAGATGCCTCGCCAACGGGCGGTAATCTCCTTGCGAAAGCCTATGCCCGTTGGCGCGGGCCGATTCTGCGCAGCCTTGCGCGTGTCAGGGGTGGGGACGGTGAGGACGCCCTGCACGACGGTGCAGTCAAATGGCTGGCGGCAAACCCTGCACTGGCGTCGTGCGACCAGCAAGGTGCCTATTTCCGGCGGACGGTGATGAACACCGTGGCCGATGAATATCGTGAGCACACCGCGGGCCGCCGTCTCCAGACCCTGCCGCTGGCAGATGCCGAGGATGCGGTCCAGGCCATCGCCAGCGATGAATCACAGTGCCCATTGCAGCTCAGCGCCCAGCGGCAGCGCCTGGAGCGCTTGCGAGAAGCGCTGGCCGAGCTGCCGGAGCGTCAACGCGAGGCCTTCGTGCTCTGCCGCTTCGATGGACTGACCCAAGAGGACGTTGCCGCTCGCATGCAGATCTCCCGCCGCATGGTGGTCAAGCACCTGTCGCGAGCGGTTGCCTACTGCGAAGTGCGGGTACGCTATGCGTCTCTGGCACAGATGCAGGAACTGCATCAAGCCAGCGGGACAGGCGAGGCGTTGGCGCCTGCCATCGATGCTGACTTTCCCTGCCGATGACCGATCTCCCTTCTGCCGCAGGTTCCGACCCGTTTGCCCTGCATGAGGCGGCCGCCGCGTGGCTGGTGCGGCGGCAGGATGCGGACTGGCAACCGAAGGATGAGGCGGCCCTGCAGCACTGGCTGGCCGAGAGCGAAGCGCACCGACAGGCATTTGCTGACGTGGCCAGAACCTGGCACGACCTCGGCCAGCTGCCGCGCCCCGTGCTGGCCTCGGACGCGCATGCGGTGATCGCCCCAGCAGTACCTGCCATTCAACGGCGGGGCAGGGTGGTGCGGCGCGTACGGTCATGGCGCCTGCCACGCGTTGCGGCGGCTGCAGCCGTGGCAATGCTGGCCTTGGGATACGTCGGCTACGCCTGGTATACCGCGCCCAGCTACGTACAGGACGTGGCCACCAGTGCGGGCGAGATACGTGATCTGCAATTACCGGACGGCTCACGGATTTCGCTCAATGCACGCAGCACGCTGGCCGTGCATTTCTATCGATCCCGTCGTGAAGTGGTGCTCAGCCAGGGCGAGGCGTTCTTCGAGGTCGCCCCGGCGGCCGACCGTCCCTTCACTGTGGATGCCCAGCGCAGCCGGGTGACGGTGGTCGGCACGGCCTTCAATGTGCGCAATGGGCCGGGCGAAGTCGTGGTCAAGGTGCTGCATGGGCACGTGCGGGTACAGCCGGATCGCGCCGAAGGCGCCTCGCCGGTCAGCCTGCACGCCGAACAGGGCCTGGCCGTTACCACGCTCACCGCTGCTTATCGCCCCATCGCCGCAAGTGCAGATAGCATTGGCGGTTGGCGCAACGGGCGCCTGGTGTTCCGGCGCACCCCGCTGGACGAAGTGGCGCAGGAGGTCGGGCAGTATCTGGGCCATCCTGTCACGCTGGGCCAGCCAGGGCTGAAGTTCCTGCCGGTCTCCGGCTACGCAGCCACCGATGCCCCGGCCACCTTCCTGGAAGCACTACCGGATCTGTTGCCCGTGCAGGTAACCCGCAATGCCCAAGGCGGCTATCGCATCGACGAACGGCCTGTTACCCGCTGACGCCGGAACGAAAATTTCTTCCGGCGCGGGTTCCCACCCCACCGCCATTTTCCGTTTACCCCCAGTGAGGCCAGTAGCGGCCAAGCATGATGGAGCGGTAATGGGGTACATGAAGATCAAGCGCGCACTTGTTGCTGGCGCGTTCTCCACGGGGGTGCACGCCAAGCGGCTGCCTTTGCTGGCACTGTGCATTTCCAGCGCGCTGGCGGCGCCGGCCATCGCACAGGCGCAGCCGGCTGCGCGCATGCAGTTCAATATCCCGGCGCAACCGCTGGATGCCGCACTGCGCCGCTTTTCCGAGCAGTCCCGGCAGCAGGTGCTGTTCAGCGAATCGGCGGTGGCGGGCCGTCGCGCTCCGGCCTTGACCGGCAGCTACACGCCGCAGGAAGCACTGGCGCGCTTGCTGGAGGGGAGCGGGGTGCGTGTCAATGCCACGCGTCCGGGCGTGTTCACGCTGGCGCAGGAAGCGGTATCGCCTGCGCGCAGCAAGGAGGCCCAGACCACCCTGCAGACGGTGAACGTGACCGCCAATGCACCAAGTGATGGCGCTTACACGGCACGTGAGCTGAGCCTGGGCAAGCTGGGGCAGAGCATCCGCCAGACCCCGCAGTCGGTCAGCGTGATCACACGCCAGCAGCTGGACGACCGCAACCTCACCACGCTGGACGAGGCGCTGGCCCAGACCACGGGTGTGACCAAGACCGCCCGCAACTTCGGCAACCACAAGTTCTCGATCCGCAGCTTCACCGTAGACGACAGCAACTATCTGGTCGATGGCGTGGCCGGCATCGTCTATGCCCCCGTGGGCTGGCTGCCGATCGACACCGCGGTGCTCGAGCGCGTTGAAGTCCTGCGCGGTGCCGGTGGCATGATGCTGGGTGCGGCCGATCCCAGCGGGGCGATCAACATGGTGCGCAAGCGCCCGCGTGACCAGGCCCATCTGGATCTGGCGGCAACCGTGGGCTCGTGGGACAACTACCGTGTCGAGGTTGATGGCGGTGGCCCGCTCAATGCTACCGGCAGCGTGCGCGGCCGACTGGTCGCCGCCTATCAGGACCGCGACTACTTCCAGCGGGGCACCTCATCGAAAACGCCGGTGGCCTATGGGGTGATCGATGCCGATCTGGGCACGGATACCACGCTGACTTTCGGCCTGCGCCATCAGGCCAGTGACACCGACGGCTACTGGCTGTTCGGCCTGCCGCGCTACACCGATGGCGGTGCGCTGGACATCAAGCGTTCCACCTCGCTCATCCAGGACTGGAACCGGCAGGAGGGCTCCGTCGACGAAGCCTTTGCAGAGGCGGAGCACCGCTTCAACGAACGCTGGAAGGCACGCCTGTCGGTGAACCGTACCGAGTCGGATCTGGACCAGCGTGTCGCGGTTCCGCTGGGCGGGGTGGATCGCGCCACCGGCATCGGTTCACGCTTCTATGACATCTATTTCAACCGCTCGCGCGTGCGCAGTGATGGCATCGACCTGCACACCACCGGCAGTTTCGACGCCTTCGGCCGCAGCCATCAGGTGCTGCTGGGCGCGATGTGTTCGCGCCAGCGTACCCGCCAGAGCTCGGTGGACCTGGCCATCGACGTGCCGATTGATGTCTACGCACCCGACCACAGCGCCATTGCGCAGCCGCTGCAGCCCGCGTGGGACTGGTCAGAAAACGCCCGCGCCCAGCAGAGCGGCGTGTACAGCAACCTGCGCCTGCAGCTGGCAGAACCGCTGCACCTCACGCTGGGTGGCCGGCTGTGCTGGGTGAAGTACCAGTCCAGCGATGGCTTCACCGGCGCCAAGAGCCGCGACTACGAACAGAAGCACGAATTCACCCCGTACGCCGGCCTCGTCTACGACCTGGGCCCGCAATGGTCGGTCTATGCCAGCTACGCCGACACCTTCCAGCCGCAGAGCTCGTACGTCACCGCGTCCGGCTCGGTGCTGGATCCGGCCATCGGCGCCAACTACGAGCTGGGCGTGAAGGGTGAATTGAACGATGGCCGCCTGAATGTCTCCGCCGCGGTGTTCTCCATCCGCAAGACCGGCAACGCCGTGGTGGACGAATCCGACCCGGGCAGCTGCCGTGGCTCGCTGGCGTCGTCCGATTGCTACCGCAATGGCGGCAAGCTGCGCAGCAAGGGCTTTGAATTGGAAGCCAGCGGCGAACTGGCGCCGGGCTGGCAGATGATGGCGGGCTATACCCACGTCACCAGCCGCGACGATGAGGGCGCGACCATCAGCGCCGAGACGCCCCGCCACCTGTTGCGCCTGTCAACGTCCTATCAGCTGCCGGGCAAATGGAACGCGTTCTCCGTAGGCGGTGGTGTATCGGCACAGAGCAGCTATTCCTATCCGGCCTACGACGACTCGGACTGGCGCATGGGCGCAGCGGGACGTGCCGTGTGGGACCTGCGGGCCGGCTACCGGATCAATCCGCGCTGGAGCGTGGGCGTCAACGTGGCCAACCTGTTCGACACCCGCTACTACGCGATGATCAGCCAGATCCGCCGCGGCAACTTCTTTGGCGAACCTCGCAATGTGATGCTGACGCTGCGCGGCTCGCTGTGATCTTCCGCAGCCGGCGGGGCAACGGCCTGCCCGCCACGGGGCAGGCATGAAAGCGGGCTTCCGGCAGAGCATGTCGTGGCTGCACACCTGGTGCGGCCTAACCTGTGGCTGGCTGCTGTGCGCGATCTTCCTGACCGGCACGCTCAGCGTGTTCCGTGAGCCGATCACGCGATGGATGGAGGCCGGCCCCGTGCCGGTCTCCTCGCCGGCGGTGGACACGGGAATGCAGGCGGTACGTGCGCAGCACTGGCTGGCCGCCAACGCCGCCGATGCCCGGGCATGGCAGATCCGTTGGCCTGCGCAGCACGGCTGGCCGCTGGAGCTGTCATGGGAGGATGGCGACGGGACCGGGCACGAGCGCTGGCTGGATGCCGGCGCCGGCATGCCGCGACCTGCACCTCGTCTTCGGGAAACCGAAGGCGGGCGCCACTTCATGTCCTTCCACTACACCCTGCACGGCGGCATGGCCGGCTACTGGCTGGTGGGCTGGATCACGGCCTGCATGCTGCTGGCGCTGGTGTCCGGCGTGGTGGTGCATAAACGCATCTTCAAGGATTTCTTCACCTTTCGCCCGGGCAAGGGACAACGCAGCTGGCTGGATGCGCACAACCTGAGCGCCGTGCTGACCCTGCCGTTCCTGCTCATGATCGGCTACACCGGGCTGACCTTCTTCTACAGCAGCTATCTTCCGTGGCCGGTGCATGCGGCCTATGGCGATGCCGATGACGCCTATGCGCGCTACGAAGCCGAGCTGTCGCCTGCGCAGCCGGCTCCGCCAGGCATCCTGGTATCCACCGCGCAACTGCCAGACCTGCAGCACCTCCTGGCACGCGCGCAGGCCATCAGCGGGCAGCCGCCGGCATTGATCGTGATCCAGGCGCCCGGCACCGTGCACAGCGTTGTGGAGGTGATCGGTCGCAAGCCCGTGGGGGGTGCGGACAGGCATCTGCTGACCGAGGCCAGCCGGGCGGCGTTCGATGCTGCCAGCGGCACGCTGCTGCAACAGCATGGGGCACACCCGCATGCGATTGGCGCGGTGCAGGTGCATGAGACGATCGAAGCACTGCACAAGGCCGATTTCGGCGGCTGGCCGATGAAGTGGCTGTACTTCATCAGCGGCCTGCTGGGCACGGCGATGATCGCCATCGGCACGCTGCTGTTCTCGATCAAGCGGCGCAAGCGCAGCGAGCATGAGTTCGGCGCGGCCACGGCGGGCATCTACCGCTGCGCGGAAGCCTTCAACGTGGCATCGCTGGCTGGGGTGGCACTGGCCAGCATCGTCTACCTGTACGGCAATCGGGTGCTGCCGCTGGAAATGAGCGGTCGCAGTGCGTGGGAAATACGCATTTTCCTTTTGACCTGCGCTGCCTCGGTGGTGCATGCGCTTTGGCGCCCACCGCGCCTGGCCTGGATTGAGCAGTTGTGGCTGGCTGCAGCACTGTGCCTCGCTCTGCCGCTGGTGAATCTGGCAACCACCAGGCAGGGGCTGCTGATGTATCTGCAGCGCGGCGCATGGCAGCAGGCCGGCGTGGAGCTGGTCGCACTGGCATTCGGGTTGATGCTGGGAAGAATGGCCCTGATGCTGCAGCGCCGCTGGCCCCGGGCGCCGGAGGCGGCGCGTACGGCCAAGCCTCCGGCCGGGCGGGAAGCGGCCTATCGCTGGCAGGTGGCGAGCCGTGTGCTGGCCGCCTCGCTGGGCGGCTACGTGTTCGCCGCCGTTACCGCCATGGCACTGACGTTGTTGTTGCCCGCCCTGGTGGGGGTAAGGACGTCCGTTTCGGTCCTGGCCAGTTCACTGATGGGGTTCGTGCTGTTGATTGCCGTTGCTGTGGGCGTCTTCAGTACCCGCAGGGTTGGGAGGGTGTGGCTGAGTCTGGTGGCGGGGAGTGCTCTGATGGGGGTGTTGGTGGCGATGCTTCGGACAGGGTGAGGGCGCTCCCAAAAGGGCAGGTGCCTGCGGCTGCTAGTGCGAACGATTTGCATTTGGTATTATTTAACGCGAAATTAACGCCGCCGCAGCTGCCGCCTAGGGCGCACTTCCTACCGTAGGCCCTTCAATGTCCAAGATCACACTTACCTCCCGAGTGCCCATGCGCACCCTGTTGTCCACTTCCGTTGCCCTGATGCTGGCATTGCCGCTGGTTGGGCGCGCTGAAGATTCATCACCACAGACACCCGATGGCAGCGCCACCACACTGGATGCGGTGCGCGTCAACGCCTATCGCACCACCACCCACACCTCCGGCGCCACCAAGACCGACACGCCGGTTGCGGAAATGGCCAAGTCGGTCTCGGTCATTGCCCGCGAAGAGCTCGATGCCCGTGGTGTGCAGAACCTCAACGAGGCGATGCGTTACGTGGCCGGCGTGGTTCTGGAGAGCGGCGGCATAGACAACCGCGTCGATGACTTTCGTATCCGCGGCTTCGATGCCGGCAGCTGGAGCAACAATGTCACCATCGATGGTATGCGCGCCCCGCAGGGAGGGCAGTGGAACCGGACCATGGTGGACAGCTGGAACCTGGACCGTGTCGAGGTGCTGAAGGGGCCGTCGGCCGTCATGTATGGCCAGGTGGCTCCGGGCGGCATGGTCAACCAGGTCAGCAAGACCCCGACACCTGACCAGCAGCAGGTGTTGCAGTTGGGTCTGGATGGAAACGGCCAGCACAGCAGCGCGTTCGACCTGGGCATGGCATCGGACGACAAGCGCCACCTCGGGCGCCTGGTGGGCTTGTATCGCGACGGTGACACGCAGATCAAGCACACCCAGCAGCAGCACTGGTTCCTGGCCCCCAGCTATACCTTCCAGATGGCCGAGCGCACGCGACTGACGGTACTGGGTCTCTACCAGCGTGATGACGGCGGCTCGACCTACCAGTTCCTGCCGATGGACGGCACGCTCAAGGCCACCCCCTATGGGCGCATGAAGAACACGACCTTCATTGGCGAACCGAACTGGAACACCTACGACCGAACCATCTGGACGGCCGGCTGGCTGTTCGAACATGCCTTCAATGAGAACTGGACCCTGAGCCAGGGTGCCCGCCGCACCAACGTGGAGTCGACCTTCCGCACCGTGGTGACCAATGGTGGCCTGAACCCGGATGGCCGCACGCAGAAGCGCCGTGCCACCTGGGGCGAGGGAGACTCTCAGGGCGACACCATCGACACCCGCGTTACCGGCAAGTTCCAGACCGGCTCGGCTGAACACACGCTGCTGGTGGGCGTGGACTGGCAGAAGGCCGATTGGGATGCGGCACGCGGGGCGATGCGTGATCCGGCGCCGATCGACATTTTCAATCCGGTCTACACCGGCTATGTTCCGGTGACCAACAGCATCAGCTACTCGGGAGGCGTCAACCGCCAGACGGGTGCCTACCTGCAGGATCAGATCGCGCTGGACAAGTGGCGCTTCACCGTGGGAGGCCGTTACGACTGGACCAAGGACGACACCTGGACGCAGTCGTACACCGTGGCCACGGATCGCTATGGCGCACGCGCGCCGAGCCGCATCAAGAACGAGTCCTTCAGCGGCAACGCTGGCATCCTGTTCGTGGCTGACAACGGCCTGACGCCGTATCTGAGCTATGCCGAGTCGTTCCAGCCGGCAGGCAGCACAGCTACACAGTCCTTCGACCGGACCCCGTTCGACCCAATCACTGGCAAGCAATGGGAAGTGGGCGTGAAGTATCAGCCGTCTGGATTCGATGGCCTGATCACGCTTTCAGCCTACGATCTGCGCCAGCAGAACATCCTCACCAACGACCCTGATCCCAGCCACAACACCTGTGGCACGACTGGGTCCAGCCAGTGCCAGGTCCAGGATGGCGAAGGCCGCGTACGTGGCGTCGAGCTGGAAGGCCGCATCACCCCCCTCGATGGCTTCAGCGTGATCGGTGCCGCATCGTGGATGGACTCGGAAGTCACCAAGAGCAACAACGGCTATCAGGGCAAGCAGTTGGCGATGGTTCCGGACTGGACCGCTGCGCTGTGGGGTGACTACACCTTCCAGGGCGGGGCACTCGCAGGCCTCAGCCTTGCCGCAGGCGTCCGCTACAACGGCGAAAGCTACGGTGACAGCGCCAACGTCTACCTGATTCCGTCCTACACGATGTGGGATGCAGCCATCCGTTATGACGTCGGTGCGATCGGGAGCGTGGGCACGCAGTTCGCACTCAACGTCAGCAACCTGACCGACAAGCGATTCGTGACCACGTGCAGCGGTGTCTCCTCGTGCTTCTTCGGCACGGGACGCACCGTCACGGCTACTGCTCGGTTCACCTGGTAACCCTTCCACCCCGTGACCGGCCAGCCAGGTCACGGGGCTTCCAAATGAGAGTTCCAGAATGTCGGTAGTGATGGCGGTGCTGGCTTCAGTCGCGGGTTTGGTTGGGGCATGGCTGTTCTATCTGGCGTCGCCGAAACAGCAGTGGCGGCACGCCGGGCCCTGGCCTGCGCGTGGGAAATGGATTCCCGGCAGCACCTTGTCGCTGGTCTCGCTGGCCTTGTTCCTGTCTTTGATGGGAAGCGCTGCGGCCTTCTTCACCTGGTTGACGATTCTGATGCTGGTCTGGTCGGCGGCGCCCTTCCTGGGCGTCTGGCGAGCTCGACAGCGTGGAGGTGGCCATGGCCAGCCCTGACAAGCTGCAGAGCCGACACTGGTTCGGAAAGACGTGTGCCGGTGTATTCCTGGGCTTCGGGCTCTCCCTGGCCTTGTCCGGCCTGTTCGCGTGGTTTGGGCCCGGCGGCATTGATGGCGGGGGTGGCAAGGCCCAGTTCAACATGTGGCTGGTCGTGCTGCTGTGGGCCCCGATCCTGTCATTTGTTTTCCTTTTTCGTAGCAGCGCAAGCGCCTGGCTGTGGCTGGGTGCTGCCAACGCAGTCGCCTTTGGCGGGCTCTGGTTGGCGCGCAGCCACCTAGGCTGACTGGACCTCACATGAAGATCCGCAACGACATCATCAAGGTCTACAAGGACGTGCACATATGGGTTGGCATCTTTGCTGGCCTGATGCTGTTCATCGCCTTCTATGCGGGCTCGATCACCATGTTCGAGAAGCCGCTGGAGCGATGGGCGACACCGCCGTCTGCGCTGTCTGCGCCGGTCCCGATGGAACGTGCACCTGACCTGCTGGCCGCAGTACTCAAAGCGCATCCCGAGGCGGCAAAGAACTACAGCGTGATGGTGCAGACGTCGCCTGAAGCGCCTGCACGCCTGATCTGGCGAATACGTGGCGACAAGCCACGGCAGTTCACTGAGTTTGGCGCAAGCTTTGACGAGAAGGGCCACCTCCAGGTGGAGCAGTTGCGCAAGGCACCGGTGGCGCAGCTTGTTGATACCTTGCATCAGTTCGTCGGTCTGCCGTTCCCCGATGCGATTTCGCGCCCCATCATGGGCACCATTGCGCTGATGTATACCGTGGCCCTGATCTCCGGCGTCATCGTGCTGTTGCCGACGCTGGTGAAAGACTTCTTCGCCGTGAGGGTAGGTAAGAACATCAAGCGTATGTGGCTGGATGTGCACAATGCGCTGGGCATTGTCAGCCTGCCGTTCCACCTGATCATGGCCGTGACCTGCGTGGTATTCGCTTTCCACGATCAGATCTACGACATCCAGGACAAGGTGGTTTATCCCAACGGCATCCAATGGGGCGAAGAGCACGATGCCGGGCCTGCCCCGGGTGCTCAGCCGTTGTCCGCTCCGGCACTACTGGAAAAGGTAAAGGCACAGCTGCCGGGCTTTGAGGTCTACAGCCTGGGCTTCCAGCAGAAGGGTAGTGAGGTCGAGGGGCGTGTCAGCGGTCTGGATATCCGTTACGGGACCCGTGCCCGCACCTACATGAGCACCCATCTCGATCCCTACACTGGCGTGGTGGACACCCATGACCTGCCAGGACACATGGGTGGCTGGGATACCGCCGTCAATGCCTTCTTCATGCTTCACTTCGGCAGCTTTGGCGGGAACCCGGTGCGCTGGATGTACCTGTTGCTTGGGCTTGGCGGTGCGATCGTGTTCTACACCGGCAACCTGCTGTGGATCGAGTCACGACGCAAGAAGCAGCGCGATGCCAGCCTTCCCGAACAGAAGCGATCCACCCGGGTGCTGGGATCGCTGACCATCGGTGTGTCCCTGGGCTGTGTCATCGGCATCTCGGCAACACTGGCAGCTACCAAGTGGCTTCCTGACCTGGTTGCCAATGTGCCGGCATGGCACGAAGGCATCTACTATGCGGTCTTCCTGATGGCAGTCGGTTGGGCGTTCCTGCGAGGGGCTGCGCGCTCGGCATATGAGTTGCTGTACGTTGGCGCCATGGTGACGGCACTGATCCCGCTCGGCAGTCTTGCAGCATTGGCCGGCGTGCCCGGCACCTGGAACCATTCAAGTGCTGGGGGGGCCGTGGACGCGACCGCAATCGTTGCTGCCCTCATTCTCTGGCAGCTGGCGAGGCGTTCCAGGAAGCGCGCGAAGGTGGGCCACAGGGACAGCGTTTGGGCCACCGATGGAAATGCGACCACAAGGGCAGGGCGCATCCAAGCGGCCGGGAAGTAGATCCGTGTTGCCCGCCGATGGCCGGCCACATTGAAAGGGCAGCGGTGAACAGAGTTGGCAGCATAAATGGCTGTAGCATCGCCGAAGTCCTGCAGATGACGGTCGACCAGGCGGATGCGTTCTTCATGGAAGAAGACGCCATTGCCCGCCCGCTGCACTTGCTGCAGCAGATCAGCCTGGGCTACCTGAGGCTGGGCCAGCCGGCCACGGAACTTTCTGGGTGATTGACGTCGGGCCTGGCGCAGGCGGTGCGGGGCACTACGAAACCTTGCAATGGCGAATCCTCTGGTGACTTTCCAGCCAAAGGCGTCCACTTTGATGCTGCAGTGCACACAGAAAAACACGATCCAGCTAGTCCCATCCGGCTATAGGTCGCCAACGCAACTCGACGCACACTTCGCCACGTAAAGGCCGACGGAAGGGCGTGATATGAGTCTGCATGTGGGGAAACTGCGCGGGCTGGCAGTGCTTCTGTTCCTGCTGAATCCCTTGCTCGCGGGCGCGCTGCCGGCAGCGCCGCCCGCACCGACACCCGAGGTGGTTCCGCTGTGGCCGCAGGGCCACTGGCAGCAACGCGCACGTGGCCCAGAACGGATCGGTATCGAGGGCAGCGCAAAGGGCGCGGTCTCGGGAATCAGTAACGCGCGCATGGAGATCTACCGACCGCTGAAACCGAACGGGACAGCCGTGGTGATCTTCGGAGGTGGTGGTTACTTCCGCATCCAGATCGGCAGCGCTGCCAAGCCGACGGCGCAGTGGCTGCAATCGCTGGGTGTCACTGCCGCCGTGGTCTACTACCGTCTGCCTGCCGATGGGTGGGCACCGGTCTCGCCCTTCCAGGATGGCCAGCGCGCCATGCGATTGCTGCGCGCGCAGGCGGCAAGCCTGGGGGTCGATCCGAAGCGCATCGGCGCATTGGGCTTTTCCGCCGGCGGCAATCTTGCCGGAATCGTTGCCACGCGCTTCGATGCCCCGTTGTATCCGCCGGTGGATGCAGCCGACCAGCTGTCAGCGCGCCCGGACTTCCTTGCCATGATCTATCCGGTCGTTTCAATGCGCGCGCCGCTGGACCACACCCGGTCGAAGCGGGAACTGGCGAGCCAGGACGACGCACAGCAGGCCTATTCGGTCGAACAGCACGTCCGCAAGGACATGCCGCCGGTGTTCCTGGCCCAGGCCGTGGATGATCGCACCGTGGATGTCGGCCACAGCGTGGCCATGTACCAGGCCACGCATGCGGCAGGCATTCCGGTGGAGCTGCACCTGTTCGAAGCCGGAGGTCACAGCTGGGGGTTGGGCAAGCCCGGGACATTGGTCGCGCAGTGGCCGCGCCTTTTCGCCAACTGGGCACGCAGCCACGGCTACCTCGGGCCGCCGCCCGCGCGGCTGCCGCCGCACGATGCCAACGCGATACCCACGGCTGCAGCTCAGCCACCGCGCTCGCTGGACGATGACGGCGCGGGCGACTGAGCCGCGCACTGTATTTCATTCGGGAGAACTGCATGAATTCACTGAAGCGTGCCGCGCTTGGCGCGGCTGCCGGCGGCTGCCTGTTGCTGGCTTCACCCTCTGTGCTGGCTGCGGCCGGCGATACCGAAGCCGGATTGCGTGCACAGGTGCAGCAGCAGGCCAAGCAGTTGCGTGAACAGGCAACCCTGCTGGAGCAATTGAGTGCACGCCTGGCTGCACTGGAACGTGGATCGCACAGTACGGGCGCGGCACCTGGCAGAGGTACGGGCGTCGATGTGCAGGTGGCTGCGGCAATCGCTGACACCCGGCAGGACGACATGGCCATTCTGCAGGCGCAGGTGGCACAGCTCGCCGCAACCGGTGGCGGGGGCGATGGCAATGTGCGTTGGCGCAAGGGAGGCCCTGAGTTCCGCAGCAGCGATGGCCAGTTCACCTTCCACCCCCGTGGCCGGGTGATGGTCGACTTCAGCAGTACCCACGGTTCCGGATTCGACGCACGCAATATCAAAGGCACTGATCTGGCCAGCGGCCGTCTCGGCGCCGAAGGCCGGATGGGACCGCTGGGTTACAAGATCGATGCGGACTTTGCGGGCAACGATGTCTCGCTGAAGGACACCTATCTGTCCTGGGACACGCGGCTGGGTGGCCTGCCAACGGAAATCTACGTGGGCAACAAGCTCAAGGACCGTGGGATCGATGGTGGCACCAGCGGCGTCAATACGCCTTTCATGCAGCGCAATGCGGTGGCGTCTGTGGGTGCCCAGCAGAGCGGGTATTACGGGCTGGGCGTCACCACCAAGGTGATCGGTGATGGCTGGCACGCCAGTGTGGCGGTGACCGGCGACGATATCGGCAATGACAGCACGGCCAGCGACACCCTTGCGTATCTGCTGCGCGCACACTGGAACCCACTGCGTGGCCAGGCAAGCTTCGTGCATCTGGGAGGCTGGTACTGGTACGAGGATCTCGCCCAGGACGTGGGCAGCATCAACAAGACCTCCCCGATCGCGCTGGGCTGGAACGGCAATGTGCGCGTGTCGGCCAGCTCCATCGCCAATGTCACCGTCAACCACGCCTGGGGGCTTGAGATGGGCGGAGTGTACGGCCCGGTGTGGGCCTTCGCCGAACACACCACCCGCACCATCGAGTCACGCACGGTCGACTCGGTCGACCAGCAGGCGACATCGGTCTACGCCGGCTGGCTGATCACCGGCGAGCGCCCCGGATTCAGCAGCCGCTCCGGGGTATGGGGCACCACGCGGGTATTGCGCCCGGTGCAGGAGGGGGGCGCCGGCGCTTTCGAGCTGGCCGCGCGTTACGACCGCTACGACTTTCTGGATGCGGCCCGTGGCGGCGAGGGCACGGCATGGACGCTCGGGGTGAACTGGTACCTCAACAACTGGTCACGCCTGATGCTGAACTATGTTCACTGGAAGACCGACAACAAGGTCGGCAACGCGCAGGGGCCGGATTCCGGCAACACCGTCGGCGTGCGAGCGCAGGTTTCGTTCTGATCTGGCTGACGATCTGCAAATATCGGTACCGATTTTTCGATGATGCGGCTCGATCGCGGGATGGAAGGACAGTCATTTGCGTGCGTCCAAAGGGACAGAAGGTGACGGATGGTGTGACCAAGCAGACGACCTCCGCCTAGAACTTCATCCTCACACCACCATTCACCACAAACCCTTCCAGCGGCGCCCATGCATCCACGGTCCACTGGCCATCGTCGGCGCGGCGAGGCCGCAACATCGGGTTGTAGCCGCTCTGGCGGACGTTGAGGATGTTTTCCAGGTTGAGGAACAGGCTGACTCTTCCCAGCACAATCTCCCCCAGTGCACCTACTTCCAGATACGGCCGGCTGCGTCGACGCCAGGGATTTTCGTCAAGCGCCTGGATGCCGGTGTAGTAGGCTTCCAGGCCCACGCGACCACGATCATGCCGCTCCCACATGGCAACCAGTCCTGCGCTGTGCCGGGGTGTGAGGGAGACCGGGCGGCGGCCAGCGCCTTCCGCGCCGGGTTCTCGCGCGTCGGTGTAGACATAGCTGCCGGTCACCGTGATGTCCTGCCAGCGGTAGCGCAACAGCAGTTCACTGCCACGGGTGCGGGTGACACCCGCCAAATTGATCAGCTGCACACGTTCACCCGGGGCGATTACAGCCTCCACCAGGCGCACCGCATGGTCGATGTCGGATGCGAACACGCTGAGGTTCAGCTCCCAGGGGCCATGCACGTAGCCTGCATCGATGGACCCCGTGGTAGCGATCTCCGCACGAAGGCCACTCAGCGGCTCCAGGCGTGAAAGGCCAGCGGCCTCGATCTGTTCGACGAAGGGCGTAGGAGCATAGAAGCCTCTGCCGATCGACGCGCGCAGGGTCCAGTCGTCAGGGCGGAACAACAGTGACACGCGGGGGCTGAAATGCCCCCCATAGGTGCTGTGGTCATCCCAGCGCGCACTGCCGGAAAGCGTAAGGTCATCGCGCAACGCCTGCTCGGCCTGTACGAACAGGGCGGGCACGGTGTAGCGGTAATCAAACTGCGCGTATCGGGCGGAACGGAACCGGTCCTGCTGCGCGGCAATGCCCGCCAGCCAGCTGGTGGCGCCTACGCCGGACGCATAGCTGACTTCCGCAAAGCCGGTCTGATGGGTGTCGTTGTCCTGCTCAGGGCCATACCCGTGGTCGTGATCTGTGGACATGGCCGATGCGCGCAGCTGCAGGCGGTCGCTCTCGCGCACCGGAACATCGACCACGGCGCCGGCGTCAACGCGCTCCGTGCGCTGTGTTAGGGCGACCGGAACATCGACCACGGCGCCGGCGTCAACGCGCTCCGTGCGCTGTGTTAGGGCGAAGGGCTGCCCATCGGGCGCCCGTTGACCGGGCAGGGTCCCGCCCAGCCGGCTCTCGCGCATTGCGCCTGCCGTCAGCAGCGCACGCGCTCCGTTCTCCGATTCCCAGAACAGCCGCGGCCTGACCGTGGCACGTTCGTAGCCGGGAATATCAGCCCAGCCGTCTCCGTCCAGATCCTGTCGGTCCTGGCGGTGGTAGCCGGCCACCACCGACAAGCCCCAGTGCTCTGCCAGCGGCCGGGCTGCGTAGCCGGTCACGTCCTGGCCGCCGCGGCTGGTGGCATTGAGCAGCATCTCGGCCTCGGCAGTCTCCTTGGGCCGGCGCGATATCAGGTTCACCACGCCACCCAACGCAGCCGGGCCGTACAACGCCGACGCGCTGCCCTTGATGATCTCGACACTGCCAAGGTCGGTCGGGGGTATCTGCAGCAGGCCGATGGACGATGACTGACCGCCGTACAGCGGCAGACCATCGGCCAGCAGCTGGGTATATCGACCGCGCAGGCCCTGGATGCGGATGTTCGATGCGCCCATGCCCGGCGAGGTGTTCTGCACCCGCACGCCCGCCGTCTCGGCCACAAGCATGGAGACGTTGCCCGGCGACATCAGCAGCTTCTCCTCGATCTCCTCCTGCGATACGACGTCTACCCGGATCGGTTCGTCGGAAACGCGACGCCCTGACCGGGTTGATTGCACCACCACCGCATCCAGCTCCACAGCCTCATCGTGGTGGTCGTCGTGCGCGGCGGGTGGTTCATGCGCACTGGCCGAGGCCGCGGCGGACAGCAGAGCGGCGCTCAACGCCAGGGCAAGCGGATGGGGAAACAGGGTCATGGGTCGTCAGGGCGGCGGGGCCGCGCGGTGGCGAAGTAGCCCGGCGTTGTAAACCTTGATCCAACTACAAGGTCAAGGGCCAGGCTGCGGCTGAAGGGCTTCCAGCACCCTGCAATCGGCCACGCGGCCGCCCGGGCAATTGCCGATCATTCGCTTCAGTTCGCCCTGCAGCGCCTGCAGGTCATGGATCCGGCGCGTGATATCCGCGATGTGCGCTTTCACCACGTCGTCCACCGAACTGCATTCGTGTTCGCGCTGCTCACCAAAGGCGATCAGCTCGCGGATCTGCTCAATGGAGAAGCCAAGCTCACGGGCGCGGCGCACGAATGACAGACGCCGCTGGTCCTGGGCGCTGTAATAGCGGTAGTTGCCGTCCGAACGCAGCGGTGGCTGAAGCAGGCCGATCTTTTCGTAATAGCGGATGGTTTCGGCCTTGGTGCCGGTCTGCCGGGCCAGCTGGCCGATGGTGAGGTGGGCGGACACGGGCTTGACCTTGTAGGGGCTACAGGGTTGATAACGGCTGCCCCACCTCTTTTCAAGCCCAGGCCAGACCTGGCCGGAGATACCCATGGACCACTGCTGCGGCCACAAGCGCCGGGAACTGGAAGCGTTGGCTCTCCACAGTGCGCAGCGGCGCGTACTGGTGGCGGTACTCATCATCAACCTGGCGATGTTCTTCATCGAGTTCGGCGCGGGCATCATGGCGCGCTCCAGCGCCCTGCAGGCCGATGCAGTGGACATGCTGGGCGATGCGATCGTATACGGCCTGAGCCTGTGGGCAGTGAAGCGGGGAGCGCGCTGGGAGGCCGGCGCAGCCCTGGCCAAGGGGCTGCTGATCCTGGGCTTCTTCGTGTTCATCGTGGTGGAGGTGGTCGGCAAGCTGGCCCACGGCGTGCCGCCTTGCAGTGGCTTGATGCTGGGGTTCGGAGCCATCGCGCTGTTGGCCAATCTGGTGTGCCTGGCACTGCTGTGGCGGTTCCGCGCGCTCAACATCAACATGAAAAGCACCTTCGAGTGCTCCCGCAATGATGTCGCCGCCAACCTCGGTGTACTGGTGGCTGCCGGTGGCGTTGCGCTGACCGGACGCGGCTGGCCGGATATCGCGGCGGGCGTGGTCATTGCGCTGCTGTTCCTGAAGTCAGCGGTTGGCGTCATCAGCGAAGCGTGGCCCGCGTGGCGCGCGGCTGCGAAAGCGTGAGGTGATGCAAGGGGCTCCGGCGAGATACCGGAGCCCGGAAGGGCTTACTTTTCCTGCAGGAACGTCAGCAGGTCCTGATTGACCTTGTCCTTGTGCGTGTCAGTCAGCCCGTGCGGCGCACCCGGGTACACAATCAGCCTGGCGTTCTTGACCAGCGTTGCCGACTGGCGGCCGGAGATGTCGATCGGCACGATCTGGTCGTCATCACCGTGGATGACCAGGGTGGGCACATCGAACTTCTCCAGGTCGGCGCGGAAATCGGTGGCCGAGAACGCGGCAATGGAGTCGTAGGTGTTCTTGTGGCCACCCTGCATGCCCTGTGCCCGCCATGCATCGATCAGGCCCTGAGACACCTTCGCGCCTGGGCGGTTGAAGCCGTAGAACGGGCCGGACGGGATGTCCTTGTACAGCTGTGCGCGGTTGTCCATCTGCGCCTTGCGGATGCCATCGAACACTTCAATCGGCAGGCCGTTGGGGTTGTCAGCGGTCTTCAGCATGAACGGCGGCACCGAGCTGATCAGCACGGCCTTCTTCACCCGGCCGGTGCCATGGCGGCCGATGTAGCGCGCCACTTCGCCGCCACCGGTAGAGAAGCCCACCAACGTCACGTCATGCAGATCGAGCGTGTTGATCACCGTGGCCAGGTCATTGGCGTAGTGATCCATGTCGTTGCCGTCCCACGGCTGGCTGGAACGGCCGTGGCCACGACGGTCATGGGCAATGACGCGGTAGCCGTGGTTGGCCAGGAAGATCATCTGCGATTCCCAGCTGTCCGAGTTCAGCGGCCAGCCGTGGCTGAAGGTGACGACCGGGCCGTCCTTCGGGCCCCAGTCCTTGTAGTAGAGCTGCACGCCATCGGCGGTGGTGATGTAGCTGGCGGTGCGCGCGATGCTGGTGATCGGCGCCGACTTGGCCGGTTCGGCGGCCTGCGCGGACAGGCCAGCCTGGACCGAGAGGGCGAGGGTGGCAACGGCCAGGGTGCGGGCGAAGGTGTTCATGCGGGAACTCTCATGGGTGGGTGGTGAGGCGTACTTTGCGCCTGTACTCAGGCGTCAGGGTGATGCAATGTCCGGATTTCTTGATAGATCGTCCTGCATGGATGTTCGCACCCGAAACGCTGCCCACCGTGTGTTGACAGGGTAGAACGTTCGTTCTACCATGCAGCCATGCACAAGACCGGCACCGACACCGCGCAGAAGATCCTGGCCACCGCCGAGGCGCTGATCTATCAGAACGGGATCCACGCCACCGGCATGGACCTGCTGGTGAAGACCTCCGGCGTGGCACGCAAAAGCATCTACCGGCACTTTGAAAACAAGGACCAAGTAGCCGCTGCGGCATTGAACGCGCGCGACGTGCGCTGGTTGGACTGGTTCCAGCAGGAGTGCGACAAGGCCGACAGCCCCGAAGCGCGCATCCTCGGCATGTTCACCGTGCTCAAGGGCTGGTTCCAGTCCGAGGGCTATCGCGGCTGCGCCTTCATCAATACCGCGGGCGAGGTGGGCGACCCCGACGATCCGATCCGCCACATCGCAAAACACCACAAGCAGAAGCTGCTGGATTACACGCTGGAGCTCACCACGCAACTGCATATCGAGCAGCCGGACGCACTGGCGCGGCAGCTGCTGGTTCTCATGGAAGGCGCCATCACCGTCTCGCGCGTGATGGGCGACTACAACGCCGCAGACACCGCCAGGGATGTTGCAGAAGTGTTGTTGGAGCAGGCCAGGCGCTGACGCCTGAGCCATCAAAACCCGTCGAAGCACCCCGTTCATCCACTTGATTGGAGGCCCCGCCGTGTCCACTGAAGCACCCCGTCCGCCGCTGCCGCCGTTCACCCTTGAATCGGCCATCGAGAAGGTTCGCCTTGCCGAGGATGGCTGGAACTCCCGCGATGCTGACAAGGTCGCACTGGCCTATTCGCTCGACACCCGCTGGCGCAACCGTGCCGAGTTCACCCACGGCCGCGAGGAAGCGCGGCAGTTCCTGGCCCGCAAATGGAAGAAGGAACTGGACTACCGCTTGATCAAGGAACTGTGGGCCTTCAACGGCAACCGTATTGCCGTGCGCTACGCCTATGAATGGCATGACGACTCCGGCAACTGGTTCCGTTCCTATGGAAACGAGAACTGGGAATTCGGAGCGGATGGGTTGATGGAACATCGGTTCTCGAGCATCAACGACATGCCGATCAAGGCGAGCGAGCGCAAGTTCCATTGGCCGCTGGGGCGTCGCCCGGATGATCACCCAGGGCTGTCCGATCTGGGTATGTGAGCACGGCTGACCGACGTTCGCTTCACCCTCCATTGCGTAACCTGCACGCCACAGCACGTCATGCCTCAGGTTGAGGCATGACGCGCACCAAGGCTGGAATCGAGTGCTTTCACTCGCAAAACAGGAGGCAGGACGCGACCGTGAAGGCAGTTCCCATCATCATCGCAGCAGCACTGGCCGCACCCTCGTTTGATGCGCGCGCGGCCAGCGAAGACCGCAACGCAGCGCCTCATTTCGATCTCGGTGGCGCCGTTCGATTCAACTATGGTTGGCTCGATTACGGGCCCACCAGCCGCCTGCAGCTGGAGCTGCTTCGCGCCGACCTCGACGCCGGCAGCGGGCCTTTCTCCTTCTCCGCGCAGTACCGCTGGTACGACGGCTTCGATGCAATCCATCATGCCTATGCGGGCTGGAAGTTCACCGACGCCACGCAGCTGAAGGCCGGTATCCAGCAGGTGCCCTTTGGGCTGCTGCCCACGGTCTCGCAGAGTTTCTGGTTCGGGTCCGGGTACTACCTGGGCATCGAGGACGACTACGACCCCGGCGTTGTGGTGCTCCACCAGGCCGGCAAGACCACCTGGCACCTCGGCTGGTTCTCGGGTGACGAATACGGAACCGGGGCACGCTACGACCGCTATTCCTTCGATGTGGCACAGACCGATGCGTTGCCGTATCGCGAACGGCAGCGGTTCAATGTGCGCGTCGAGCAAACGCGCGACTGGGCAGGCGGCGAGCTGCTGGTCGGCGCATCGGCCTTCGCGGGCAAGGTGCAGAACACCCGCACCCGCCGCCATCACGATCACCAGGCCGCCGCCGTGCATGCGCAGTGGAAACGCGATGGCTGGACCACCCAGCTGCAATGGGCACGGTACCGCTACAACGTGCCCGGCGAACGCATCGCACTGTCGGCGTTCCAGGCCCCGTTTGAAATCGCGGCCGAGGCCGATGTGCCCAGTGCCAACGTTGCCTATTCCTTTGGCCCGCGCGGCTGGCTGGACGACCTGGCCTGCTACAACAACCTCAGCATGACGCGCCCGGTGGGGCACAGCAGCGGGGTGCGCGACTCCTGGCAGAACGTCGCCGGCTGCAGCCTGCAGAAGGGCGTGATGCTCACCTATGTCGACTGGATTGCCGGCCGCAACATGTGGTTTGCGGGCGGCGATGGCATCGGCATCAACAATGGCGGCCCGTCGCGCTGGCATTCGCGGCTGAACCTCAATATCGGGTTCTATTTCTGAAAGCTGCTGCGCGTCGGCTACGATGCTACGGCCGGTATCGTAGCCGGGGGCAGGGGACGCAATGGACATGCAGGCAGGGGGCGGACTCGATTCGCCGGCAAAGACCGATTCGCAGGAACTGACCTTTCACTGGCTTTACCAGCGGGTGCAGGGGCTGGTTGAGCACAG
This sequence comes from Stenotrophomonas sp. GW821-FHT09E08, assembly GCF_059416125.1. Taxonomy (NCBI): domain Bacteria; kingdom Pseudomonadati; phylum Pseudomonadota; class Gammaproteobacteria; order Lysobacterales; family Lysobacteraceae; genus Stenotrophomonas; species Stenotrophomonas sp. GW821-FHT09E08. The sequence goes on from NZ_JBWKOO010000009.1 coordinate 143,738, forward strand.
CATCTATCCGAAGGCGGGCAGGGGGGAGACGTGGGCGTTTCGCGTTGGTTTGGCCGCCGCGATCGTTGGCATTCTCTGTGGCCAGCTGCCTGATCGGTGGCTACCCGTCAGTGTGGTGTTGCAAGTGGTTGTTGCGTGCCTGTCGATCGAGATCGGAGGCTTCCTTCTTGGAGGTGTTCTTGCCGTCCGCAGAGGCTTCCGCCAGTTCAGTCAGCCACGGTTGTCGCACGCGATGGAGATGGACGGCGACTTCGCACACTGGCATACGGTGGTTACCGAGCTTCGCAGTTTCCCTCGCATTGAGCGCGAGCGCCGCTTGCGCTACGTCAGCACGCTCCGTACCAATATGATCGAGCGCATGGGCCTGATGTACGGCGGGCTGCAGCGGCTTGGGCCGTTTCCACTGTTGATTGCGCTCTATCTGCAGTTCCGGGGATGGAAATGGGGTGACTGGGCTGGCGCATTCGACGTCAGCCTTGTCGGCGCATTGTTGATCTTCGCCATGGTGCTGCTGTACCTGTTGGGCTGGATGCTGATCAGCATGCGCACCCGCCTGGACACTTACGTGGCCCTGCTGGAAGGCTCCATCCACGAACCTGAGCCGCCGCAGCCCGCGCCTCTGTAGCGTCGAGCCATGCTCGACTACTGCGTGCCACATCGCGCCCCATCAGGAACCTCGCTGGCGAAAATCTGCAGCACCCGGTCCATCAGAACAGGCTCCGGCACACCAGCCAGCACCTGTTCCAGATAATCCAATGGCTCCAACTGCCATTGGAGGATTGCTCGCATCTGCAGAACGGCGGGCGCCCGCTGCTCCGCGTCCAGTGAGACCTGCAACAGCAGATGTTGCGAGCGCCTCTCCAGCCACAGCACCGGAACGCCTTTGCAGTGAATCTGGAACGAGGCATCCCGATGTTGTTCGACGAACTGGAAGCCCTGTCGCGGCCTAGACTCCACGAACTGCATTGCCTGGCGGTGCAGTTGTGAGAATCGATCGTCGTTGATGCTTTGGAACCCGATAGGAGATGGCAGTGGGGGCGCCAGCCACCGCGCCTGTGCCGCAACCACCACCACGAGACAGAGCGCGGTGGCCGCCCAGCGATGCCGCGTCACTCAACCGTCCGGACGTACCCGTGTGCTGGCGTGCGCTACGAGACCCAGCCCGGCCATGATCAGCCCCTCCATGACGCGCGGGCCGACGTACTGTTCCAGTTCGCCGTTCTCGCGGGCGCGCTGTGCGGCCAGCAGGATTTCCAGCACCACGCGAAGGCCGGCCAGCGAACAGTCGGTGTCGGCGAGGGCGAGCCGTCGGCCGGGCATCTGGTGGCGCTCCGGCCAGGGCTGGCCATCGGAGGCAGCGCCGGAACCGATGCTGTGCAGCAGGGCGATGAGCGTGTTCGGGTCCAGCGCGGGTCCGTTGGCGGGCGCGTCGTGGATCGGGTGCGGGGCAGGGGAGTGGGGCTGGGTCATGGCTGGGCTCCTTGCGTGCAGGCAGAAGCCGCCACCGATAAAGGTGGCGGACGGTGCGTGGTTCGAAACCCGGTGTTCGCTGAACCGGCAGGCACAAGGCCTCCACGCACCGCCCGCCATAGCCGGCCGACGGATTGCCAGCCGGCACCACACAGGGTGATGCCGGCTGGCAAGCGTTTACTTCAGCGAACTACCGGGGTTTCGAATCCCGGCCACCCGTTTCCGGTGGCACGCAAAGGAATACGCCCGGTTGTGCGCGATGCCAATGCAGTAAGGCCGATGCCGTCACCACTTTCAACACTTTCAGAATCGTTGCATACGGCGCAATGAGGCTGAAGCCTTGCGCTGCAATGCTATCGGCGATGTCGGTGGTGCAGGCCTGCGGACTGTCGGCATCCGCCCGGAGAGACCATGAGCGAGGCGGATGCGACAGGACTACCAAAGGCCGCCAGGCGTCAGTAGCCCTTCAACGCGGCTTTGGTCCGCTCCAGCCAGGCGGCATTGTGGCTGCGTGCATGGCGCGACCAATGCTGGGCATTGTCGATGATGCTGGCGAGCAGGCTACGGGCCTGCTCACGGTCGGCGGGCTGCGGTTGTGCCATCAGCCACTCGGCGTAGAGGCAGCGCGCAGCCGCATCGTTTCCACATTCCACAGCACGCTCAAACGCTGCGCGCGCACCGGGCGCCAGAGAGGCGGCCAGTGCCTGCGCGTAAAGCAGGGTCTGTTCCGGCTTGCGGCGCACGTCCGGATGGCGGGCGAACAGGCCATCCAGCGTCTCGACTGCAAGTGCGGCGTGCCCCGACTCGAGGCGGGCGCGCGCCAGACCGGTAAGGATGTAGGGGTCGTCACCCAGTGGCGAGCTGGCCGCCTGCTCAAGCAGGGTTCTGGCTTCCTCCGCCTGGCCGGCATCCAGCAGCATCATGCCCAGGCGAACCCGATTCTGCACGGTGGGCGTGCGCGCCAGCTCGGCGCGAGCGTTACGCAGGTCCTGGCCCGGGTCCATGAGCTGCTTGGCGGAGCGAACGACCTGCCGGGCGCCGCGCGAGTGGCGTACTTCCGGGAAGTAGATCGCCAGGAAGTAGACGACGCTGCCGAGCAGCGGGAACGAGAAGAGCAGGATGAGCCAGTAGAGGCTCTGGCCAGAGCGGATGGCGTGCACCGCGAAGTAGATGGCCACCAGTACGTGGAGTCCGATTCCGATATAGGGCATGTGTGCCGCCTCGTCCATGTGAGGGGTGGAACTATGGTGGGGGAGGGGTGGGGCGCCAATGGGGTGGCGCCGGTCGGGCGTGACGCGTCACGTTAATCGAGTTGGATTCTGCGGGGCAGAGTGCTGCATGTCACTGTGTGCCGGGGATGCACTGATGGAAGGGGATACATGGAACGTATGCAAAAGACGCTAACGATGGCCGATGTTGCTGGATAGGGTTCGGCGCTGGTCACGTTTGGCTTGGTTCAAGGGGCCTTCTATCTGAAAGCGTATTGGGGTCACTTCGGCCTGGATCCCTTTCAGTTTGTTGCGGTAAGCGAGCTTGCGCTGGCAGGGCTTGCGGGGATCGGCATGGTGTTGTTCTTCATGCTCGTGGCCCTACTGCTTGGCGGCTGGGCTGAAGGCAAACTGACAACGAACACATCTATGTCCTGATGATGCTTGTCTATGTGTCGATTTCTTCGAATTGGCTTGGATCTGAGCGTGCCAGGAAGATCACTACCGACGGAAGCGAGCACACGGTGACGGTGACTGCTGATGGGAAGGTGCAGGGCGGCCTGAGTCTGGTGGGTCGCTTGGGTGATAGTTATGTGCTGTGGGATCCGGCGAAGAATCTCCCGATTCTTGTGCCTGTGGACGTTGTTGGGGGGCTGGAAATCGCGCGAAAACCTGTGCTCTCGGCCAATGCAGGCCAGCCGCGATAAGGTCTCGTTATCGAGGCTATCCATTCCTCTCGCCGTCTATGTCAGCCTCCGGAAGCCAACCTGCGTCGACACCTCGTCTTCGCATTCCACGACAAAGGCAACCGCTTCATGCGGGTTTTTTTGAACGCACCGAAAGGCTGGCAGGCATCCTGGAATCGCCGCTGCCAGCGGTCGGCGTAGCATCCAGCAAAATCACTCCATCCAAGAGCTTCACCCCCTTGTCGACAGCCCCCTGCCAAAGGACGGCCTGAACCCCGCCTTGGTCAAGCAGGCTGTCAGCATCATCGCCGCCTTCTAGACTTGGGCTTGATGGCACGGCAGCCAGACAGGCGTTTGGATGTTTGCCACGGAGAGTATCTCCGGGAAGTGATGCAAATTATGACAATGCAGTGAGCGGCGTGCGCTGTGGATCGTGCCTACTCCTTTCCAGGGCGGCGGCAAGGGCGTGACCGCAGGCGGTCATCGGCTTGGGGGCTGCGCACCGATGCCACGTTCCGCGTGATCGCCAGTGGGCCCTATCCTCGCCCCGGCGCGCTCCGCTTGCAGAAGCTCGCCCGGTGTGCACTGACCGAAATCCGACAACGGGAAGTGTAGGGTTACCCTCCCGCAGACGTTGACAACGATTCGGATGCAGGACGGCGATCTTACTGCGGCGACGGCACAACGCACTGCATCTACTGCAGACAACGCCGGCCAGACACGCGACCCGCCTAGTCCAGGCGCCCCGCGCAGCGCACTGCAGGGTCGGAGCGGCGCGGTCATTGTTGTGTTGCTGGGCCTGTTCATGGCGTTCGCGTTCCTCGGCGCCCGCAGCATCTGGGATCCCGACGAGGGTCGCTATACCAACGTCGCACTGATGATGCTGGAAGCTGGCGACTGGTTGAGCCCCAAGCGCAACAGCGAGGTGGGCCATTGGACAAAGCCGCCGCTTACCTACTGGGCCATAGCCAGTAGCGTTCAAATGTTTGGCTACAACCCGTGGGCCGCTCGCCTACCGATCGCCCTTTCCTTCTTGACCTGCATGCTGCTTGCGGGGCTGACCGCGCACCGGCTGATTCCCCGTAACGGACGCGCGGCAGCGATCATTTACGCAACCCTGTTGCTCCCGTTCACGGCCGGTCAGCTGGTCACCACCGATTTCATCCTCAGCGCCTGCCAGGCCCTGGCGATGTACGCATACGTCCAATACCGATTCGGCCATTCGCGTCCTCAGCGGTGGTGGCTGCTGACGTGGTTCGCGTTGGGCCTCGGCTTCTTGACCAAGGGGCCGCCGGCATTGACGCCGCTGCTGGTCATCGCGTCCATGGCCGTGCTCTCCCCAGGGCCCCAGGTAGGCCTGGGCCGCCACATGTTGGCGGCGTTGATCTTCGCAATCGTCGCGTTGCCCTGGTATGTGCTGGTGATCGCCTTGAACCCCGGCCTTCTCCAGTACTTCGTCGGCGCTGAAGTCATCGACCGCGTGGCCAGTGATCGATTCCGGCGTAACGGTCAGTGGTACGGCTGGCTAGTGGCGTACGGCCCAGCCCTGCTGTTCGGCACCCTGCCGTGGACGTACAGCATCGCACGATGGCTGGCGCGTACGGCCGGGCGTCTGCGCGCGGCCGGATTGCGCGGTATTCAACGGCTACAACCGGAGCAATTGCTGCTCGTACTCTGGATCGTGCTGCCATTACTCGTGTTCTGCCTGTCCCGTTCGCGCCTGCCGCTGTATATCCTCCCGTTGTTCGTACCACTGGCCATCGCTGCGGCCTCTGAACGCAGCGAGCGTGGCAAAGGACTGCCCCGCCTTCGCTGGATCCTGCTGTGGGCCGCCCTGCTCGTTGGTACGCGGATAGCTGGCGCTGGCTGGGAGACGCACAAGGACGCCTCGGCGTGGACGGCGGCAATCGAATCGCGTGTACCTTGGAAGATCAACACGGTCATATTCGTCGAGGACATGGCGCGTTACGGCCTGCACCTGCACCTGCGCGCGCAGGTCAGAAAACTCTCACTACAGCCACAGCCGGCGTCTCCTTTCAATCCTACCTACGACGGATCGCTGCTGCCTGTGCTGGCACAGAGCAGCCCCCGCGACGCGCTCTTCATCAGCAAGACGGAGGCATACGACAACATTGCCAAGACCCTGGCCAGCCAAGGCTGCACGCCGCACCGATGGGGAAGCCCCTACCAGGGGCGTGTTTTGTTTAGCATCTTGCACAAGCAAGAGCACCTGAAATAGCGGTCGACAGCTCCAGGTAACGGCAACGACCGAGGGTCCAGGGTCGCCGGCGGATGGCGCTGCGCGAAGAAACGGACGCCCCGCCCTGCACTGGCTTTTCGACCAGCACCGCGATCACCAGCGTCGCCACGGCCAATAGCTCGTTCGATAGACTCGCTCACGCTTGAGCAGCCCAAAAAAGCCTTCGCAGGCGGCGTTGTCGCCGCAATGTCCAACGGCGCTCATTGAGCAGATCAGCCCGTTAGCCGCGAGATATCCTTGGTAGTCACCGCTGCGGAACTGGGCGGATTCAACCGGTCGTCGCAACACCGGGTTGTTGAACGGATTTTATGTACTCGTTCAAAGCCTCAGCTGGTGTCTTCCATCCCAGCGTTTTACGTGGCCTGTTGTTCAAAGTCCAGGCCACGGCTTGAATCTCTTGCTCGCTCCAGCGAGACAGGTCAGTGCCTTTGGGGAAGTACTGGCGCAGCAGCCCGTTCGTATTCTCGTTCGTGCCGCGCTGCCATGGGCTGTGAGGATCGGCAAAGAAGACACGCACTCCGGACTCAATGGTGAATCGTGCATGGTCTGACAGTTCCTTGCCTCGATCCCAAGTCAATGACTGCCACAGCTGAGCAGGCAGCGTGGTCACGGTCTTCTTGAGGGCGTTGGCCATCGTGATTGCTCCGTAGCCTGCGAGCGCAGGACCGTTCTTCGTCCGAGGAATCTTTACCCGCGCCAGCTCACGCTTGAGGCGTGCCAACTCCTCATCCCGTGGTGTCCCGGTGCCCCCGAAGGCGATAGCTCCCGGGCTCTGTGCCTCGCGCTTCCAGCGGGTCAGCAGGCTGTCGCGAATTCCCAGCTCCTGGGCCACCTGGGCGCAGCTGATGCCGGGCTGGCTCGCCTGCTCAACCGCGCCGCGCTTGAACTCGGCACTGAACTTCCTACGCTTTGACATGAACACTCCTCATGGCCTGGATCGGCCTTCTCGTAAGTGTGCGTGAAAACGGGGTAGAACCCTTGAGAACGAACAGCGCCTGGACAACATACGCCAGCAAAACGCGACCTCAATCGCACCACGCCCAGCGCGCTCCAACCCGACTTACCGCAGCAATGGCGGTGGTGGAGGGCGCCTCCACCATATTTCGCAGTACAAGGACCCCAGCGCCTGCGAAGCCGCCAAGGCAGAGCGTGCGCGAGTGTATGAAGCAGTCGGCATGGGCCGATCTTTTGAGCTAAGTCGCCGGATGGATGACAAGGTGTGGGCCGCATGCAAGTAGGATCTTTGCGAAATTCAAGCCTAAAAGAGGACCAAGAATGATGGAGCTATCAGCGGTCACTGCTGCATCGCTTACTCAACCTGCGGTAAGTGGACAGATCGTATTAGGGATTGTGACGGGCATTCTTACCACCGCATTGCTTTGGGGCTTGAGTTCTCTCTGGGAACACAAGATCCGTCCTAAGGCGGAAGGCATTCTCTACAACGGTCTACTGGTGGATGGCGGCTGGCATTCGCAGCTGATACTCCCCGAGAGCGCCACACTTTTCACGCTGGAACTTCGCCAAGCAGCCGCGAAAATCACCGGGGAGGGTCGGATTCGTCTCTGTAGCAGCACCCACCAGTTTGATTCAGCTGTAAACGTTACGGGTGTACTTTGGGAAGGCTACATCGCATTCACATTCCGCCCCAAGAGCCGACGATCTACGGCCATCATGAGCGGGTTATTTAGGGTTACCGACGCTGGTGGTGTGCTTCACGGTTATTTGGCGATTCGCGACAAGACTTCGGGAGATGTAAACAGCTTCCAAGCCGTGTTCTTCCAAGGATCGCCCTCAGCTGCCACAAATACCGCATTTGAAGCAGCCGTACAGAAAATTACGTCCTCTGATGCGTAGTTTTGAGCGGGTGTAGGGGCAGAGCCCCTACGGTCAACGCCTCACACGCGCTGGCTAGGTCTCGGCCCACGACTCATGTAGACCACATTGGACGCCTCGGCGTCGGGGCCGGGATCACGCACGCCGAACCGTCGCTCTCGGCGAATTCTGAGCGCCTCGGCTAGGTAGATGACGCTGGATTCCGCTGTGGTCGAAGCATTCCGTGCAGCCAAGGTCCTTGGAGCCGCCTCAGCCATCATTAGGCGCCATTCCCGCGCGATGTTGCAGGTCAGGGACCACCAGGTCATGTCACAAGGCTCCAGTTGGTGACCCTCAGGGGTGAACATGTGCCCAGCTTGGAATCCGAAACCGGCCCAAGGGCCGGTCAGTTCGATGCGATCATGGGGATCGATCTTGCTCATGCTGCAATCTCATCCTTGTCGGGGGAGCCAACAGGGAGGCAAGAGCCAAGCCAGAGTCGGAGCCATTGCCAAGCGGAGCCCACGAACCGGATCACCCCAGATACATCATTTCGCATAATGTATAGACCGTGGGCTTATCAAAGCCCGCAACGGCGGCCTGAGCCTTGTGGGGCAGGGCAAAGCCAACAGCCAAGCACAAGGCCATCGCGGTCGCCGCTAAGCGCTTCCAGAAAGTGCGCTCCGGCGACGTAAGCGCCGCACGCTTCATAATCTCAATCGCCTGCTTTTCAGGCTCCGGATGCCCTTGGATACGGAGCGCATCCGCCACGACCCAAACCTGTGGCACACGCCTGCCCATGCGGTAGTGGCCGATTGCGCCATCCGTAATCCCCAGCAGCGGCGCCAGCTTTGAATAGCTCTCGACCTTGGCCGCTACGCGGGTCCGCTCAAAGAAGTCATTCCAGTCCATAGCCGCCTCGGGTTCGTGTACGGGTGTAGCCTACAGGTGTTGACGCCTACGGATGTAGGCGCGTATAAAGCCCCCACCGCCTACGGATGTAGACGGTCCCGCCACCGGCACCCCAAGGCCGCTGGCGGGTTCTCTTGGGGCTTGGGGCAGGGGATAGGGATGATCGATCCGCTCATTACCTTCGTGCTGCTGGCGGCCATCGTGGCCGTGTCCATTGGCGGCGCTCGCATCGTTTCGTGGCTGCTCGACCGGCGTGACCACACCGCCGCCCAGCAATCCCGCGAAGCCCGGGTCATCGAACTCGCAAAGGCTGAGATTGCCGCCACCAAGCGCGGCGATCTGCTGGCCGCCGCTCGCTACGCCGAAGAGCAGGAACGCGCCGCATGAGCAGGGGTCTCTCATTCGCCGAACTGGCGGAGTTCGATATGGGTCTTGCGGCCTGTGCCGCGCTCATCGCCGTTTGGCTGGGAGGCGCGTTGGTCTCCATCGTGATCGAGCAGGCATGGCTGGCGCTTCGCCGCCTGTGGAAGCTCCGGAAGGATCGCTCCAATGGTCGGTGATCGCGTGGTGCTGGCCGAGTCGGGACTCCCCTCGTCTAACAGGGGAGTCAGTGAATTCAGGAACGCCGATGGAACCCTGACGGTCGGCATCGACTGGTTTTCCGCCTCAGTGGACATGTTCGCGGTCCTCAACGAACTCGCCTTCCGCGACGGCGATTCGTTCGAAGAGGTCCGTAACTGGATCGACTACAGCGCCGATAACGCCCGTGTCGTTGCGTTGCAGATGTTCTGCTGGTTCTTCGCTGGGCTGGGCCTTGAGCTGGATGAGGTGGCCGGGGGAGGGCGCTTCTACCTGTGGCGAGTCAAGATCATCAATGCCGAAAAGAAGTTCGTCGGCATGATCGAGTTGGGCGGCGACAACTGCCGCCGTGCTGACGGCACTTACACCGCTCGTATTGAGCTGACTGGCGAGGGATGCAAAACCATAGCCGCTGCGCGCTGCGGCCATGCGCAGCGGTGGCTGGAGCTTCGAGCGAAGCTCGAAAGCTGCGGCGGGAGGATTACCCGTCTCGATGTGTGCGCCGATGACCTGATGGGCAAGTACCCATTGCGCCTGGCACAGAAGTGGTACGACGAAGGCGAGTTCGACAATCGCGGTCAGCGCCCTAAGGCGCAGCTGGTTGACGACTACGACAGCGGTGACGGCAAGACCCTGTATGTCGGCGGCAAGAAGTCCGAAAAGCAGCTGCGTGTCTATGAGAAGGGGCGGGAATTGGGTGACAAGTCCTCTCCTTGGGTGCGCTATGAAGCGCAGTTCCGCGCCTCCAACCGCAAGGAATTGCCGCTGGACCTGCTTCGTGATCCGGCTGCATACCTGCTCGGCGCATACCCCGTTCTGCGCTTCCTGCGTTGCATTTCGTCACGCATCGACGTGACGAAGGCTGCGGCGGTCGCCACGTTCAAGAGCGCATGCCGTCACTTCAAACGCCAATACGGCGGCTTCGTCAATTTCGTGTTTCGCACCTGCCCGGATGAAGGCGTGGCAGTGGCGGTCTTCAAATCCTGCACTTCGCCAAAGCTGCCGAAGTGGGCAACAGGAGACGTAGCAGCGAACTGGGCCACAAGCGTGGTCATACAACCAACCTGAAAGGGGTAACGAAATGATCAAGGTCACCGTCCTCAAGAACGAAATTGACGAACGCGGCGGTAGCTTCAAGAACGACGCTGGCGAGAACGTCGAGTACACCACCCGCAAGCAGAAGGCCAAGCTTGAAACCGGTGGTTTTGCGTATCCGTTCGACGTGCGCCTGGACAAGGGCCAGCCGGGCTATCCCGAAGGCGAGTACGAGCTTGATGTTGAATCCATGCTGCAGGTCAACAAGGGCGTCGCCTCGCTGAGCAAGTTCACCGTTCTGCGTATGGTGCCCAAGGCTGCACCTCGCGCCGCCACCCCGTAACCAATCGAGCCGTGGCCGTGCCTTTGGCGCGGTCACGGCGAAGGAGTCCCTATGGAAGAGACCGTTCTTGTCCTGCACTGCAAGGCATCAGATTTCGATGCTGCAACAGGGCAATGCGCGCACCCCTTCTATGGACCAGCGCCGATCCTTTTGCCACCGATCAGCGTTGCCGATTCCCTAGTTATCAGCTGCTCAATCGCAGGCATGTGGGGCGTCGGTTTCATGATCCGGCAAGCACGCCGGGTCACAGGTGGCTAATCACCTAATCCAGAGAGAAGACCATGAAGAAGAACCTGCGCAAGATCGGCCTGAAGGCAGCTGCCATCGCTTCCACCGCAATGGTGGCCGCACCGGCATTCGCTGGTGAACTGGCTACCGCTGCCACCGAAGGCATGGACAAGGGCGAGTTGACGCTGATCGGTGTTGCGGTCCTGACGCTGTGCGGTGTCGTCGCGCTGATCAAGAAGGGTCAGCGCGCTTCCGGCGGCTGATTCGAGCAGTGCCACACGGGGCGGGGAAACCCGCCCTTTTTCATTTGAAGGGGAACGTCATGGCGTACGCGGGGTATTTCGTGATGATCGGATTTTTGGGGGCGCTATGGCTCGCACTGGATGGCTAAGGGTTGCCCTTCTGCTGCTTGCCTCAGCGCCTGGACTCGCACAGGCAGTGGATCAGGGGCAGGCAACACAACTCGCGATTAAGCTTGTCCATGAATCATGCGCCGGGTCTGTTGAAGGCGCGTCGATCCGGGGCGAAATCAAGCTGATAGTAGGGCCGTCGAGCGTTAACGCGTCCGGCCAATGCTACTTTCCAAACGGCGGCTATCAGGGGTATCACTCAAAGACCGTTGCGTACGATACCGCTTGCAAAGATCGCAAGGATTACAACGGAGCTTTCCCCGGCGGGCAGTACAAGCCTAAGAATGGGTCGCTCTCTTGTGACCTCGGCTGCGAGGTCATCTGGACGCACAATACGGATGGGACTGTTAACGGCAGCACCGCGCTCAATCGTTCGTGCACGGGCGACGACATGGACGACGACGACAAGTGCAAAGCTAAGCTCGGACCCGGCGCATTCTTCAATCGGCAAGTCGGTGTCTGTGAGCTTGAGGACGGAAAATGCAATGACGGCTCAAAGCCTAACTCCCTCGGGCAGTGTGCGCCCGAGCCATGCCCTGATGGTATGGCACAGCAGCCAGATGGCACGTGCAAGAAGATGGAAAACGAGTGTCCTGCAGGGCAGGTGAGGTCGCCCGATGGTCGCTGCCTGCCCGGTGACGGTCAGTGTGCGAAGGGCGAAGTTCGCGGGCCAGACGGAACTTGCAAGAAGGATTCCGATGATGACGGGAAACCTGATGAGCCGGGGGAGAAGGACACCTTCTCAGGTGGCGACGATTGCAGCGTTCCACCTTCGTGCAGCGGCTCGCCGATCCTATGCGGTCAGGCGCGCATTCAGTGGCGGATCGACTGCAACACCCGAAAGAACCGGAACATCGCGGGAGGTTCCTGCGCTGCAATGCCCGTGTGTACTGGCGAGAAGTGCGACGCAATGGAATACGCAGGACTTCTCATGCAATGGCGCACTGCGTGCGCTGCGGAGAAGCTTGCAGGCCAGGGCAACAATAACGGCGGTGATGGCGCGCAGCCCGAGTGGACGAAGGTTGGTGGAATGTCAACCGATCCCGGTTTTGGATCGTCTCCCGATGACACCAAGGTTTTGACGGTAAAGAAGCTGGGTGTGGAGCAGCTGGATCAATCCGGCTTCGGCGGTGGCGGTAGCTGCATCGGATTCGCCGTTAGTGGCGGCAGTGGAATCGGTTCGGGTTTTGCACAGGCGATGGCGTCGCCTCCGGACTTCTTCTGCAACTACATCATCTTGATTCGCGCGGTGATCATTCTTTCAGCAACGGTCACGTGCGCCTTCATTCTTACCAGCGGGGGGAAGAACTAATGCCAATGATCATTGCAGCACTTGTGAGCATGCTGCTGCAGGCGCTGCGTCAGTATCTGCCGGGCATCATCGGGCGTGTGCTGCTTGCCTTCGGCATCGGCCTTGTTACGCACGAGGTGGCACTCCCTGCCGTCAAGAGCTTTATTCAAAGCAAAATTTCCTCGCTCGGTCCCGTTCTTGTTGCCTACTTCGATTACACCGGGTTCGGCGTGGCCGTCACGATGATCCTGTCGGCGTGGGCGGCTACCTATGCACAGAAGGCCATGCTTGCCAAGCTGGGGTCTAACTGATGGCGCTCTATCTCGTTACCGGTCAGCCCGGCCACGGCAAAACTGCCTACGCCCTGGACAAAGCGTTCAAGTTCCAGAAGGAGGGAAGGGCGATCTACGCCCACGGCGTCAAAGACCTCGACTATGCAAAAGCGGGGTGGACCTACCTCGATGACCCGACTCAGTGGGAGGCCTTGCCGGATGGATCGGTTGTGGTGCTCGATGAGTGCTACACGATCCTGCCAAACCGCAACCCCGGCGCGAAGGTTCCGCCGCACATTGAGGCGATGGCCCGTCATCGTCATCGCGGCTTCGACTTCATTCTGATTGCGCAGCAGGGCCTACAGCTGGACCCGTTCCTGCGCGGCCTCTATGAAGAGCATGTGCACGTTCGACAGACGTCGATCATGCGCAGCAAGACCAAGCTCAAGCGTTGGAATCAGTATCAGAGCAATGTGCAAGCCGTTTGCGCTGACACTGTTGATTGGGTGCGGCCGAAGTACGTCTTTGACTACTACACCAGCACCACGATGGTAACCACCAAGCGGCAGATGCCCATGTGGTTGCGCTACCTCATCCTTGGCGTCGTTGTCCTGGGCATCATCCTCTTCGGAATCCGGTGGTATTTCGCTTCCAAGATCGCGGAATATGGAGCCGAACGACCGGCGGCCGCGCAACCCGTAGCGCGTGCTGCCGCAACTGCCGACAGCGGAGCGGCGGCGGGTGCGGCGGCTCCGCGCGTCTACGAGACAACCGCCCAGTATGCAACGGCTCACAATCCGCGCATCGGTACGATGCCTTGGACTGCACCAATCTACGACCAGCGCGCAGTTACAACCGATCCTCAGCTGTACTGCATCGCTAGCGGCGAGGGGTTAGATGGAAATGGCCGCCACACTGAGGCGACGTGCACGTGTTTGACAGAGCAGGGGACACGCTACGAGCTGAGCCAACCGGAATGCCGCACGCTGGCGCGCAATGGCCCGGTCTACAATCCCTACAAGACTACGCAGCCCCCAGCGCCTGCGCCGGCTCCGGCCATTCCTGCACCTGTCAGTCCACGGGCCGCAGTTGGCATGCAGGGCGCTGTGATCACTCGCGGCGAACGCGCCAACGGCAGCTTCCCGGAGTCGCCTGCGTTTGAATCCGATACCTACCTGACTAGCCCGGCAATCCCGACAAGGCTCTGACAGCTGTGAATGGTCACAGCCTTAGCAGGGTTCGTTCGGCATGTCGCGCCAGCCACCACCGTCCATTCGCTTGAAACGCCTTCCATCAATGCAACGCTCACCGGCCTCCAGCGGCCTACGCTCTCGCACTGGTAAAGCGCGATCAAGCTGGAGTGTCCGCCTTACCGCAGCCACTTCGGCAGCGGTCTCCGCCTCGAGCTGACGGGTCTTCTTCTCCATTTCAGCGTCGAATGCGGCCTGTTCCTGAGGTGTCATTGGCCTCATTAGCTCACGCGTCATAGCAGCCGCTTGCCGCCGAGCATTCCACTCGATGAGTCCCATTGCGATTACGACCAGCAGTGCTGCGCTAGCCGCAATGTAGAGCCAGGGCGAAGTTGGTTCATGCCTAGTCGTTTTACGGCGGCTGTGTCCACGAAACTGCAGGTCCTGCAGATCCGGCTTTCCGAAGGTCGGTTCGTGTCGTTCGCGTTCCATACGGCCCCCCAAGGCGTCCTGCGCGCATTGTAGCCGGGGTGTAGGGGCGGCGCCCCTACGGAAGCGCCTCACACGCGCTCGTGGCGTCTCGGCCCCGGTACCGGCAGGTCTGCTGCAGGTGGTGCGGCGTCAGCGCCAGCCCTCGCCACCGCCGAACGCTCTTTGCGACGGCTGACCACATCCCGCAGATTGACGACAGTGGCAGGATGATGGCGAATGCCGACGTTCCGATTATGCTCATTTCTGGAACTGTCGATCGACGGTGCCGAGCGTGCAGCTTCCATCATCCGACGCCATTCCTGCGCTTGGCAGGCGGTGAGCGACAGCCAGGCCAGATCCTCGGGCAGTAGCTCACGACCTTCGGGCGTGATCAGGCGGTCGCCTAGGAAAGAAAAACCGGCCCAAGGGCCGGTCAAGTCGATACGGTGGTGCGGGTCGAACACGATCATGCCGCGATCTCATCCTTGGCCGGGGTCTGAGGGCGCAGGCAAGAGCCGAGCCAGAGGCCCAGCCATTGCCACGCCGAGGACACGAACGCCGCAGCAGCCCGATACAGAATTTCGCATAATGTATATTATGTTCAAAGCAGAACTGCCGCCCAGCAGGCTGTCGATGTCCCTAATTGATGGCATTTGTGCCTAGATCGCGCCCCTTCTTGATTTCTAAGGGATTTTTGAGGTCCCCAGTCCATCCAGTGACAACAATTAGGGCCAAATTCGCCTCAAATTTGACCCTAGTTCGTGTCAATCGGGCCCGCCAAACTGCCAGATTTGCCCCTTATTCGTGTCACTAGCCGGGATCGCAGCCAGGCGGTCATTGCTTCGACCGCGTGCGTTTCGGCCTGACATCCGTAGCGACGCGAACTTCTTTGGATCGCCTGAGCGCCACTTCCAGCTGAGCTGGCAAATCTCGAAGCCCCGAAAGTTGCCCCTCAAGCGCGTCACATCTGCCGCGCAGGATATCGGCAGACTGACTGGCCGTGGCGGCCGCTGATTGGGCGGCCTGGATGTCCTGACGCAACTGCTTCTCAAGGGCCCTGTGTTGTTCGGATGCCTTGCTTTGCTGCACCTGGAGTTCCTTCACCTCCCGGCGGGCTCGATCCACATCGCTGAGCGCTCGATTCTCGACAGATCTGACGTACTCGGTCCAGTCCTCCCGCTCAGATTTCGCCGTCTCTAGGGTCTCGTGAAGCCGGACATCGAGTTGCTGTCTCGCTGTCTCGGTTCGGTCGGCTCTTCGACGCTCGAGGTCGCGCTGCTCTGCAAGTTCAGAGATCTGTAGCTGAAGCTGGTCGACCAGGTGCTGTAGCTCTGAAGCTTGGGTCGTTGCAATTCTCTCCCCGGTGATTGCAACGTCACGCTCTGCCCGCATTTGCGCCAGCTCTTCAGCCGCAAGTCGGGAACTGGCCGCCAGCGCATCACGTTCGGCAGCCAGGGCCTGCTCGGACGATGCAAGCTCTCGACGGGCAGCCTCCTGGGCATGCTTCAGCGCCAACTCCCACCATTGCCCGGCAAGTTCTGCCAACACCGCTGGCGCATCTTCCAGGTCCGGACGCGCTGGCTGCAGACGCGTGCCAAGTCGGTTCCACCATGTCTCCAGCCAGCGGGTCACCGTGTTAGGCGAGCCTGTCCCCAGGTGAGTCCGGATCCGCTCAACGGTTGGGCGCTCGCCCTTGGCTACCAGCTCGTCGGCGGCGGTGTGAACGTCAGATTCGGTGATGCCGCGGGCCATGCGAAGTCTCCTGTACCGGCGCCCTGCTCTACTGGTAGCGTACTCGCGATAAGAGATGATTATCGAGGGTACGCTCCTCTCAGCGTAGCGTACATTACATAGTATTAAAGATATTTCTACAATTTCCATGCTCTCCGCGGCGGCTACCAACCTAGCCCTGCCCGAACAGTTGGCCCGACAGGCTGCTGATGCGGTCCGCGAGCTGCTGGCCGAAGCCGCGGCTGAGAACACCACCCGCAGCTACACCAGCGCCCTGCGCTACTGGGCCGGCTGGCATGCGGCGCGCTACGGCATCGAGTTGGCCTTGCCGGTACCCGAGGCCACCGTGCTCCAGTTCGTAGTCGATCACGTACAGCGCCGCTCGATCGATGGCGAGTTGGCATGGGAACTTCCACCAGCCGTCGACCAGGCCTTGGTGGCCGCTGGCCTCAAGGCCAAGGTCGGCCCGTGGACCTTGGCCACCGTGCGCCACCGCGTTGCCGTGCTGTCCACCGCGCACCGACTCAAGCAAGTGGCCAATCCCTGCGAGCAGCCGGCAATCCGCACCGTACTCAGTCGCGCGGCGCGGGCCGCGGTCAAGCGCGGCGAGCGCCCACGCAAGAAGACTGCAATCACCCTGGCCGAGCTGGAGGCTATGTTGGCCACCTGCGACGACAGCCTGGAAGGAATTCGGGATCGCGCCCTACTTTGCTTCGGGTTTGCCAGTGGCGGCCGCCGGCGTAGCGAGATCGCCGCTGCCGACCTGCGCGACCTGCGCCGGATTGGCGAGGCGGGCTATATCTACCGGCTGGAGCACAGCAAGACCCAGCAGGCCGGGGTTACGGTCACCTCGACCCCGGATAAGCCGGTGCTCGATCGGGCCGCCCTCGCCCTCCAGGACTGGCTGGATGCCTCAAGCCTCACCGAGGGGGCTATCTTCCGGCGGCTGTGGAAGCAGCGGGTCGGCCCTGCCCTGTCCCCAGCCGCCGTGGGTGAGATCGTGCAGCGGCGGGCACGCCTGGCGGGGCTGGAGGGGGATTTTGGGGGTCACAGCCTGCGGTCGGGGTTCGTGACCGAGGCCAGCCGCCAGGGCATGGCGCTGCCAGCGATCATGCAACTGACCGAACATCGGTCGGTGTCGAGTGTCGTGGGGTATTTTCAGGCCGGTGGAGCCACGACGAATCCCGCCGCTCGTCTTCTGGAAGACTGATCGATCTTCGGTTTTTTGGAAGCCAATTTTCAGCGGAGAAGCGCCAATTTGGAATTGACTTGTGGTTTATGTTGGCATCGGAGCAGGCCGTACCTAGATATACTGCAAGCATCTGACTATGAAGTGACATCTCGCAAATAGAGGGAGTGTGGTGGCCAGCACGATCAAGCGAAGCGCAATCCCGGCGAGCGGCTACTCTTATCAGACCTTGGCTGGCATCCAGGTGCTCTGCGACTGGCTTGACGATCCTAAGGGTTCACCCCCGTTTTCACGGACACTTACAAGAAGGCCGATTCAGGCCATGAGGAGTGTTCATGTCAAAGCGTAGG
>NZ_JBWKOO010000010.1:0-16742 GCF_059416125.1 Stenotrophomonas sp. GW821-FHT09E08
ATGCTGGTGATCCTCAACGCCCGCAAAAGGGATGCGGAGGCCCAGATGGCCCCCGCCTGACAAGACAGTTGCTACAGGTTGCTAGCGCGCCAACCAGCGGTGCGCCATGCGCTGCATGGATTCATCCGATTCCGGATCGACCGCGACCTCATCGACCGGCCGCCAGGCCAGGTCGAGTGACTCCTCGCTGAGCACGAAGACCTCGCCACCCAGCGCCCGGATCACGAAACGCACGTCGTAGTGCCAGTGCCCTGGCACGTCCTTGCGCTCCGGAATCCAATGCTTGTCGATATCGAAGATGGCCGGGTCTTCCAGCACCAGGCCGCTCAGGCCCGACTCCTCCTCGGCTTCCTTCAGCGCCACCTGAGCCAGGTCGCGGTCGCCGTCGGCGTGGCCGCCCAACTGCAGCCAGCGCTGCAGCTTGCGGTGGTGGGTCAGCAGCAGGCGCTGGCCATCGGCACTGACCAGCCAGCAGCTGGCGGTGAAGTGGCCAGCCAGCCGTTCACGACGGAACGGATCTTCCGGATCGTCCAACAATGTGCCGAATTCGGCAGCCAGTGCGTCGTGGGCGGGCTCGCGGCGGGCATAGTCCCGCAGCAGGCCACGCAGGCGATCGTCAAGCACGGCAAGGGTTTCGGCGGTCTGGCTCATGAATGGGCGGCGTTTGGAAAAATACTGCTCATTATCGCCGTTCATTGTTGCGATTGCGCTTGTGCGTTGGCTTCAGCTTTGGCTAAGGTACAGCGGGCCGTTCGCGCGGCCTTCACCATTCCAGGGTTGCCGGCAACGTATCGGCGGCCCACCCAATCCGATCACTAGGAAGTACTGCATGCTGAAAGCTCTGTTGAGGGTCAAGCCGGTTGAACCGGCCGGGCACGTCGATGCTGGCGAACCCATCGAAGGCAGCCTGGACGGCGAAGCCACGTTGAAACGGACCCTCACGGCTAAACACCTCATCCTGCTTGGCGTGGGTGCGGTGATCGGCGCAGGCATCTTCGTGCTGACCGGCCAGGCTGCGGCCAACCACGCCGGCCCGGCAGTGATGCTGTCGTTCGTCATCGCCGGTTTCGCGTGCGCCCTGGCGGGCCTGTGCTACGCCGAGTTCGCAGCGATGATGCCGGTCTCCGGCAGTGCCTACTCCTATTCCTATGCCACCCTCGGCGAAGGCATGGCCTGGTTCATCGGCTGGTGCCTGGTGCTGGAGTACCTGTTCGCCTCGGCCTCGGTCGCGGTGGGCTGGTCGGCGTACCTGATCAGCTTCATCACCACCACGTTGCACATGCCGTTCCCGGATGCGCTCAGCGCAGCTCCCATTGCCTGGACCGGCAGCGAGTTCATCGCCTCGGGCAAGCTGTTCAACCTGCCGGCGGTGCTGATCGTCGCGGCGGTGTCCGGCCTGCTGTACGTGGGCGTGACCCAGTCGGCCTTCGTCAACGCGATCATCGTGGCGATCAAGGTCACCGTCATCTGCCTGTTCATCGGCATCGGCGCGGCCCACATCGATCCGGCCAACTGGCAACCGTTCATCCCGGAAAACACCGGCGTGGCGGGTGAGTTCGGCTGGAGCGGCGTGTTCCGTGCGGCAACGATCGTGTTCTTCGCCTACATCGGCTTCGATGCGGTCTCCACCGCCGCCGGCGAAACCAAGGACCCGCAGCGCAACATGCCGATCGGCCTGCTCGGCTCGCTGGCGGTATGCACCATTGTCTACATCATCGTCTGCGCGGTACTGACCGGCATGATGCCGTACCACCTGCTGGGCACCGACAAGCCGGTAGCCACCGCGCTGGAGCCCTACCCGACCCTGGCCTGGCTGAAGACGCTGGTCGAGATCGGTGCCATCGCCGGCCTGTCCTCGGTGGTGCTGGTGATGATGATGGGCCAGACCCGCATCGCCTACACCATCTCCCGCGACGGCCTGCTGCCGAAGTTCTTCGGCAAGGTACATGCCCGCTTCCGCACCCCGTACGTCGCCACCATCGTGGTCGGCGTGATCGCCGCCGCACTGGCCGGCCTGGTGCCGCTGAACGTGCTGGGCGAACTGGTGTCGATGGGTACCCTGCTAGCCTTCGCCACGGTCTGCATCGGCGTGCTGGTGCTGCGCTATTCCAAGCCGGACCTGCACCGCCCGTTCCGCGTGCCGGCGGTGTGGATCATCTGCCCGCTCGGCGCGGCCACTTGCCTGTTCCTGTTCTGGCAGGCCTTCGTGGTGCATTGGCACCTGTTCGTTGGCTGGACCCTGCTCGGCCTGCTGATCTACCTGGGCTACGGCATCCGCAACAGCAAGCTGGCCAAGTCCTCCTGATCCGCCTACGGGCCGGCCCTGCGCCGGCCCGTCCGTTTTCCCCGCGCGCCCGTTGCGGTGCGCTTCGACAAGACCACCACACATGTTCAAGCAACTGTGGGCCACCAAGCACCCGCATGCCGCCCATGAAGACGCCAACGGCCTGAGCCTGCGCCGCCACCTCGGCCCGTGGGGCCTGACCGCCCTCGGCATCGGCGCGGTGATCGGCGGCGGCATTTTCGTCATCACCGGCCAGGCCGCCGCCAACCACGCCGGCCCGGCCATCATGCTGTCCTTCGTACTGGCGGCGATCTGCTGCGCCTTCTGCGCGCTGGCCTATGCCGAATTCGCCTCGATGGTGCCCGTCTCCGGCAGCGCCTACACCTATACCTACGCCACCTTCGGCGAACTCTCTGCCTGGTTCATCGGCTGGATGCTGGTGCTCGAATACGGCGTCTCCGCCTCGGCGGTCGCGGTCAGCTGGACCGGCTACTTCCTCAGCCTGCTCAGCCAGTTCGACATCCATCTACCGGCGGCGCTGGTCAGCGCGCCACTCGACGCGCAGCTGCGCCCGACCGGCGCGATCGCCAACCTGCCCGCCGCCGCACTGGTGCTGCTGCTGACCTGGCTGTGCTACGTCGGCATCAGCAAGTCCTCGGCGATGAACATGGCGATGGTCGTGCTCAAGACCGGCCTGATCGTGCTGGTCATCGTGGTGGGCTGGAAGTACGTGGACACCAGCAACTGGACCCCGTTCATCCCCGCCAACGAAGGCCCCGGCAAGTACGGCATGGAAGGCGTGCTGCGTGGTGCGGCGATGGTGTTCTTCGCCTACATCGGTTTCGAGGCGGTATCGGTGGCGGCGCAGGAGTCGAAGAACCCGCAGCGCGACATGCCGTTCGGCATGATGCTGTCGCTGGTGATCTGCACCGTGCTGTACATCGCGATGGCCGCAGTGATGACCGGCCTGGTGCCGTTCCAGCTGCTGGGCACCGACGAGCCGGTGGTGACCGCGGTGGCCGCGCATCCGCAGCTGGGCTGGTTGCGCTGGGTGGTCGAGGTAGGCGCCCTGGTGGGCCTGTCCTCGGTGGTGCTGGTGATGATCATCGGCCAGCCGCGCATCTTCATGATCATGGGCCGCGACGGCCTGCTGCCGCCGGTGTTCACCAAGATCCACCCGAAGTACCGCACCCCGCACATCAACACCGTGATCACCGGCATCGGCATCGCCCTGCTGGCGGCGCTGTTCCCGCTGGACATCCTCGGTGAACTGACCTCGATGGGCACGCTGATCGCGTTCGCGGCGGTCTGCGCGGGCGTGCTGATCCTGCGCCGCACCCAGCCGGACCTGCCACGTCCGTTCCGCATGCCGATGGCGTGGCTGATCTGCAGCCTGGGCGTGCTGAGTTGTCTTGCCCTGCTGTCGGCGATGACGATGCACAACTGGATGCTGATGGGCGTGTGGACGTTCGTCGGCTTCGTGATCTATTTCTGCTACGGCTTCAGGCACAGCCGTCTGCGGGGTAAGTGAGGGGATTGCAGGGCCTGCGGCCCTGCACCCGCCCGGAGCAACGGCAACAGCTGGGCTAAGGGTTTGGCGGGGAGGCATGGGTTCGCGGGGGACGCCGTGAATCCGTCCATGGAGGCTTAGCCGCGCCATCCATGGCGCGGATACCCCCGCGAACCCATGCCTCCCCGCCCATGACAGTCTCCCGGCGCATCCGGTGGATCCACGCCATGCGTGGATGAAGCGTTCCGGGAAACGAATGTATCGGAACGAATCTGTTGTAGAGCGGAGCCATGCGCCGCTCCGAGCAAGCGCAGCGAAGCGACCCGCTTTTCGCTTTTCCTTCTTCACTCCGTGGCTGGCCGCACGCCGGAACCTGTCAGAGGCGGGGCGGGTGGGCCGTGCAGGGGCGTTGGCGCCATGGATGGCGCCATCGAGCTTACAGGGACGTACTTGCAGCGTCCCCTGCACGGCCCACCCGCCCCCCCCCCCCCCCCCCCCCCCCCCCCCCCCGCCCCGCCCATGAACCGCTCTACACGACCCGCCACGAGGGGCTCAGCCGTTGGCCGAATCCAGTAAAATCGCCCCCATGAACGCCCCCACCTTCCCCTACGACACCGCGCGCCTGAGCGAACTGGCCCAGCTGCTGATCGACAACGTCCGCGAACTGGCCCACGCCGGCTGGACCCCGGCCACCAGCAGCAACTTCTCCCACCGCCTGGACGACCGCCACGCCGCGATCACCGTCTCCGGCAAGGACAAGGGTCGCCTGATCGAGGACGACATCATGGTAGTGGACTTCGACGGCCAGGCCGTCGGCCGTCCGCTGCGCCCGTCTGCCGAAACGCTGCTGCACACCCAGCTGTATCGTCGCTTTCCCGAGATCGGCTGCGTACTGCACACCCACTCGCCGGTGCAGACCATCGCCTCGCGCCTGTACGCGCCGCAGGGCCACATCCGGGTCGAAGGCTACGAGCTGCTGAAGGCCTTCGCCGGCAACAGCACCCATGAGATGGCCATCGATATTCCGGTGTTCGCCAACACCCAGGACATGAACGTGCTTTCGAAGCAGGTCGATGACCTGCTCGACCGGCAGAACCTGTGGGGGTACCTGATCGACGGCCACGGCCTGTATGCCTGGGGCCGCGACATGGCCGAAGCGCGCCGGCACATGGAAGCCTTCGAGTTCCTGCTGCATTGCGAGCTGGAGCTGCGCAAGCTGCGCGGCTGAACCCGCGCGCAGGTGCAGATGCCGATCCGGAATCTGCACCTCGTGCCCACCCTGCTACCCTGTCTTCCCCCCGAGACGTTCAAGCTGCCGCCATGAGCCGACTGCGCATCTACGACGACACCCGCCCCGAATCGCCGCTGCTGGACACCCAGGACGGCGCGGTCATCGCTGCCGAACTGCAGAAGATCGGCGTCACCTTCGAACGCTGGCAGGCCACCGCGCCGGTCGCGCCGGGCGCCAGCCAGGATGAGGTGTTCGCCGCTTACCGCGCCGACATCGATCGACTGGTCGCCGAGCGTGGCTTCAAGAGCGTGGACGTGGCCTCGATCGCCCCGGACAACCCGAACCGCGCCGAGCTGCGCAAGAAGTTCCTCGACGAACACTTCCACAAGGAAGACGAGGTGCGCTTCTTCGTCGCAGGCTCCGGCCTGTTCACCCTGCACGTGGGCGACAAGGTCTACGAGATCGAGTGCGTGAAGGACGACCTGATCGCCGTACCCGATGGCACCACCCACTGGTTCGACATGGGCGATGAGCCGAGCTTCGTGGCGATCCGCTTCTTCACCGAGCCGGATGGCTGGGTCGGTCACTTCACCGGAACCGACATCGCGCAGAAATTCCCCCGTTACATTCCGACCCAGGCGTCCTGATCCATGCAGCCCCGCGTCATCCTGACCGATATCGAAGGCACCACCAGCAGCATCTCGTTCGTCAAGAACGTGCTGTTCCCCTATGCCCGCAAGGCCTTGCCCGCGTTCGTCGCCGAGCACGGCCAGCAGCCGGAGGTGCGCCGCTGGCTGGATGCGGTGGCTACCGAGATCGGCGGTGCCTGCCAGGACAGTCTGGTAGCCGAGACGCTGCAGGGCTGGATCGACCAGGATCGCAAGCACACCGCACTGAAGGCGCTGCAGGGCCTGATCTGGAACGAAGGCTACCGCCGCGGCGACTACACCGCGCACTTCTACCCGGAAGTGGCGCCGGTGCTGAAGGGCTGGCACGCCTCCGGCCTGCCGCTGTATGTGTATTCCTCCGGCTCGGTGCCGGCGCAGAAGCTGTTCTTCGGCTTCAGCGATGCCGGTGACCTCAGCCCGCTGGTGTCGGGCTGGTTCGACACCGAAATCGGCGGCAAGCGTGAGGCCGACAGCTACCGCCGCATCGTGCAGGCCATTGGCGTGCCGGCCGGCGAGATCCTGTTCCTGTCAGATGTGGTCGAGGAACTGGACGCCGCCCGAGACGCCGGCCTGCAGACCCGCCTGATCGATCGCCTGGATGACTACCCGCTGCCGCGCACCGGCCAGGCCGCCAACGGCCACGAGCGCGTCGAGAATTTCCAGCAGATACAGCTGTAAGCAGGAAGGTGTGCGGACCAACGGTCCGCACCTACCCGACTCCGCTTCTGGTAGATGCCAACCTTCGTTGGCATGCTTCGGGTGTGCCAACCAAGGTTGGCACCTACCAAAGCGGAATACCCCTCAACGGTCGTTGAGGGTCTTCACCTTCAGCGCTTCGCGCAGGGCAGCCAGGTCCACCGGGCCGCGAACCGCAATGTCGCGGGTTTCGCCGGGCAGCAGGTCGAGCAGGTTGTCTTCCACCTGCACGTCCAATGCACCAAAGTCGATCCACGCCGAACGCACGTAGGCCGCGCTTTCCAATCGCAGACGATAGTGGTCGCCTTCAATGGACAGGCTGGCCTTGAGCTTCTGCCGCGGCAGGATCTGGTCCTTGGCTTCGACGAATCCGACCACCTGGCGGGCACTCACCGCCCCGTTCTGCAGCAGCTCGAACACCGCCACGGTGCGCTTGGGGTCGGCACCGGCCAACAATTCGGCATCGCGGAAATCACCGATCGAGGTGACACCGGCAGCGGCCAGCGTCACCGCTTCCCCGCGACGACGCAGCACCTGGCCGTCAACATCCATCACCCGCAACCGCCAGCGCGCATCCAGCGCGGCCTCGTCATTGAGCAGGCGCACCCGCGTACTGCCCTCATCACGCAATGCCGCCAGCGTGACCGGCGCGAAGAAGCGCCGCGCGGCGAAGTGCAGCGCCTTCCAGCGACCGAAGTAGTCCACGCTGGACCATGAAGCACCTGGCCAGACGTCGTTGAGCTGCCAGTACAGCGAGCCCATCGTGTACGGCCGCGAGGCGCGATGGTGCAGCGCCGCCAGCGCGATGCCATCGGCCTGCATCACCTGGCTCAGGTAGACGAAGTCCTCGAAGTCTTTCGGCGTGCCATAGCCCAATTCAATGTAGTGCAGCAAGCGGCTGTTGCCCTCGCCCGCCATGAACTTCTGGTGCGCGCGGATCACCGGGCTGTCGATGCGCTGCTCGGCGCGGGTGGCGATCTGGTCCACCGTCGCCACCGACGGCCATGCCTGCAGTCCATATTCGGACATGAAGCGCGGGGTCTCACGCAGGTAGGCCTGCACCGGCAGTGCCGGATTGCCCCAGACCTGCCAGTAGTGCTTGTCGCCTCGGGTGGAATCGTTCGCCTTTTCATCCAGGTCGTTACTGGGCGAGCTGGACCAATACGGCACGCCCAGCCCTTCCTCACCCACTACCTGGCGCAGATCATTGCCGAACAGGTCGAGATAGCCCTGCCAGACCTTCGCCGCAAATGCCGGGTCGGCCGCCTTCAGGTCGCGGCCGTGGCCCCAGTCCTTCCAGGCGGTTTCTTCCTCGTTGTTGCCACACCACAGCACGATGCTGGGGTGATGGCGCAGCCGGCGCACGTTGTCGCGCGCCTCGGCCACCACGCTGGCACGGAAGGCCGGATCGTAGCCCGGCTGCATGCCGCCGCCGAACATGAAGTCCTGCCAGACCAGCAGGCCCAGCTCATCGGCGATGTCGAAGAATGCATCTTCCTCGTAGTAGCCGCCGCCCCAGTTGCGCAGCATGTTCATGTTGGCGTCGCGCGCGGCGGTCAGCACCTGGCGCAGTCGTGCGGCATCGACACGTGCGGGGAAGGCATCGAACGGAATCACGTTGGCGCCCTTGGCGAAGATGGGCGCGCCATTGATGACGAAAGCGAAGCCCTGCCCGCCCTTGCCGTCTTCCTCGCGGCGCAGTTCAACCGTGCGCAGGCCGATGCGCTGCTCGCGCGCCAGTGTTGCATCGGCGCCACCGTCCAGGCGAGCCTGCACCGTATAGCGGTCCTGCGCACCATGGCCCACCGGCCACCAGCGTCGCGGCGTGGCCAGCTCAACCGGCAGCTCAACCGTGTTCTGGCCGGGCTTCAGCAGCACCGTGCGTTGCACCTGGGCCACGCTGCGTCCCTGCGGATCGCGCACATCGACATTGACCACCGCAGAACCGGCAGCGCTGCCCTGCTCCACCTGCAGCAGCACCGCCAGCTTCGCCTGCTCCGCGCTCAATGCATCGGTACGCACCGCCAGATCGGTCAGGCGGTGCGCGTCCCAGGCCTGCAGTTCGACCCCGCGCCAGACGCCGGCGGTGACATAGCGCGGGCCCCAGTCCCAGCCGAAGTGATAGGCCGGCTTGCGCGCGAAGTTGCCGACCATCGCGTCTTTGGGCTCATCACCATAGGGTGAAGGATAGTTACCAGCAATCTTGTGCGGCATCGCCCGCACACCCGGCAGCAGGGTGCGGATCGGTGAACGGAATACGATCTGCAGTTCATTGTCCTTGGCGCGCAGGCGTCCCTCCACGCGCGCTCGCCAGGTACGGTGCGCATTGTCCGCGCGCAGCAGCGGCTTGCCGTTGAGCCTGACTTCGGCATAGGTGTCCAGCCCATCGAAGCGCAGCTCGGCATTGGGCTTGGCCAGCGTCGCCGCGTCCACGTCGAAGCGGGCGCGGTATTCCCAATCGGCCAGGCCGATCCATTGCAGCTCGGCCTCGGGTGCACCGACGTACGGATCGCGGATCAGCCCATGCGCCAGCAGGTCGGTGTGCACGCTGCCCGGCACCTTCGCGGCCCGCCATTGCTGCAGGCCCGGGTGGGCTGCACCCTGGGCGTCGCCGGGCAGCATGCGGAATTCCCACTGCGCCTGCAGCGGGGCTGCAGCCAACGGGAAGGAAATGGCTGCAATCAGCAGCAGGAGCAGACGGACAACGAGGGAAATGCGATGCACGTGATGCTCCTGTTTTCCGCCGGGCGCGGCCCGGCGCTACCGATTCCGATTCATCATGCGTACGGCGCTACGCGCCTCAACGCACGACGTTCAACACTTCGTAGCACGCACCCATGGTGTGGTAATCCACCTTGCCGGCCGGACTCTTCTCGTCGCTGTACTTGCGGTTGTCGGCATCGAGGATGCGGAACCAGGCGCCGTACTGGTGATCGACGAAGTGCTCCCAGGAGTACGCCCAGATGCGCTCGTACCACTGCCAGTAGCGATCATCACCGGTACGCTTGGCCATCAGCGCGGCGGTCGCCAGCGTCTCGGCCTGCACCCAGAAGTACTTGTCGTCGTCGCAGACGAAGCTGTCGCCGCCGATCGGCGCGCCATCCATGCCGGGCTGGCGGCGCGATTCGGGAGCGAAGCCGTAGTACAGGCCGCCCCGGGCGTCGTCCCAGCTGCGTGCGACGGCGACGTCGAACAGGTGCTGCGCGGTCGGCACCAGCCAGTCGGCCTGCACGTGACGATCGAGGATCAGCAGCAGCTTGGCCCACTCGGTCTGATGGCCGGGCTGGAAGCCCCACGGGCGGAACAGGTGCTTGGGGTCGTCCAGGTTGTAGTCCCAGTCGATTTCCCAGTTCACATCGTAATGTTCCCAGACCAGGCCACCGGCCTTGGCGGCCTGGCGGCGGGTCATGTTGTCGGCCAGCTGCAGCGCGCGCTCGACATAGCGCTGCTCGCCACTGGCCTCGAACGCCGCCAGCATCGCCTCGCACATGTGCATGTTGGCATTCTGGCCGCGGTAGCCGGTGAAGTTCCACTGGCCGTCAGCCTCGTCCTTGTACAGGCCGTGCTGCGGCTCCCAGAAGCGCGCTTCCAGCAGCTGCCAGGTCTCGTCCATCCACTCGCGGGCCTGCTCGACACCGGCCTTCAGTGCGCAGCTGTAGGCCAGCAGCACGAAGGCCACGCCGTAGCAGTGGTTCATGTCGTCCTCGACCTTGCCGTCGCGCAGGGTCCAGGCATAGCCGCCGGTGGCCGGGTTGCGGTGCACCTCGCGCAGGTAGCGCACGCCATGCTCGACGGCCTCCCTGTACTCGGCATTGCCGAACTCACGGTAGGCCATCGCGTAGTTGAAGACGAAACGGGTACTGCTCACCAGGTGGCGGTGGCTGGCATCGTAGATGCTGCCGTCATCGCGGAAGTAGTGGAAGAAGCCACCGTTCGGATCGATGCAGCGCGGATGGTAGAACGCCATCGTGTCGGCGATATGCGCGCGCAGGAACGCGGGCGAACGGAAATCGGGCGGGATGTTCATGCAGTAATGTCCTGTGCCTGCAGCAGCTGCTGCACTTCATCGAGCGAGGGCATCGCGGCGAACGCGCCCTTGCGGGTAACCGCCAGCGCACCCACGGCGGCGCCGAAGCGCAGCGTGGCGGCGATCGCGTCCGGGTCCTGGCAGAACGCGGCGAAACCCGCGCCCGCCCCACCGCGCTGCAGCAGGCCGACCAGCACGCCGCCGACGAAGGCATCACCGGCCGCCGTGGTGTCGACCGTAGCTACGCGGAAGCTGGTGACCATGCCGTGGTTGTCACGGGTGTACCAGTGCAGAGTGGCCGCACCATCGGTGACGATCACCCAGCGCGCCTGCGCGGCCAGCAGGCGACGCAGCACCAGCGCCTCGCCGTCATCGCCGAGCGGTGCTGCCAGGTAGTCCAGTTCCTCGCGCGACAGCTTGACCAGGTCGGCACGTTCCAGCGCCTGCCACAGGCGTGGCGTCGGATCCTCGTTCGCCGGCCACAGGGCCGGACGCAGGTTGAGGTCCAGGCTGACCACCGCACCGGCGGCGCGGGCGCGGTCCATCCCGGCGAAGGTCGCTTCGGCGATGGCCGGCTCGGTCAGGCTGTTGGAGCACACGTGGAAGCACTGTGTGCCGTCGAAGCACGCGGCCTGGAAGTCGCTGTCACGGAACAGCAGGTCGGCCGCCGGCGGGCGGTAGAAGCTGAAGCTGCGCTCGCCGCTGGCATCCAGCGCGACGAAGGCCAGCGCGGTCTTGGCCGCGTCGGTGCGCACGATGTAATCCGTGCCCACGCCGTGCTCGACCAGGCTGTCGGCGAGGAAGTCGCCGAACATGTCACGGCCCAGCATGCCGACGAACTGGGTCTTCGCGCCCAGCCGCGCAGCCGCTACCGCGACGTTGGCCGGCGCACCGCCGGCGTACTGCAGGAACGCGCGCGGCGTGTCGGCCGAGGCCGGCGGCTGCGCTAGTAGATCGATCAAAATTTCGCCGAAGCAGACAATGGCACCCATTCCGGACTCAGCCTCCCTGCGTTGCGGAAGCCGGCGTACGCGCGCCGACCAGTCCGTAGAAAATGATGTAGCCGTAGCACAGCAGCGGCAGGATGAAGCTGGCCTGCACGCCGATGTGGTCGGCCAGCACGCCCTGCAGGTACGGCACCACGGCGCCGCCGACGATGGCCATGATCAGCAGGCTGGAACCCTTGTTGGTCAGCGGGCCCAGGCGCTCGATGCTCAGCGCGAAGATGGTCGGGAACATGATCGAGTTGAACAGGCCGATCGCCACCACCGAGTACAGCGCAACGCTGCCGGAGGTCAGCATGGTCGTGGCCAGCAGCGCCACGTTGACCAGCGCGAAGATCGCCAGCAGGCGGCTCGGCGAGAAGCGCGCCAGCAGCGCCGAGCCCGCAAAGCGGCCGATCATCGCCATCGTCCAGTAGGCCGACACGTAGTGGGTGGCTTCCTGCTCGCTGAAGCCGCCGATGCTCGGCATCGACAAGTAGTTGACCAGGAAGCTGCCGATCGACACTTCGGCGCCGACGTAGAAGAAGATGCCCAGCACACCCAGCAACAGGTGGCGCTTGCGCAGCGCATCCAGATAGCTGTGGTGGTGGCCCTGGTCGGCCTGCTCGGTGGCGTCGCTCAGCGCCGGCAGGCGGAACAGGAACACGAACAACGCCAGCAGCACCAGCGCCACTGCCAGACCCACGTACGGGCCCTGCACAGCCTGCGCCTCGGCGGCGCGGTAGGCCAGCTGCTCGGCGGCCGGCAGCGCGCTCAGTTCATCGGCGCTCTTGACTGTGTTGGACAGGATCAGCATGCCGCCGAAGATCGGCGCAATGGCCGTGCCCAGCGAGTTCAGCGCTTGCGCCAGGGTCAGGCGGCTGGAGCTGGTCTGCTCCGGGCCCAGCAGTGCGACGTAGGGATTGGCAGCGACCTGCAGCACGGTAATGCCGGTGGCCAGCACGAACAGCGCGCCCAGGAAGGCGCCGTACACGCGCAGCTCGGCCGCTGGCCAGAAGCCCAGCGCGCCGATACCAGCAATCACCAGGCCGGCCACGATGCCCTTCTTGTAGCCCAGCGCCGCCACCAGGCGACCTGCCGGCAGCGACATCAGGAAATAGGTGCCGAAGAAGGTGAACTGCACCAGCATCGCCTTGGCATAGTTCAGCTCGAACACCGCCTTCAGGTGCGGGATCAGGATGTCATTGAGGCAGGTCAGGAAGCCCCACATGAAGAAGATCGTGGTGACCACGGCCAGCGCCTTGCCGTTGGTGACGGCGGGTGCGTTGCCCGAAGAACCCGATGGACGGGGCGTTGCGGAGATCGGCATGCGGTACGCGCCTCGATGCGCGGAAGGTCGTTGTTGCGTGGAAGGGGTGTATGGAAGGAATCAGTTCGGTCGTGCGGCACTGCTTTCGCGGATGCGCAGCTGCACCGGCGCGACCGTGCGCCGTGGCGGCGCGTCCGGTTCGTCCAGTCGTTGCAGCAGCAGCGCGGCAGCCTGCCGGCCCCGCTCGCGCGGGTCAGCGGTGAGCGTGGTCAACGGCGGCACCGCCACCGACGCTTCGGAAATATCATCGAAACCGGT
Organism: Stenotrophomonas sp. GW821-FHT09E08; assembly: GCF_059416125.1. Lineage (NCBI taxonomy): Bacteria > Pseudomonadati > Pseudomonadota > Gammaproteobacteria > Lysobacterales > Lysobacteraceae > Stenotrophomonas > Stenotrophomonas sp. GW821-FHT09E08. Next base: position 12,988 of record NZ_JBWKOO010000010.1, read on the forward strand.
AACGGCAAAGTCACCGCCCGGACGGATGCCACGCGAATTCAAGCCCAGCATCAAGCCCAGCGCGACGGTGTCGTTGTAGCAGACCGCTGCACTCGGCCGATGGCCGTCGGCAAACAGCTCATCGGTGCGCGCCGCAGCTTCCAGGCGGTTCGGCGCCGACTCGATCATCCAACCCGGCGGCAACGACAGCCCAGCCTCGGCCAGCGCCTGCTGGAAACCGGCGCGGCGCTGATGGCACGAACTGGATGCCGCGTGGCCACCGAAGAAGGCGATCTGGCGATGGCCGCGCTCGATCAAGTGGCGCGTGGCCAGGTAGGCGCCGTGCTGGTTGTCCAGGGTCAGGAAGTCCCAGTCGGCCCCCTCCAGTTCGCGGTTGAACAGCAGCACGTTGGCATTGGCACCCAGCGCCTGGCGCAGCAGCGCGGTGTCACTGCCTTCGGCCGGCGACAGGATCAGGCCGGCCGGGGTGTGTTCCATCAGTGTCGAAAGCACCGCCTGCTGGCGCTCCGGCGATTCACCCGTGCTGCCCAGCAGGGTCACGTAGCCGCGCCCGCCCAGCGCCTCGTCCACGCCCGAAGCGAATTCGGCGAAGAACGGGTTGGACAGATCGTTGATCACCAGCGCGATGCTCGACGAGGTCCGCCGGCGCAGGTTGGCAGCGGCGCGGTTGTAGACATAGCGCTGGCGGCGCAGTTCGGCCTCGACCTTGGCGCGGGTATCAACGTTGACCAGCGGGCTGCCGCGCAGCACCAGCGACACGGTTGCCCGTGACACGCCGATGGCACGCGCGATGTCGGTCACCGTCACCGCCTTGCCGGCGCGCTTGCTGGGACTGCTGCCGTTGTCGTTCATCGTCTTCCCGGACTCCGCTGGATGCTCAAGCCTAATGGATCAGGGCCCTGTCGTGCCGTGCCGTTCGCTGGGTGACCGCGAACGGCACAGTCCGTCTCAGCGCAGCTGGCTGCCCGGTGCCGCGCACCAGGATACCGGCAGGTCCTTCACCGCCGTGCCCCAGCCCTGCTCCGGCGCCTTCGCATCGAGCGCGAACTGCAGGCGCGGGCCCTGCTGCAGGCGGTTCCAGTCCAGCCACACCGGTGCATGCGCCTGGCCATCGACCTGCACGCCCTGCACGTACTGCAGGCGGCGGCCATCGGCGCCCGGCGCATCGATGCGCAGGGTGCGGCCATTGCCCATGTCCACCTCCACCTTGCTGAAGCGCGGCGTGTGCAGCAGGAACTGGCCACTGCCCGGCACCGCCGGGTACACGCCGATGGCACTGAACAGGTACCAGGCCGACATCGTGCCGAGGTCATCGTTACCGGTCACGCCATTCGGTGCATTGGTGAACAGCTGCTGGGCGGCGCGCACCACGGCGGCGGTCTTCCACGGCTGGCCGATCAGCGTGTACAGCCAAGGCGAGTGGAGGTCGGGCTCGTTGTTCGGGTTGTAGCGGAACTGGTTGTAATAGCTGTACGGCCCGACCACCCACTCCTTGCGCGCGGCATTGAGCGGATCGGCCTGCAGCGCGTCCATCGCGAAGAATGCATCGAGGCGGCGGCCGGCCTGTTCGCGGCCGTCCATCGCTTCGACCAGGCCCGGCACGTCCTGCTGCGCCAGCCACTGGTACTGCCATGCCGTGCCTTCATGGAAACCGTGGTGCGAGCGCGGGCTGTAGTGGCCATCGGCCGGCGTGTACCACTGGCCATCTTCGGTACGCGGGCGCGGGAAACCGGTGAAGCCGGTCTCGGCGTCACGCACCTGCGGATCCCACACCTTGCGCCAGTTGCGGCCGCGCTCACGCAACGTCGCCGCGTCCTGCGCATGGCCAAGCCCATCGGCCATCTGCGAAAGCGCGCAGTCGGCCAGCGCATATTCCAACGTGGCCGAGCCGCCGTGGTGCGGATCAACGTCCATGCCCTTGGACGGGAACGCGCGGTCGTAGACCACGTAGCCCTTGTCCAGGTAGGTCGGGTTGCCGGAGCGACCGGCCATGCGCGAGTTCAGCGGCGGCGTACCGAACGCATTGCGACGCAGCGCATCCCACGCCTGCGATTCACGGCCCTTGAGCGCACCGAAGCGCCAAAGATCGACCATGAACGGCGTGACCGGATCGCCGGTCATGATGTTGGTCTCGAAGTTGGCATAGCCCCAGCGCGGCAGCCAGCCACCCTGCTCGTCGATCGCCAGCAGGGTGCGGCCGATGTCCCGCGCCACGTCCGGGCGGGTCAGCGCCAGCCACTGGTTCTGCGCGCGGTAGGTATCCCACAGCGAGAAGTACTCGTAGTAGGTCCAGCCATCGGCACGGTGGATGCCATCGTCATAGCCGCGATAGCGGCCGTCGGCATCATTGCCGGTCATCGGCTGCAGCAGCGCGTGGTAGGCCGCGCTGTAGAACACGGTGCGGTCATCGGCCGTACCGCCCTGCACACGTACCCGCCCCAGCTGCTCACGCCACGACTGCTGGGACAGCGCGCGCATGCGGTCGAAGCCGAGCAGCGCCCCACCCTGCATGCCCTCCGCGCGCAGGTTGGTGCGCGCGCCTTCGGCATCCACGTGCGAGATCGCGCTGACCGCTGTCACCGACTGGCCCTTGCCGAGATCGAAGCTGAGCCAGGCACCGTTCGGCTTCTGCTCGCCTTCCATGCTGTGGCGCGCGCCGGGCAGGCCACCGCCCTCGCCCCAGGTGCCATGCGCCTTGAACGGACGGTCGAACTCGATGCGGAACCAGGTGGTGTACTGGTGCCCGCCACAGAAGCTCTTGGTGACCAGCTTGCCTTCGACCACGCGGTCGCCGACCACGTCGACCACGCTGCCGATCACCGAATGGCGCTCGTTGGCCTGGCCGACGTTGACCAGCACGTGGCCATCGCCACTGCGCTGGCTGAAGGTGTAGCGCTCGGCTGCAGCACGCGTACGTGCAGTCGCCTCCGCATCAATGCCACCGTAGCTGGTCAGCCGCACCTTGTAATAGCCCGCCTGGCCGATCTCGCCGTCATGGGTGTACGACGCGGCGTAGGCTTTATGGTCAAACTTCTTCGCATTGCCAGTATCGAAATCGCCGCCCGGACCGATCGAGCCCGTGACCGGCAGAACCGACACCTGGCCGCCCTGCTCCCAGCAGCCGGCGCCGGAGATGAAGGAGTGGCCGAAACCGCGGATCTTCTCGTCGTCGTAGCGCCAGCCCGAATAGTGGCTGCCGATCGGGCTGACCTGGATCAGGCCGAACGGCGCCGATGCGCCCGGGAACGTGTTGCCATCGTCCTTGCTGCCGATGAAGGTGTTGACCTCGCGCTCCAGCGCAGCCGGCGCCGCCTGCAGCAGCATCGGCGCCGCCGACAGTGCGAGCAGGCAGGCCAGGCGCACCAGCGGGCGCGTGGACAATGGGACGGCGGGAGCGGACGGCACTGGACGCATGTCGGGTTCCTGTAGTCGATGACGCGGAGGCAGACGGCCGGGGCCGTCCGACACCGTTCCGCTGAGCCCTGCCCTGACCTGCAGAGAGCTCCCCCTGGAATGACGCCCGACCCACCAGACCGTGAATTTAGATCGATTCAAGTAGAGCATGCAGGTTCAGCCAAATGCATTCTGCGGCGCAGCATGAGAGAGGGTGTTCGGCAGGGCTGCGCCCTGCACCTGCCGAAGCCGAAGCAACAGCAAAAGCCGGCTGTCCGTGGGATGGCGGGGTGGGTCCGGTTGCAGGGGGCGCCGTAAATACGTCCATGTAGGCTCGGTCGCCGCATCCATGCGGCTGACGC
>NZ_JBWKOO010000010.1:16783-157474 GCF_059416125.1 Stenotrophomonas sp. GW821-FHT09E08
CCCCCCCCCCCCCCCACGACCCCATGTCGTTCCAGGATCAATCCAACCGCCACCGTGAAACTGTCGAAGGCGGGGCCGTGTCGGATTGCGGGGTGTCCGCGGCATGGATGCCGCGGCCAAGCCCCCATGGACGGGTTTACGGCGTCCCCGCAATCCGACACCGCCCCGCCCAACACACAGACAACCCAGAGCCGCTTTGGCTTTGGCTTTGGCTGTTGCCCTGGCACACAGCAGGTGCAGGGCGCAGCCCTGCCGACCCACCCTCCGCTGCGCACGAAAACGATTTCACTGTTTTCAGCAAACCGTCATCCCTTCGCCACGCCAGTACCATATTGCGGAGCAGCATGCGCCCGCGGGCGACCCATGCTAAAAATCGCCCGCCCATCGCTTAGATCGATCCAAGAACGACACTGCGATGGCCGGGAGTTGGGGGAGCAGCAACAGGACGTACCAGGCCACGCGCACGGTGCTACTGCCACTGCATGGCAATAGCGACAATGTCACTTCAAATTAGATCGATTCAAGTTGTCCGTGCCACGTCACCGGATCAATCCAGGAGAGAGGGAGAGATGGGAATGAAGCATTCAACACGTACGCATGGTCAGGACGCACTGGCGTTCGCCATCGCGCTGGCCTTGGCCGCCGCCGTCATTCCGGCTGGCGCCGCCGCGCAGCAGGCCGCTTCCACCGGCTCGCAGGAGGCCACCAACCTGGACAGCGTCCAGGTCACCGGCTACCGCTACGCCATCGAGAAGAGCCTGTCACAGAAGCGCGACGCCAATGCCGTGGTCGAAGTGATCACCGCGGAAGATGTCGGCAAGTTCCCCGACAAGAACGTCGCCGACGCACTGCAGCGCGTGCCCGGCGTAGTCATCACCCGCAGCGGTGGCGAAGGCAAGAGCGTCAGCGTGCGCGGCCTTGCGCCGGACCTGACCCTGACCCAGTTGAACGGCAACTACGTGGCCACGTCGGAAACCAACGACGAAGCCACCCGGTCGTTCAACTACACCCTGCTGCCGTCGAACATGCTGTCCAGCGCAGAGCTGTTCAAGTCGCCGGAAGCACGCATCGACGAAGGCGGCATCGGCGGCACGGTCATCCTGCACACGCGGCGTCCGCTGGACATGGAATCCAACTCGGGCTTCGTCACGCTCGAGGGCACCTCCTCCGATACCCACCACGATATCGACCCGCAGGCCTCAGCCCTGTATTCGTGGCACAGCAAGGACGAGCGTTTCGGCGTGCTGATCGGCGTGACGCAGCAGAAGCGCACGACCCGCACCATGGAAGCCAGCACCGAGGACTACCAGTGGTATGGCGCCGGCAAGGCGCGCGATGCCTATGGCAACGTGCAGGCGCAGGATGGCATCCACTACTGGTGGGGCAAGTCCGGTTTCAACAACCAGACCGGCGGCAACTACAGCGATTTCTTCATGCCGACCTCGGTCAACTTCGCAGTGAAGGAAGAGAAGCGCGAGCGCAAGGGCGGCCAGCTGACCTTCCAGTTCAAGCCGGTCGACAACGTCACGATGACGGCCAACTACTTCCGCTTCGAGCTGCAGGGTGACTACACCCAGAACATGCTGAAGATTCCGGAATGGAGCATGGCCCGCTTCAACGGCGATGGAAACTGGGCCGGCGGCCGCCTGCTCAACGGCCTGGATTTCGACCCCAGCGGCAACACCGTTACCGGCGCCCAGTTCGAAAAGCTGGCTGGAAAGACCTACTACTGCAGCGAAGACCAGGCCAAGGCCGCTGGCCTGAAGCCCGGCGGCTGGGGCCCGGACGACTGCACGGTTCCGACGCCGCAGCTGACCGGTGGCTACAGCAAGGAAAAGGCGCTGTCGCAGACCGCTGACCTGACCATCGACTGGGATATCAGCCCGCTGTGGAAGGCCTCGTTCACCGGCGGCCGTACCTGGTCCGAAGGTGGTCCGTCGATGAACTTCCGCATGTCGGCCAAGCCGCGGCGCAAGGTCGGCAACGATTACCTGTCGGGCAACCTGTACAGCGCATGGGACCTGACCGGCACGCCGTCGGCCACCTTCTCGCCCGACCTGCAGCAGCAGCTGATGAACGGCATCGCCGAAGTCGACACCGGCTCGACCGATTCGTCGTGGAAGCGCACCGAGGTCAAGCAGAACTACTTCCAGGCTGACGTGACCAAGCTGTTCGAGTCGGGCTGGCTGGACTCGATCCAGTTCGGTGCCAAATACCGTGACGGCAAGGTCCATCGCAATACCGGCAACACCTACTGGGTGTGCCCCGGCCGCGACCCGGCCGACTATGACAACAGCCGCTACCAGAGTGGCTGCGATCCGACTGCCGGCGACGCGCAGCCCGGCTTCTTCCTGTCCAATCCGATCAGCAACATTGCCGGCGGCTTCAATGCCAACGTGTTCCCGGGCATCAACTACCCGGCCTACATCGACTACTTGAACAAGACCTACGGCGGTTCGCACAACCGTACCGAGGAAGACTTCGTCTACAACGTCAACGAGAAGATCTACTCGGGCTACTTCCAGGCCAACTTCCGTACCGAACGCCTGCGCGGCAATGTCGGCGTGCGCGTGGTGCGCACCAAGCAGTTCGCGCAGTCCTCCGACTCGATCGAGAAGTTCAACGACTACTTCCTGGACAACGCCTCCGGCGCACCGATGGCGTGCACCGATCCGGCCGCCGCGGCCTACCCGACCTACAGCTGCGAGAGCGGCTTCGTGCGCCTGCCGCACGACCTGGCGCAGAGCAAGACCTACAGCCTGATCGGCGTGGACCGTACCTACACCGACGTACTGCCGAGCTTCAATATCGCCTGGGACATCACCGACACGCTGGTCCTGCGTGGTGCCGCGTCGAAGGTGATCGCCCGCCCCGGCTACACCGACATCGCAGCTCCGGGCGCACTGAGCTATTACAGCGAAGAGTATGTCAATGATCGCCGCGTTGCCGGTGGCGCATCGACCGCAGGCTGGGTCGGCAAGGGCAGCAACAAGCAGCTGGAACCGTTCAAGGCCACCCAGTTCGACCTGGGCCTGGAGTGGTACTTCCAGCCGGGCGCGGTCGCCGGCGTCGGCCTGTTCCGCAAGAACGTGGACAACTTCACCCTGCCGGTGGTGCGCGACACGCCGATGGTCATCGGCGGTGAAGCGGTGAACGTGCAGCGCTATGAAACCCAGGCCAATGGCCGCGATGGTGTCTCGCAGGGCGTCGAGCTGTATGGCCAGTACACCTTCGATTTCGGCTTCGGCGTGCAGGCCAACTACACCTACAACGACACCAACCTGGCTTCCATTGTGTTGGACGGGCAGGAAATCGGCTCCTCGCCGCTGGTCGGCAGCGCCAAGAACCAGGCCAACGTGACGGTCTTCTACGAGAACGAGAAGTTCCTCGCGCGCGCCTCGTTCAACCGTCGCGGTCAGGTGGTCGGTGGGCTCAACAACGGCCTCACCATTTACACCGAGCCGTATGACCAGCTGGACCTGAACGTTGCCTACAACCTGACCCCGGACTGGACGCTGACCGCCTCGGTGATCAATGCCACCAAGTCCGAGCAGCGCGTGCACCTGGGCAATGACACCAAGGCACGTCTCTTCTCCAACACCTACGCAGGCCGCCAGCTGTACTTCGGCGCCACCTGGAAGTTCTAAGGCAACACCGGGTTGCCCGGGCCCGCCCCGGTGCAACCCACGTCCCGCCCTGGCGGGGACGGTCCTCCACGGCAGCCGCGCTGGTACAGGTGGCTGCCGTTTTTGTTGGCGCTTTTCTTCGGTTCAGCCCTGCGCTTGACCCTGCCAATGTTGGACGGTGCACACTGGCTCCACCCCAAGAGCACCGAAGGAGCTACAGATGGAATTCCACGTTGAAGGCATGACCTGCGGCGGCTGCGCACGCAGCGTGACCAAGGCGATCGAGCTGGTCGATCCGCAGGCCAGCGTGCAGGCAGATCCGGCCAGCCGTCGCGTGCAGGTGCAGACCTCGGCCAGCGAATCACAGATCGTGGCGGCACTGACCGATGCCGGCTTCCCGCCGCGCACGGCCTGATTCCCTACCCTGCGCCTGCAACGAAAAACCCGCCCGGTGCAGCTGCACCGGGCGGGTTTTTTCATGCATGCAACGCCAGGTCAGTGCTTGTGCGTGCGGCGCCGTACCGCACCGGTCTTCGCGGTCTCCGGCGGTGTCAGGGTCTCTTCGTCCTCGCCCAGCCGCTGCAGGATCGGGCATTCCGGGCGCTCATCGCCCGCACAGCAGCTGATCAACGACTTCAGCGTGTCGGCCATCTGCCGCATGCTTTCGATACGCTGTTCCAGGTCGGCGATGTGCTGTTCGGCAAGATGCTTGACGTCGGCACTGTGCCGCGAGGTGTCGTTCCACAGGCCCAGCAGGTCGGTGATCTCGGCGACCTGGAAGCCGAGATCGCGCGCGCGGCGAATGAAACGCAGGCGGTGGATGTCCGCCTGCGAATACGCCCGGTAGCCGGACTCGGTGCGATCTGCCGCGGGAATCAGGCCGATCTGTTCGTAGTAGCGGATCATCTTCGCCGAAACGCTGGAGGCCTTGGCGGCTTCACCGATGTTCATGCGGTTCTCCTTCAATGACTCGCGGCAGGTACATCCGCCATCGGCGGCTGGAAGCGGCGCAGGCGCAGCGCATTGCCCAGCACGAACACGCTGGACAACGCCATCGCACCGGCGGCGAACACCGGCGACAGCAGCACACCCCAGACCGGGTACAGCACGCCGGCCGCCACCGGAATCAATGCGGTGTTGTAGGCAAAGGCCCAGAACAGGTTCTGTCGGATGTTGCCCAGCGTTGCCTTCGAAAGCGCGATGGCATTCGGCACGCCCTGCAGGTTGCCCGACATCAGCACCACATCGGCCGACTCCACCGCGATATCGGTGCCGGTCCCGATGGCCAGGCCGACATCGGCCTCGGCCAGCGCCGGCGCATCGTTGATGCCGTCACCAACAAAGGCAACATGGCCATGAGTGGCCTTCAAGCGGCGCACCGCCTCGACCTTGCCTTCCGGCAGCACTTCGGCCACCACTTCATCGATACCCAGCTGGCGCGCGATCGCCTGCGCGGTACCGGCGTTGTCACCGGTGATCATCGCCACCTTCAGGCCAAGCTGATGCAGCGCCGCGATCGCGGCCGGCGTGCTCGGCTTGATCGGATCGGATACTGCGATGATCGCTGCCAGGCGTCCATCGATGGCCGCGTACAACGGCGACTTGCCCTGCGCGCCGAGTTCGGCCGCCAGCGCCGCAAACGCAGTGATATCCACGCCAAGATCGCGCATGAAGCGATCGGCGCCGACCTCTACCCGTGCGCCCTCTACGCTGGCGCGCACGCCCATGCCGGTGACCGAATCGAAATCGACCATCGATGGCAGCGCGAGGCCCTGCTCGGTGGCTGCATCGACAATGGCGCGGGCGATCGGATGCTCCGAACGTGATTCCACGGTGGCGACCGCGGCCAGCACTGTGGCGCGATCAAAGCCGTCGGCGATCTCCAGGTCGGTCAGGCGCGGCCGGCCTTCGGTCAGCGTACCGGTCTTGTCCACCGCCACTACCTGCGCGTCCTTCAGCAACTGCAGTGCTTCACCCTTGCGGAACAGCACGCCCATCTCGGCGCCGCGGCCGGTACCGACCATGATCGACGTCGGCGTGGCCAGGCCCATTGCACACGGGCAGGCAATGATCAATACCGCCACCGCATTGACCAGCGCGAAGCTCAGCGCCGGCGATGGGCCGAAGATCAACCAGACCGCGAAGGTCGCCAGTGCGGCCAGCATCACCGCCGGCACGAACCACAGGGTGACCTTGTCGACCACCGCCTGGATCGGCAGCTTCGAGCCCTGTGCCTGTTCGACCATGCGGATGATCTGCGCCAGCATGGTCTGCGCGCCCACCGCCGTGGCACGCACGGTCAGTGCACCTTTCTGGTTGACCGTGCCGCCCACCACGCTGCTGCCCGGCTGCTTCTCGACCGGAATCGGTTCGCCACTGATCATCGACTCGTCGATGTAGCTACGGCCCTCGATCACCTCGCCATCGACCGGCACGCGCTCGCCCGGGCGCACTTCCACCACATCGCCGCTCAGAACCTCGTTGACCGGAATCTCGATCGTGCGGCCGTCACGGATCACATGCGCGACCTTGGCCTGCAGGTTGACCAGGCGCTTGATCGCCTCGGAGGTACGGCCCTTCGCGCGCGCCTCAAGGAAGCGGCCGAGCAGGATCAGCGCGACGATCACCGCCGCTGCTTCGTAGTAGACGTTCACCGTGCCCGGCGGCAACAACCGCGGTGCAAAGGTCGCCACCACCGAGTAACCGAACGCTGCGGTGGTACCCACCGCCACCAGCGAGTTCATGTCGGGTGCCAGCCGCAGCAGTGCCGGGAAACCCTTCTGGTAGAAGCGGCTGCCGGGAATGGCCAGCACCAGCAGGGTCAGTACGAACTGCAGGTACCAGCTGGTCTGCATGCCGATGGTGGCCATCACCCATTCGTGCATGCCGGGAATCAGGTGCGAGCCCATTTCCAGCACGAACACCGGCAACGCAAGCGCGCTCGCCACGATCAGGTCGCGCTTCAGTTCGGCGCGCTCGGCATCCTTCTTTTCGGCGGCCTCATCATCGGACTGCACGCCGGCCTCGATCAGGCGTGCGGCGTAGCCGACCTTGTCGATGGCCGCCACCAGCGCGTCCGCGGCTGCCACGCCGCGCACCGTGGCGCGTTCAGTGGCCAGGTTGACGCTGGCCTGGCTGACGCCCGGTACCGCCAGCAGCGCGCGCTCGACGCGACCGACGCAGGAGGCACATGTCATGCCCTCCACCGCCAGCTCGACGGTGGCGGCCGGCACGTCGTAGCCCACCCGCTCCACCGCCTGGATCAGCGCGGCACGATCGACCGGTCCGGACGCGCGGATATCCGCCCGCTCGGTGGCCAGGTTCACCGAGACACTGCCCACGCCTTCAACCTTGGACAGTGCCGCTTCGACACGGCCGACGCAGCTGGCGCAGGTCATGCCCTCGATGGGCAGGCTGATGGTGGCCGAGCTGGCGGGGACTGCAGTGGCGCGGGGCGTGGTCATGATCGGATTCCCGGGATTCCTTCTGGATGCGGACAGGCTAAACCTTGCCATCGTGGGAAGGTCAAATCCAGCCACCCCGGGGTTCATGAAGGGGTTCATCCACGCATGACGTGGATCTACCGAGCGGACGGGGACGCCTTGCGGATCAAGGCCCGACGCCCCCGCTGTCCGCCTCAGAAGGTGAACACGTACTCCAGCGCGAACTCGCGGCCAACCGCGCCGAGCAGGCGGGTCGGGGCGAAGTCATAGTCCAGCTTGTACGGATCCTTATGGTTCCAGCTGGCCGAATTGAACACGTTGTTGACGTAGACATTGACCTTAGCGCGTTCGGTCACCTGGTAGCCCATGTTGAAGTTCCAGGTGATGAACGGGCCGACCCGCCCGTAGTAGCGCGTGGTCTGCTGGCCGGCGTTCGGGTTCGGATTGGGCGAGCCATCCGGACGCGTCGCCGGCTCCAGGCAGTTCAACGACGGGCTGTCGCTGGGCACGTAACCGTCGGCGAACGGCAGGCAACCACCAGGATTGTTCAGGCGATCGGTGCCCCAGTGATAGCGAACGCCCGGCACCGAACCGATGCGATCGGCATAGACGTTGGCATTCCAGTTGCCACGCTGCCAGGCCAGGCTCGCGCGCAGCTTGCTGCGCAGGTCACGGTCACGACGCTCCGGGTTCGGATCGTTGGCGTAACGCTGTTCCTTGGTTGAGATCTGGTTGGTGTAGTTCAGGCCGAGCTGGAAGCTGCCCCACTGCGCGGTTTCCAGGCGATAGCGCGCGGTCAGGTCGATGCCGCGCACTTCGCGGCTGGCCAGGTTGAACGGGCCACGTTCAATCGATACCAGGCGACCATTGCTGTCACGGTTCACCCGGGCCAGGATGCCGGCGCAGTATTCACCACCGGCCGGATTGGCCCACGGCGTACCGTCCATGTTCTTGCCGGTCAGGCAGCCCGCCTCGCTGGCCAGCACCTCGTCGGCGCCCACGTCGACGATCATGTCTTCCAGCTTGATTGCCCAGTAATCGGCACTGACCGACAGATTCGGCAGCACATCCCAGACGAAACCGACCGTCCACGAATCACCGGTCTCCGAACGCAGCAGCGGCGTGCCACGCCGGTTCACGTCGAACGTGTACCAGACATCGGTATTGCCCACGCCACAGTTGTTGACCAGGTACGCGCCACTCTGGATGCAGCGCAGGCGGTCATAGGTCTGCACCTCGGAGCTGCTCGGCTGGCCGAGCAGGTAGTGCATGTCCGGCGCATGGAAGCTGGTGGCGTAGGAGCCACGCACCAGCAACGACTCCACCGGGCGCCATTCCAGGCCGACATTCCAGGTGGTCTCCTTCTGGCTGCCGATGTCCAGCGCTTCACCGCTGTTGTCAGCCTTGTAGCTGCCATAGCGGTCATAGCGCGCGGCCGCAGTGGCGGTCACGCTTTCCAGCAGCGGAATCTTGAACTCGACGCCGGCCGAATAGCGGGTGCGCTCGCCGCCACCGCGATCGACGTTCTGCAGGTCGAAGTCGATGCCGGCGCGCGGGTCCGGACTGAGGTGGTAGCCCTGCTGCGCGACTTCGGCCACCGCCGCGAACGAGATCGGGCCGGCCCAACCCTGGAACAGTTCGCCGGTGATATCCGCCGAAGCCTGGTTGACCCATGAGGACGCACGGTTCTTCGCGACCGTGCCCATCTGCCAGTACTGCTCCGGCGTCAGCGGGTTCCACCAGCGCGATTCGTTCAGTGCGTAGATCGCCTCGCCGTCGGCGGTGGTGCCCAGCTTCGGGCCGAGGAAATAGTCGTACGACTTCTGCTTGTCGACCACGTTCTGCCGCTCTTCAACGCGGTAGTAGGAACGGCCCACCGTGGCGCTCCAGTCGAAGCGATCGGCCAGGCGACCACGCAGGCCCGCACTCCAGTCCCAGGACAGTTCGCGGTTGGTGTTACGCAGCGTGTCCAGGCCGCCCACCTCGTTCGGAGTGAACTGGCGCACGCCGAGGATCGGGCGGTTGCGGTTGGCATCCCAGTAGTAGCCGTTGTCATCGTCGATCAGCGACACGCTGGGCGGATTGGTGCCCCATATCGCTTCGGAGCGGTATACCGCCAGGTTGGTCCAGGCCTGCAGGTCGTTGCTGAAATCGAAGGTGGCATACAGGTTGCCGGACACGTTCTCGGCACCACCGGTGAGCAGCCAGTTGGCGTAGTCGGCGCTCATGCCGCACAGGCGGCCGGTGTTGGTGATGGTGTTGGCGGCGTAGTTGTAGACCAATCGATCGGCGGTGTAGTACTCGCCGTCGAATTTCTCGCAGGTGCCGGTGGGCGGCGCCAGGCGCTGGCCGGTCGTGGGATCGATCAGCGCCAGCCCTGCGGTGGGACGGAAGCCGACCTTGCGCTGTTCCATGTTCCAGGACGGATACGGCGCATCGTCGGCATCGTCCATCTGCGGGCGGTCACGCCCGAACAGCGGATCGCGCTTGGTGTACTGCAGTGCGTAGGTCACGCTCCAGTTGTCGCCGGTCCTGCCACCGGCCCAGGACAGGTCCCAGGTATCGCGGCCGCCTTCGGTGGAGGTACCACCGCGCACGCGCACTTCGTCGCCGTCGTAGTTGGTCTTCAGGATGACGTTGACCACACCGGCGATCGCATCCGAACCGTAGATGGCCGAGGCACCACCGGTCAGCACTTCAATGCGCTCCACCGCAGCAGCGGGAATGTTGCCGTAGTTGGAGAAGTTGGTTTCGCCACCGTAGGGCAACGGGTAGTCGGCCACGCGGCGACCGTTGACCAGCAGCAGCGAGCGGTTCGGGCCCATCCCGCGCAGGTTCAGGCCGCTGGCATTGGGCGTATGCGATCCCCACTGCGAGGCGGCTTCAACGGTGCCGGTGGCTTCAGTGAGCGTCTTCAGCGCGTCGTACACGCTGACGAAGCCTTCCTTCTGGATCTGTGCGGCGGTGATCACATTGACCGGTGCCGGGCCCTCAACGCTGGCGCGCTTGATGCGCGAACCGGTGACGGTGACCGCGTCGAGATCCTTGGTGGACGAACTGGCGGCCTCCTGCGCGCTGGCCGCCAGGGGCAACAGGGCCAGGATCAACGCCTGGGACAGCAGGTGACGACGCTTGCGTACGGACTGAGCCATGGGTGGTTGCTCTTCGAAAGTGTGGACGCACGGACGGTTGGTGGCGCGGCTCTACGGCTGATCCGGGCACCTGGATCGGTTCAAGACCGATACGGCGCCCTCCCCTGTGGATCGATCCAAACTAAAGCACAGCTGAACCACGCCGGGCATGCGGCGACGCAGCAAGACGCGGCGCAATGCCGTTATCGGCTGCAGGTATCCAAGACAATCAAAGGGTTGCTAAACATCGCTGAGAAAACGGCGCACACGTCAATGACACGATCGCGACAATCGTGCGCGGAACGGATTTGTCCGCGTACGGCAGCGGGTCGTTGTAGAGCCGAGCCTGCGCTCGGCTGCTGTTGTTCGTCGCGAAGAGCAGCCGAGCGTAGGCTCGGCTCTACACAAGAAGCGGGTTACTGCGCGCCGTCCAGCGCCTGCCGCAGCGCGGCCACAGTGGCAGTGGCGGTCTGGCTCCAGTCCGGATCCAACCCTCGCAAAGCCGGGTTCTGGAACTGCATGGCCGAGCGCCGCAGGCCCTTGGCCGAGGCGTGCAGTTCGGTACAACCGGTCTGCCGTGCAACGGCTGCGATGTTGCCCGGGGCCAGTCCGGCGCCGGCCATCACCGTGATGCGGCCCGCTGCCTGGGTAACGAGGCCTGCCAGCACATCGGCACCGGCCTCGGCACTGACCTGACCGCCCGAGGTCAGCACGCGCTGGCAACCCAACCCGATCACCTGCTCCAGCGCGGCGGGCAGGTCCCGGGCAGCATCAAAGGCGCGGTGGAAGGTCACCTGCAGCGGCCCGGCAGCCTGCACCAGTTCACGGCACAACGGCACGTCGATGCCGCCCTGCGCATCCAGCGCACCGATCACCACGCCATCGCAGCCCAGCGCGCGGCACTGCGCGATGTCACGCAGCATCAGCTCGGTTTCCAACCCGTCGTAGTGGAAGTCGCCCGGGCGTGGCCGCACCAGCACGAAGAACGGAATCGACAGGCGTTCGCGGGCGATCGCGATACTGGCGAACGACGGCGTGGTACCGCCCTCGGCCAGGTTGTCGAACAGCTCGATGCGGTCGGCGCCGCCGGCCTGCGCGGCCAGCGCCGATGCCAGCGAGTTGCTGGCGATCTCCAGGGTCAGCCGCGTGCTCACGCCTGGGTGCTCGTGTAGATCGACGGCGAATCACGCAGATCGTCCTGGCGCTGCGCATCGCACACTGCATAGACGAAACCACGATGCAGCGCGTAAGCGCCCACCTCACCCTGCTTGTTCATGGCCAGGAAGCACACCTGCAGTGTCTTGCTCGCTTCCGGGCGCTTGCGCACCACGCGGTCGATCGCTTCGCGGCAGGCCTGCGCGGGAGAACGTCCCTGGCGCATCAGCTCGACCACCAGGAACGAAGCGGCATTGCGGATCATCTCCTCACCCACGCCCGAGGCGGTGGCCGCACCCACGTCGTTGTCGACGTACAGGCCGGCACCGATGATCGGGCTGTCGCCGACGCGGCCGTGCAGTTTCCAGGCCATGCCGCTGGTGGTGCACGCACCGGCCAGGTGGCCCTTGGCATCCAGTGCCAGCATGCCGATGGTGTCGTGGTTGTCGCTGCTGCCGGGAATGCCGCGGCGCTCGGCGTTGATCTGCGGCTGGTACTTCTCGGTTTTCAACCACTCGCGCCAGGCGGCTTCGGCCTGCGGCGTCAGCAGGCGCTTGCGTTCGAAGCCCTGCTGCATCGCGAACTGCTGCGCGCCCTCGCCCACCAGCAACACATGCGGGCTGTTTTCCATCACTTTGCGGGCGACCGACACCGGATGCAGGATGTCGACCAGCGCTGCCACCGCACCACAGCGACCATCGCCGTCCATGATGCTCGCGTCCAGGCTCAGCACGCCGTCGCGATCCGGATTGCCGCAATGGCCAACAGTGGGGTTGCACAGCTCGCTCTCGGCCCAGCGTGCGCCTGCTTCCACCGCATCCAGCGCGCTGCCACCCTGCGCCAGCACCTTCCATGCGGCCTGGTTGGCCGGTACGCCGAAGTCCCAGGTGGAGACCACCCGGGCCCCACCCTGCGTGCGCGCCTGCACGCCCGGCAATGCCGCCATGCCTGCGGCCAGTGCACCGGCCTGCAGGAACTGCCTGCGATCCACCATCTTCCCCTCCCAGTCTGCAATGCACGGCCGGCCCGATGCCGGCCCTGCTGATCAGTCGTGCATGGGCTGCCGCGCGGCGTGCCAGACCGCTGCACCGAGCACACCCAGCTGGCCGTGCTCCACCCGCCAAACCGGTACCTGGCGCAGCACCTCGGTCAGCACGCCCTTGTTGAGGAAGCGCTCACGGAAGCGGCCATCGGCCAGGAAATCCTGCACATGCGCGGAAATGCCCCCGGCCAGGTACACCGAGCGCGCGCCGACGGCGATCGCCGCGTCGCCCGCCAGGCTGCCCAGCCAGGCACAGAACACCTGCAGCGTTTCCACCGCCAGTGCATCCTCGCCGCTGCGCGCGGCACCGATCAGCGCCTCGGTACTGGTCCACACAGGGGTGACGCCGCGCAGTTCGCACAGGCACGGATACAGGTTCATCAGGCCGCTGCCGGACAGCACGCGTTCGTTGTCCACGTGCGGCCAGCGCTGCAGCAGCTTGCCCAGCACCTGCAGCTCCAGTGTGTTGCCGGCACCGAGCGCGGCATGGCCGATCTCGCTGGCCAGCACCGGGCGCTCGCCATCGGCAAAACGCAGTGCCGCGCCCAGGCCGGTACCCGCGCCCAGCACCAGCGCCGGGAAGGCCTGCGCCGGATCGGCGTCGCCGTTCAGAGGCACCAGGGTTTCCGGCTGCAGGTACGGGATCGCCAGCGCCACCGCTTCGAAATCATTGATGAGCTGCAGTTCGCGCAGGCCAGACTGTTCGCGCGTGGTCGACAGCGAGACCGTCCACGGCAGGTTGGCATTGATCAGCACATCGCCATCGAGCAGACCGGCGATGGCCACCACTGCGGTCTGCACTGGCTGGCCGAGACCAGCGGTGAAATCGGCCAGGATCGCAGCCAGGCTGGGGTGCTCGGCGCAGGCATAGGTGCGATGGCTGCCCAGCAGCGGCGCCTGGCCGGGTTGGGTCGCAGCCAAGGCCAGACGGGCGAAAGTGCCGCCGACATCGGCGACAACGAGACTGCGCGGAAGACCGCCGCGGGCGGAGTCGGTGGAAACCGGGGACGCTGCTGCGATGGTCACGCTGGCCTGCTTGGATCGATTGAATCGCCCCGATTCTCAGGCATCGGGGCGGCTTTGCCTAGCACGCCGATGGTTCAGGTTGGCCTACATGCCTTCCTGTTCGGCCACCTGCACGCCGTCCACCAGCACGCGCAGGCGCTGCGGGCGGAAGCCGGCAAACAACAATGGCCGGGTGCGCTCGACCAGCACTTCGTGGCCGGCGATGTGGCGCAACCACGACTGTACCAGCGAGAACGAGAAGTGGGTGCCCGGGTGCAGCGGATGCTGCACCCAGACCTTTTCGGTAGCGCTCTGCAGCAGCATCGCACCGGTGAACCAGTGGCGGCTCAGCGTCACCGGCGTGGTGCCGGCCATGAAGCGGATATCCATGCGGGGTCCTTTCGCGTTGGGCAGCGGCGCCCTGGATCAGGGCTGGGCAGTCTGCAGGCTGTAGCTGGTGGTGGCGGTGAAAACCGCGCCATCGGGCTGGGTCGAACGCACTTCAACCTTGTGGCTGCCCACCGCCAGATCGGTCGGCAACGCGCCGCGCCACAGGTGCGGCGATGCGGTGGCCTCCGGCGAGCGATCGTAGCCACGCAGGTTGTTTGCAAGATCGTCGGCCACGTTCTCCACCATCAGGCGCGGATCGGGCTGGCTGACCTGCTTCATCGGCTGCCAGGCGCCGCCATCCACGCGGTACTCGACCACGCTGGCATCCTCACCCATGTAGACATTGGCGTAGACACCCCACGCCGGGTAGGCGCCCTGGCGCAGCACCTTGGGGGCATGCAGGCCGATCTGCTCGCTGGCCGGTTGGCCGGCCACGCGATACTGCAGCTTGTAGCTGCCATTGCCAGCCACGTCGAGCAGCGCATAACCCTTCGGCGTGCCATCGCTCATGGTGCTGTCCGGCACGCCGGCGACGTCCTTCACCCCCGACCAGAACGCACCGCAGTTGGCACCGACGTTGTACTCGTGCAGCGGCTTGTCGCCGTTCCAGCCCTCGGCCTTGCCGTGGTAGACGTGCTGCTGGGTGTGGCTGTGGCCGCTGAGCACCAGCACGTTGCGGAAATCCTTCAGCAGGTCGAACAGGCGCTGGCGGTCGGCGTGGCGGAAGGTCTCGCGCCCCGGCGCGGCGTCGAACAACGGGATGTGCATGCCCAGCACCAGCAGGCGGTCCTTGTGCAGGCCCTTCAGGTAACTGGCAAGGAAGGCGAACTGGTCTTCGCGCAGGCCGCCGACGTACTTCGGCTTGGCCTTGGGGTCGTAGACCACGTCGTCCAGGAACACGAAGCTGGCGCCGCCCTCTTCCACCGCGTAGGTGTCCGGGCCATAGATGTTGCGCCAGCTGTCCAGCGAATGTTCGTCGCTGCCCGCATCGAAGTCGAGGTCGTGGTTGCCCGGCACATGGAACCACGGCACGCCAAGTTCGGTGGTGACCTTGTTGATCGCCGGATACAGAGTCAGGTCATCGTTGACGATGTCACCCAGGGTGGTGCCCATGCGCGCCCTGGTCTGGCCGACCAGCGGTGCCACGATCGACTGCTGGTAGTAGCCGATGTCCTTCAGGCTGGCGGTCTGCGAATCGGTGAACACCAGCATCTGGAAACCACGGCGGCTGTCGTGGCGGTCCGACTGCAGCGCGAAATCCCAGTTGCGGGTGACATCGCTGGTGGCGGCGATACCACCGTACTTCAGTGCCGGTGAACCGTTCGGGCGGTAGTGGCGCCAGAACGACGGCAGGCCGTCGGTGGCCTTCGGGAAAGCGTAGGCATCGGGCTTGATCACGAACACGGTCTGGCCGTCGCGCACCGGCAGGCTGTAGCTGCCATCGGCGGCAGTCTTGACGATGGCTTCGCCGTTGGAGACCTGCACCCCGGCCAGGCCCGGATCGGTCGCACCGCGACCCGGCCGGCCATCGCGCTCCAGATAGACCTTGCCGCTGACCACGGTGTCCGCGGCCCAGGCCGGCGAGGTCAGCAACAGGCAGCACAGCCAGGTGGCAGGCAGTTTCATGGGCGGTCCGGGGAAAAAGAAGACCGCCTATTGTAGATTCCGTTGATGACATCGCGCACGCGGTGGCGCATTGCCGGTAGTGCCGGCCGCTGGCCGGCAACCTCATGATCGTCGGGCATCTGGTGGTTGCCGGCCAGCGGCCGGCACTACCGCAGCTCAACGATGGCGTTTTTCCAGTACTGCCCGCGCATCATCCAGCGACAAGCCGCGCGCGCGCAGCAGCACAAGCAGGTGATACAGCAGGTCCGAGGCCTCGCCCAGCAGCGCCTCGTCGTCCTGTGCCACCGCCGCCAGAGCCGTCTCCACGCCCTCCTCGCCCACCTTCTGTGCGATGCGGCGGATGCCGCCCTCGAACAGGCTGGTGGTGTAGCTGCCTGGCGGCCGCTGCGCCTCGCGCATCGCCACCAGCTGGCCCAGCCCACCCAGGAAGTCCTTCGGTGCCCCGTCGAAACAACTCTCGGCGCCGGTGTGGCAGGTCGGCCCGGCCGGGCGCGCCATCACCAGCAGCGTGTCGGCATCACAGTCGACACTGATCGACTGCACCACCAGCACGTTGCCGGACTGCTCGCCCTTGGTCCACAACCGCTGCTTGCTGCGGCTGAAGAAGGTCATGTGGCCGATGGCCAGCGTGGCCGCCAGCGATTCGGCGCTGACATAGCCCAGCATCAGCGCCTGCAGGGTGTCGGCATCCTGCACCACCGCCGGCAGCAGGCCGTCGCCCTTGCCCCAGTCCAGCGCCTGCAGCGCATCCAGTGATGGTTTCACTTCAATAGACATCCCGCACCTCGATCTGCTGTCCGCGCAGGTAGCGCTTCAATTCTGGAATGGCGATGGCGCCACTGTGGAACACACTGGCCGCCAGCGCGCCGTCGACGTCGGCCTGGTCGAAGGCTTCGGCGAAGTGCTCCATCGCACCGGCACCGCCGGAGGCGATCAGCGGCACCTGGCACAGTGCCCGCGCCTGCTGCAGCTGCGCGACATCGTAGCCACGGCGCACACCATCGCTGTCCATGCAGTTCAGCACGATCTCGCCTGCGCCACGCCGTTGTGCTTCGACGATCCAGTCCAGTGTGCGCAGTGGCACCGCCTGGGTCTTGTCAGGGTCACCGCTGAATCGACGCACCCGCCACTGGCCATCGGCCTCGCGTACCGAATCGACCCCCACCACCACGCACTGCACGCCGAACTCGTCTGCCAGCTCGGTGATCAGCTCCGGGCGGCCCAGCGCCGGCGAGTTGATCGACACCTTGTCGGCACCGGCGAACAGCACGCGACGTGCAGTTTCCACGCTGTCGATGCCACCGGCCACGCAGAACGGAATGTCGATCAGGCGCGCGATGCGCTCGATCCAGGCCACATCCACCGAACGTGCCTCGGGACTGGCGCCGATGTCATAGAACACCAGCTCGTCGGCGCCCTGGTCGCGGTAGCGCTGTGCCAGTTCGGCGATGTCGCCCATATCGACGTGGTCGCGGAAGCGTACGCCCTTGACCACGCGGCCATCGCGCACGTCCAGGCAGGGAATGATGCGGCGGCTCAACATGCCAGCGCCTCCGCCAGGTCCATACGCTGCTCCAGCAGCGCCTTGCCGAGAATCGCACCGCCGCAACCGGCGGCGCGGGCTTCGGCCACATCGGCCACGTCACGGATACCACCGGAGGCCTGCACCGCCACGCCCGGCAGCAGCGCCGACAGGTGCTGGTAGAGGCTGATGTTGGGGCCGGCCAGCATGCCGTCGCGGGCGATGTCGGTACACAGCAGGTGGCGCATGCCGGCGCGCGCAAAACGCTGGGCCAGGGCATCCAGGGTCACTCCGGCGTTCTCGGTCCAGCCATGCACCGGCAATTGCCATTGGCCCTGTGCGTCCTGACGGGCATCCAGCGCGATGGTGATGCGCTCGGCGCCGAACTCCTCCAGCCAGCCAACCACTTCATCGGGGCGACGCACCGCCAGTGAGCCGACCACCACGCGGCCAGCGCCGGCATCGAGGATGCGCGCCACATCGTCACGGCCACGCACGCCACCACCGGTCTGCACCTGCAGCGTGGTCTGCGCGCGGATCGACGACAGCAGCGGTGCCAGCGTGTAGCCACCGGCGCGTGCGGCGTCCAGGTCGACCAGGTGCATCCACTGCGCGCCCTGCGCGGCAAAGGCCTGTGCGCGCGGCAGCGGATCGTCACCATAGGAGGTTTCCTGCATGTAGTCGCCCTGGCGCAGCCGCACCACGCGGCCATCTCGGATATCCAGCGCGGGGTAGACGATGAAACTCATGCAGCAGTGCCCTCGAGGAAATTGCGCAGCATCAACGAACCGGTATCGCCGGAGCGCTCGGGATGGAACTGTGCGCCGAAGTAGCGCCCCTGCTCCACCACCGCGGTGAACAGGCCGCCGTGATCGCAGGCGGCTACCGTGTGGGCGTTGAGCGGTGCTGCATAGCTGTGCACGAAATAGGCGCTGGCGCGCTCCGGCACGCCCTGCAGCAACAGCGATTCGCGCAGCGGCAGCAGGCGGTTCCAGCCCATGTGCGGTACGCGAATGCCACAGGCCGGCACCAGCTTGCGCACCACGCCGGGAATCAGTCCCAGCGCTTCTACGCCGGCCTCTTCGGAGCGCTCGAACAGAAGCTGCATGCCCAGGCAGATGCCCATCAACGGCACTTCCAGCCGCTGCAATGGTTCCACCAGACCCTGCGCATGCAGGCGCTGCATGCCGGGACCAGCGGCGCCGACGCCGGGCAGGATCACCCGCTGTGCGCCGACCAGGCCATCGGCATCGCGCACCAACCGCACCGTTGCACCCAGGCGCTCCAATGCGTAGCGCACCGAACCCAGGTTGGCGCCGCCGGCATCGATCAGCGCAACGTCGCTCACAGCGCCCCCTTGGTGGTGGGCAGCGCCGTGCCCTGGCGGGCCAACGCCGGGCGCAATGCCCGCGCCAGTGCCTTGAAGCAGGCCTCGACCTTGTGGTGGTCGTTGTCGCCACGCACCTGCAGGTTGAGGTTCAGCCCGCTGGCATCGCACAGCGAACGGAAGAAGTGCGGGACCAGCTCGGTCGGCATGTCGCCCACCCGCTCGCGCTTGAACTCGCCTTCAAACACGAAATACGGGCGGCCACTGAAATCCAGCGCAGCGCTGGCCAGGGTTTCATCCATCGGCAGGGTGAAGCCGTAGCGGCCGATGCCGCGCTTGTCGCCCAGCGCCTCGCGCAGCGCCTGGCCCAATGCGAGACCGGTGTCTTCGATGGTGTGGTGCTCGTCGATGTGCAGGTCACCCTCGGCCTGGATGTCCAGCGCGAAGCCACCGTGCTTGCCGATCTGTTCCAGCATGTGGTCGAAGAACGGCAGCCCGGTGTCGATGCGCGCATCGCCGGCACGGTCCAGGTCGAGCTCGACGCGGATCTTCGTCTCTTTCGTGTTGCGCTGGACCACCGCCGTGCGTGGTGCATCGGCCAGTGCGTGGGCGATGCCCGGCCAGTCCCACTCGCCGCCGAACTGTTCGGTGCGCAGCTGGAAGCCACGGATGTTGAGGTTGTCGGCGAACTGCAGGTCGGTGATGCGGTCGCCGACCATGCCCGAACGCGCCCAGTCGATGCTGCGGTCCTGCAGGTAGGCAGTCATCAGGCCGATGCCCGGCTTGCGGGTGGGCGCATTGTCCTGCGGCCAGCTGCTGTCGATCAGCACGTCACGGAAGGTGATGCCCTGACTTTCGAAGATATGCAGCATCAGGTCGTTGGGGCCATCGAAGCTGGCGCGCGGGTAGCTGTCGCTGCCGAGGCCATCCTGGTTGCTGACGATCACGAACTGGTAGCCGGCATCACGCAGCTTCAGCAGCGCCGGGATCACCTGCGGCACGAAGCGCAGCTTCTCGTAGGCGTCGATCTGGAAATCGGACGGCTCCTCGATGAGGGTGCCGTCGCGGTCGATGAACAGGATCGGGGTCATGCTGCGGCCCTCCGCGCCGACAGGGCCGCAAGCACGCGGTCATTCTCTTCGGGGCTGCCGATACTGATGCGCAGTGCATCGTCCAGCTGCGGTGCAGCGCGCTGATCGCGCACCACCACGCCGGCTTCCAACAGCGTATCGAACGCGGCCTGTGCATCGGCGAAGCGGACCAGCAGGTAATTGCCGCCCGAAGCGTATACCCGGCCAATGCCGGGCAGGCCCTGCAGGGCGCGGTACAGGCGCTCGCGCTCGGTGATGACCGTGGCTACCCGCTCAGCGGTGCGCGCGAGCGCGGCCGGCTGCAGCGCCTGCACGGCCAGCTCGGAGCACGGCGTCGGCACCGGGTACGGCGCCTGGCAGCGGCGCAGCACGGCAATCAGTTCCGGCGCGGCGATCAAGGTACCGATACGCGCGGCGGCCAGTGCGTGCGCCTTGGACAACGTGCGCAGCACCGCCAGGTTGGCGTGCGCGGCAAGCAACGTGGTCGCCGAAGCGCGCTGTGCGTACTCGACATAGGCCTCGTCCACCACCACCAGCGCCTGCCCACGCAGGGCACGAGCCACCCGTTCGATCTCGGGCAGCGGGATATCGCTGCCGGCAGGATTGGACGGCGCGCACAGGAAAACGAGCTTGGCGCCCTGCTCCTTCGCAGCGGCAATCACCGCATCCAGGTCCGTGCGCAGGCCCTCACCATCGTCAATCAGCGGCACCTCGATCAACGGCGCACCCTGCAAGCGTGCACAGACTGCGTACATGCCGAATACCGGTGGCGTCACCAGCACGCCATCGCGGCCGGGCACGCATAGGGCGCGGACCAGCAGATCGATCGCCTCGTCGCTGCCACGGCCTACCAGCAGCTGTTGCGCCTGCACGCCGTACAGCGACGCCAGCGCATCACGCAGCGCAGCCGGCTGCGGCTCCGGGTAGCGGCGGCTGCCCCCGGTGGCGTCTGCCGGATTGGCCCACGCTGATTCGTTCGCGTTCAGCCACACCTCGCCCTGCACAGCGCTGCTGCGCGCCGAACTGTAGCCGGCAAAGGCCTGCAGGTCCGGCCGTACCAGGGCCAGCACGCCGTCGATGTCCGCGCTCATGCGGCCACCTCCATGCGCAGTGCCACCGCACGTTCGTGCGCATCCAGGCCTTCGGCGCTGGCGATGATGCGCGCGCAGCCACCGATCGCGGCCAGGCCAGCGGCGGTCGCGCTCTGTACGCTGATCAGGTTCTGGAAGCTGGCCACGCTGACGCCACTGTAGGCGCGCGCGGCACCGGCGGTGGGCAGCACGTGGTTGGTGCCGCTGCAGTAGTCACCCAGTGCTTCCGGCGTGTAGTCGCCGAGGAACACCGAACCGGCCGCCTGCACCTGGTCCAGCCACGCGCGCGGTTCGCGCAGGGCCAGGATCAGGTGTTCGGGGGCGTAGCGGTTGCTGATCGCAAACGCATCGGCCAGCGATTCCACCTGGATCAACTGCGATGCCGACAGCGCCTGGCGGGCGATGTCCTGCCGCGGCAGCAAGGCCACCTGGCGTTCAACTTCGGCCTCGACCGCGGCCAGCATCGCCGCGTCATCGGTCAGCAGCAGCACCTGTGAATCCGGGCCGTGCTCGGCCTGCGACAGCAGGTCGGCGGCA
This sequence comes from Stenotrophomonas sp. GW821-FHT09E08, assembly GCF_059416125.1. Lineage (NCBI taxonomy): Bacteria > Pseudomonadati > Pseudomonadota > Gammaproteobacteria > Lysobacterales > Lysobacteraceae > Stenotrophomonas > Stenotrophomonas sp. GW821-FHT09E08. The sequence goes on from NZ_JBWKOO010000010.1 coordinate 37,770, forward strand.
ACGAACGCCGGATTGGCGCCGGCATCGGCGATCACCAACACTTCGGAGGGACCGGCCGGCATGTCGATGGCGGCGGCACCGTCCTGTGCCACTTGCTGCTTGGCCTCGGTGACGAAACTGTTGCCCGGCCCGAACAGCTTGTCGCTGGCCGGGATGCTTTCGGTGCCATAGGCCATCGCCGCGATCGCCTGCGCACCACCCAGCTTGAACACGCGTTGCACGCCGGTCAGCCGCGCGGCCACCAGCACCGCCGGATCGGCGCTACCGTCGGCGCGCGGCGGCGTGCACAGCACCACCTGCGGGCAACCGGCCAGCTGCGCCGGAACGCCCAGCATCAACGCGGTGGACGGCAGCGGCGCGCTGCCAGCCGGCACATACAGGCCCACCCGGCCGATCGGGCGCAGCATGCGTTCGCAGACCACGCCCGGCGTGGTTTCCACCGTATAGCCCTGGCCCATGCCGGCCGCATGGAAGCGGGTGATGCGTTCGGCCGCTTCCACCATGGCCTGGCGCAGCTCGGCCGGCACTGCGGCATCGGCAGCTGCGAACTCGGCTGCGGAAACTTCGAAATCCTGCAGATCCACGCCATCGAAGCGCGCGGTGATCGCGCGCAGCGCGTCGTCACCCTGCGTGCGTACCTGCGCGATCAGCGCGGCCACCGCATCACGGGTCTGCTGCGCCACGGTCTGCACCGGGCGGGTCAGTGCCGCGCTGCGCGCGGCCTCATCAAGTCGGGACCAGATCAGACGGTTCATGCCAGCGATCGCTCCACGCTCAGTACCATCAGGCCCTGCGCACCGGCGCGCTCGAGTTCCTCCATGCGCTGCCAGCTCAACGGACCGGGGCACATGGTCTGCAGGCGCAGTGCACCGCCATCAGCCGGCAACCGCACCAGCGGTTCGGCATCGGCCAGCAGCTGCGACAACGCATCGACGCGGTCCTCGCTGGCGCGGAACATCAGCAGCTTGCGGTCCTGCCGCTGCACCACACCGTCCAGGCGGCGCAGCAGCATGCTGCGCAGGGCGCCGCGCGCATCATCGGGAACGCGTACCGCACCGGCCAGCACGGCTTCGCTGTCGAGCAGGTTGTGCACCGGGGTAAGCTGGTTGGCGCGCAGCGTGGCACCGCTGGAGACCAGGTCGCAGATCAGGTCGGCGGTGCCCAGACGCGGTGCGATCTCGACCGAGCCAGACAGTTCGACTACCTGCGCGTCCACGCCCTGCTCCATCAGCCACTGCTTGAGGATGGCCGGGTAGCTGGTGGCGATGCGGGTGCCGGCCAGCTGGGCCGGGCCCTGCCACTGCCATTCTTCTGGCACCGCCAGCATCAGCCGGCACTGGCCGAAGCCCAGCCCGCGCAATGCCTGATAGGTATCGGCCAGGCCGATCTGGCGACGCGCGGCGGCCTGTTCGTCCAGCTCATTGCGGCCGACGATGCCGAGGTCGCAGACGCCATCGGCGATCAGACCGGGAATGTCGTCGTCGCGCACCAGCAGCAGGTCCACCGGCAGCGATTCGCCGTAGCAGAACAGCTTGTCGCGGCTCTCTCGCCAGCTCAGGCCACAGGCACTGAGCAGGTTGCGGGCGGGCTCGGCCAGCCGGCCACTCTTCTGGATGGCGATACGCAGCCGGTCTCGCGCCGGCGCTGCCTGGGTTGCACTCATGGGGGAGGTCTCGAAGTCTGGAACGGGGCGCGGATCAGCGCGAAGCAAGGCGGTCGACAGCGGCGGCATAGCCTCGATGGCCATGCTCGAGCGTGCGTGCCACCCGTCCGGTGGTGGTCACGCTGACGCCGGTGCGCTCGTGGATCTCGCGGTAGGGCACGCCCTGCTGCAGCAGCGGCACCACCTTCCAGCGGTCGGCCATGGCTTCCAGCTCGGCCGGCGTGCACAGGTCACGCAGGAAGGCGACCACCTGCTCCGGCTCGCGCAGCGCGGCAAAGGCCTGGGCCAGGGCGTCCAGATCGGCTTGCGGGTCTTTGGCGGCGATGTCGGGGCGGGCTTTCACGGGCGTGGTTCTTGCATCAATGTAATAGCGTGTTAGTACATTAACGCATTCTTGCGCAGTGCGTCAAATCGTGGATTGGGTTGGGGTAAGGCAGGGCTGCTGCCCTGCACCCGCTAAGAGCCAGAGCAAAAGCAAAAGCTGGTTTCCTGAGCGTTGGCGGGGAGGGTCCGGTGGCAGGGGACGCCGTAAACCCGTCCATGGGGGCTTGGTCGCGGCTTGCTCGTGTGCGCAGTCCTGCGCACACGGCAAGACCCGGGTTGGGCGTCCTGTCCAACCCGCCCGAGGCATGCCTCGGGCCCATGCGGCTCACACCCCTGCCACCGGACCCTCCCCACCTTCGACAGTTGGCTGCGGCCTGCTGGATCTCGTCAGGAAACTGATCGGAACCGGCTTTTGTAGAGTCGAGCCATGCTCGACTGCTGTTGTCCTGAAACGCAAAACGCCCACCAAAGGGCGGGCGTTATGCTTTCAAATCAACAACCTGACCCGACTCAGGGCAGGCAACGCACCTCGGCCTGCAGCGCGCCGCGCCGCAGGCATTCGCCGAACAGGCTGCCCTGTCGGCTCGGCAGGGACTGGATGTTCTCCAACGCCCCCGCTCCCGCCCGGCACGTCCGTGAGGCCAGGGCCTGCAGGTCGTCCTCCAGCTGTGCGCGGTCGATCGCATGGCAGCGATCAACCACCAGCCGGTACTGCGCCGGCCCGATCCGCGTGCTGTGCAACGACCGATCGCTCTGGCAGCCCGCCAGCAGGAGCACGCTCAGCACTCCTGCGGCGGCACGCATCACACCATCGCCCTGGACTGCTCCAGCTCCACCAGAAGGGTGCTGGCCAGTTCGTCGCGCGACACTTCGAACTGCTGCTCGCGCAGCAGGTCCTTCACCGCCACCACGCCGCGCGCCAGCTCATCCTCACCCGCCAGCACCACGAAGCGGATACCGGCCTTGGCCGCGTACTGGAACTGCTTGCCGATCTTCTTCGGCTCCATCTGTACTTCAGTGTTGATGCCACCGGCGCGCAGGCGGCGGGCAATGTCCAGCGACTGCGGCATGCCCTGCTCGTCCATCAGCGCCACCAGCGCCTGTACGCTGCTGGCTTCGATGCCGTCGATCAGGCCAGCCTCGCGCAGCTGCCAGAACAGGCGCGACAGGCCGATGGAAATGCCCACGCCCGGCAGCTTGGACTTGCTGTAGTGGCTGGCCAGGTCTTCATAACGGCCACCGGAACAGATCGACCCGATCTGCGGGTGGTCGGTCAGCGTGGTCTCGTACACCGTGCCGGTGTAGTAATCCAGGCCACGTGCAATGGAGAAGTTCAGGCAGTAGGCGCTTTCCGGCACGCCCAGTGCCTGCACCAGCTGCAGTACTTCGCGCAGCTCGGCCACGCCGGCACGCAGGATCTCCGAGGAACCCGCGCCGTCTTCCAGCGCTGCCAGCTGTGCCAGCGCATCGGCATGACCCTGCGAACGCACGGCGACGAAGGCCAGGATCTTCTCGACCTGTTCGGCCGGAATGGCAAAGCCCTCGCCCACCAGCGTCTCGCGCACGTAGTCGGGGCCACGCTTGTCCAGCTTGTCCACTTCGCGCAGCACTGCCAGCTGGCGTTCACCCTCGGCCACGCCCAGGCTTTCGAAGAAGCCGCGCAGCAGCTTGCGGTTGTTCAACTGGATGCTGAAGTCGCCGATGCGCAGTTCCGAGAACACTGCGTGGATGACCGCCAGCACTTCGGCGTCATAGCGAACGCTCAGGCTGTCCTTGCCGATCACGTCGATGTCGCACTGGTAGAACTCGCGGAAACGGCCGCGCTGCGCACGCTCGCCGCGGTAGACGCGCTGCATCTGGTAGCGGCGGAACGGGAAGGTCAGTTCATGCTCGTGCTCGGCCACGTAGCGCGCCAGCGGCACGGTCAGGTCGAAGCGCAGCGCCATTTCCGGCAGTGAACGGTCGCCCGATTCGGCGGCATTGGCCAGCGCGCCGGTGGACTGCACGAAATACACCTGCCGCTCGGTCTCGCCGCCGGACTTGGTCAGCAGCACATCGGACAGCTCGAACACCGGCGTCTCCACCGGCAGGAACCCGAAGCGCTCGTAATTGCGGCGGATCACGTCCAGCATGCGCTGGAATGCGATCTGCTCGCGCGGCAGCAGTTCAAGGGTGCCGGGCGGGGTACGGGGCTTGATCACGGGCGGAACTCCTGCTGGAACGGGACGTGGGAGGGGGCGACATTCTAGCGCCCCCGCCTCGGGCAGGGTCGAACGGCCGCTTGAAGTATCATAAGGCCCTCCCCGCCCGCGATACGCCCCCGCAACATGTCACGGCCTTCCGGCGCTCCGCCCGCCACCAATGACTCCGCCTCGCCGTCCTGCGTCACGCAGGACTGCCTGCACTGCTCGGTTCGCCACCTTGCGGTGTGCTCGGCGCTGTCGCCCGATGAAGTGCAGGCACTGGAACAGGTCACCGTTTCCCAGCAGGTCAGCATGGGCAGTACCCTGGCCCGCACCGGCGAAGAGCGCGACCATGTCTATACATTGACCGGCGGCGCGCTGCGCCTGGTACGCACCCTGGCCGATGGCCGCCGCCAGATCAACGGTTTCGTGCTGCCCGGCGATTACCTGGGCCTGAGCGGCAGCGACCACCACCGCTACGATATCGAAGCCATCGCCGACAGCCGCGTGTGCCGCGTCGCGCTGCCGCAGATGAAGGCGCTGCGCAGCCGCTTCCCGCACCTGGAACGCAAGCTGCTGCAACGCGCCTGCCAGGAGCTGGACGCCGCGCAGGACGCCGCGTTGGCACTGGCGCGGCTGCAGCCGGCCGAGAAGCTGGCCGATTTCCTGCTGCGCCTGGCCGCACGCGAGGCCAAGCTCGGTGGCGATGGCCTGCGCGTGTCGCTGCCAATGGGCCGCGGCGACATCGCCGACCATCTGGGCCTGACCATGGAAACAGTCAGCCGCACCTTCACCAAGCTGCGCCAGCAGGAGCTGATCGCCCTGCCCCACCTGAACGTGGTGGAGATCCTCGACGAGGATGGGCTGCGCACGCTGGCCGGTGAAGGGTTGATCTGACCGCATCGCGGTTCATGGGGTTGCCGGCTCCGTGTTGCATCCACCCGGTAGTGCCGGCCGCTGGCCGGCAACCGCGCCCATCTCCGATCAGCGCAGCAACACCTCGCGCAACGCCGCATAGTCGGCGGCCAACGGGTCGGCATGCGCCGGTCGCTGCAGCAACGCCTCCAGCGCCGGCGGCACCGCTACTGCTTCGCCGATGAGCGGCTCGACCACGGCTTCGAACTTGGCCGGATGCGCGGTGGCCACCACCGCCCAGTCCCCCTTGGCACCGCCACTGCGCAGATCCTGCAGCACCTTCACTGCGGTGGCCGTATGTGGGCAGAACAGCTCACCATGGCTGGCATGCTCAGCAGCAATCGTCGCGCGGATGGTCACGTCATCCACCGCGAATGCACGGAAGGCGGCTCGCAGTTCCGCGTCATCGCCGTGGTAGAGCCAGCGCAGGCGCTCGAAGTTGCTGGGCGCCCCCACGTCCATCGCGTTGGCAACGGTGGCAACACTGGCCTGCGGCTGATAGTCGTCGCCATTGAAGTAGGCCGGCAGTACGGCATTGGCATTGGTGGCCAGCACGATCTGCCCGATCGGCACGCCCAGCGCGCGCGCCAGCACTGCCGCCATTGCGTTGCCGAGGTTGCCGGTGGGCACCACCAGGTTGAGCCGGCGTCGATGTGCGGCATGATGGCTCAACGCCGCATGCGCGTAGTAGCTCATCTGCGGCAGCAGGCGGCCCAGGCTGATGCTGTTGGCCGAACTCAGCGGCACCTGTGCCTGCAGCTCGCGGTCGGCCAGCGCCTGTTTGACCATGGTCTGGCAGTCATCGAACGAACCGGCCACGCGCAGCGCCCGGATGTTGCCACCGAAGCAACCGAGCTGATGTGCCTGACGCGGCGACACACGCCCATCCGGATACAGCACCACCACGCGCACGCCGGGTTGGCGATGGAAGGCCGCGGCAACGGCGGCACCGGTATCGCCGGAGGTGGCGACGACAATCGTCAGATCGCGCTCCTTGTCCGCCTGCAGCCGCGACAGCGTACCGGCCAGGAAGCGCGCGCCGATGTCCTTGAACGCCGCGGTCGGCCCATGGAACAGTTCCAGCACGTGGTCACCATCGCCGAGAGAGCGCAGCGGGACCGGGAAGTCGAAGGCCTCGCGGCAGATCGACGGCAGCGCGCCTTCCAGCGCATCGCCGGCAAAGAACGGTGCCAGCAGATCGGCGGCGGTATCGGCCAGGGTTGCACCGGCCTGCAATTCACGAGGTGCAGGCAGAACCTCGGGCACATACAGCCCGCCATCGGGCGCCAATCCTGCGGCGATTGCCGCACTGAGGCCGACAGCAGGCGACTGGCCACGGGTCGAAACGAAATGCATGGGCAAGGTTTCCAGTAGAGGGGAAGGATTCAGCACAGCCGCGCTCCCGGCGCGTCCAGCGGCGACACCCAGGCATCGCTGTCAAAGCCGGCCGCTGCAAATGCTGCGCGCACCGGTGCCGCTGCGGCATGGGCCTGGTCGGCATCCTCGAACCAGGCGAACACGCTGGGTCCTGCACCTGAGATGCCCGCGCCCATCGCATGGGCCGACAGCGCCGCGTCGCGTGCTGCTTCGAAACCGATAATCAGTCCGGCGCGGCGCGGCTCCACCAGCACGTCGCGCAGGCCAGCGCGCACCAGCGAGGCATCGCTGCGATGGCAGCCACTCAGGACCAGCGCAAGATTGGCACTCTGTGCGACGAATTCACCCAGCGCGTAGCTGCCCTGCAGCGCCTGGCGTGCACGGCGTGTTTCCAGCACCGCATGCGGATGCACCAACAGGCTGTGCCAGCTGGCCGGAACCGGAATCGGCAGCAGGCGATCAGCGGTGCACAACGCCAAGCCGCCCAGCAGCAGCGGCCCGACGTTGTCACCGTGGCGGCCGCCACTGGCCACCGCCTCGCCATCCAGCGCAAACGGGTACAACGCCTCGCGCGGCAGCGGTGCGCCCAGCAGTGCATTGGCGGCGACCAGGGCTGCAACGCTCGACGCCGCCGAACCGCCCATGCCGGAGCCGAACGGAATGCCCTTGTCGATCTCGATCGCGAAGCCGAAGTCCAGACCCAGCCCCTCGCGCAACGACATCAGCGCGGCCCCTGCGGTATTGCCGGCAGCGTCCAGCGGCAGCTCGACCGCACTGCCACGGATTGCCTCGATCCGCACCACCGGTTCATCGATGCGACGCACGCTCACGGTGTCGCCGACACCGGCAATGGCATGGCCGAGAATATCGAAGCCCACCGCCACGTTGGCCACCGAGGCCGGTGCGAACGCACGTGCGATCACAGCCGCGCTCCTTCGCCGGCGGCCACCCGCAGCAGGTCGGCGAACACGCCTGCGGCCGTGACTTCCGGGCCGGCGCCTGGTCCCTGCACCACCAGCGGGTTGTCGCAGTAACGGCGGGTACGGAACTGGACCACGTTGTCGGTCAGCCGCAGATTGGCGAACGCATGCTCGATGGGTAGTTCCTGCAGGCCGACCGAGGCACCGTCGGAACCCAGCCGCGCCACGTAGCGCAACACCGCACCGCGCTGCCGTGCGTCCTGCAGGCGCTGCAACAGGCTGGCATCGCTCTCGCCCAGGCGCGCCATGAAATCGTCCACGCCACCCTCGCGCAGCAACGCTGGCACCAGGCTTTCCACCTGGACCTGCTCCAGGCTGAGCGGATGACCGGCTTCGCGGGCCAGGATCACCAGCTTGCGCGCGACATCGATGCCGGACAGATCGTCACGCGGATCCGGCTCGGTGTAACCCATCGAGCGCGCCTGCGCGACCAGTGCCGAGAATGGCTGGCTGCCGTCGTAACGGTTGAACAGCCAGGCCAGCGTGCCGGAGAAGATGCCTTCGATGGCCAGCACCTCGTCGCCGGTATCGACCATGTCGCGCAGCGTGGTGATCACCGGCAGCCCAGCACCCACCGTGGCTTCATAGCGGAAACGCGCGCCGCTGGCAGCGGCAGCAGCGCGGATGCGCTGATAGCGCGCCAACGGACCGGCACCGGCCTGTTTGTTCGGAGTGACCACGTGGATGCCGGCGGCCAGCCACCCCTCGTAGCGCTCGGCCACCTCGGCACTGCCACTGCAATCGATCACCACCGCGTGGGGCAGGTGCGCGGCAAGCAGGTGCTCGGTGAAACGGTCCAGGTCACTGGCCTCACCCGCCTGCTGCAGCGCCTGCCGCCAATCGGCATGCAGGCCATCAGCCTCCAGCCGCATGCGCGAACGCGAGGCCAGCGCGCGCAGGCGCAGGTCGACATTGGCCTTGGCCAGCAGCTGCGGGCGCGCCGCCAGCAACTGGTCCAGCAGTGCGGCGCCGACATTGCCCGGCCCGATTACACCTACCGCAAAGGTCTGCGGCGACAGCCAGAAGCCGGCATGTGCGGCGCGCAGCGCACGGGTGGCATCGGCACTGTCCACCGCCACCGAGATGTTGCGTTCCGACGAGCCCTGCGCGATCGCCAGGATGTTCACCTGCGCCCGGCCGAGGGCCTCGAACAGGCGCGCGGCGACGCCGGGCTGGCCCGCCATGCCGTCGCCGACCGCCGCCAGCACGCTGACACCGTCGCCGACCTGCACGCGCTGCACGTGGCCTACCGACAGTTCATGCGCAAATGCCTGCAGCAGCGCCTCGCGGCCACGCGCGGCCTCGGCCGCACGCACCACGCAGCAGATCGAATGCTCCGACGACCCCTGCGAGATCATCACCACCGAAACCTGCGCGTGGCGCAATGCCGCGAACACGCGTTCAGCGGTGCCGGGTACGCCGATCAGTCCAGTACCCTCCAGATTGAGCAGGGCCAGTCCGGGACTCAGGGTCAGGCCTTTCACCGGCCCGCGCGGCGAGCGCTCGGCACTGATGCGCGTACCCGGATGCGCCGGGTGGAAGGTGTTGCGGATGAAGATCGGCAGGCCAAGGCGGATCGCCGGCGACATCGTCTGCGGATGCACCACTTTGGCGCCGAAATAGGCCAGCTCGCAGGCTTCGTCGTAGCTCAGTGATTCCAGCTGCACCGCTTCCGGGACCAGCCTCGGGTCCGCCGACAGCACGCCGTCGACGTCGGTCCAGATGTGCAGTTGGTCGGCGTTGAACAGTGCCGCGAAGATCGCGCCGGAGTAGTCGCTGCCATTGCGACCGAGCGTGGTGATGCGATCGTGGCGGTCGCGGGCAACGAAACCGGTGGCGACCAGGCGCGACTGCGGATGCTGCAGGCGCCACCTGGCCAGGCGGTCGGCGCTGGCTTCCCAGTCCACGTCCACACCCAACTCGCCGTGCGCGACCACCAGCACGTCGCGCGCATCGAGCACGGCGCAGTCCTCACCCAGCGCGCGCAGGTGGGTACCGAGCAGCTGCGCGGAGAACACTTCGCCCAGACCCTGCACGCGATCGAGCACCTCTCGCGGCAGTTCGCCGATCACCGCCAGTGCCGCCAGCACTTCGGCCAGCTGATCGAAACGCACGTCAATCCATTCCACGGTCTCGCCCACCTGCTCGCCGAGCAGGGCCACCGCCGCGCCGCGGTGGCGGGCGCGCAGTGCATGCCAGACCTCGCGCCAGCCTTCGTCACCCTTTGCTGCCATCTGGGCCAGTTCGATCAGCGCGTCGGTGACGCCCTTCATCGCCGATACAACGGTGACCTGCAGCGATTCGGGGCGGGCCAGCAGCAGGCCGGCGACATGGCGGTAGCGCTCGGCGTCGGCCACCGAGGTGCCACCGAACTTGTGCACGACGGTGGACGGCGCAGCCAGATCGGCCGGTGCAACGGGTTGGGCGGGGGCGTGGGAAGACATGCAGACCTCGGTAGGAGGCCCCGTCGCATGCAGGTGTCGAGTTTCCCCGCCACCTGTATGGTGCGGGGCCGTGGTTTTCGGGAGTTACACGAAGACGACGGGCCGCACCAGGGCAGTGGTGACGGTGGTGGTAATGGTGGTGGTGGCGACCGGCGCAGTCGAACGGCCCGCGGTGGCGGGGGCGGTCAGGCTGGCGTGGGCGGCATCAAGGACCATGACGCACAGAAAACACCGGCCGCCGGGGTGCTGTCAAGTGCTGCGATGCAAAAAATCGCTGCGACGATCATCGGTCATCGTGCCGCCATTTGGTTGCATCTGTGACAAAACCGGCATCAGCGCGCTTGACGACGGCATTCAGCCGGCATGTTCGGCGATCGCCCGTGGCGTACGGTGGGCGTGCGCGCACAGCATCACGCCCGCCACCAGGAACACGATCGCCAGGGCTTCGAGCAGCGAGGGCCAGCGCTGCTGCCAGGCGAATGCGTAGAGCAGCGCGAACAGGGTTTCGAACACGATCATCTGCCCGGTCAGGGTCAACGGCAGCAGGCGGCTGGCGCGGTTCCAGAACGCATTGCCGAGGATCGAGGCCACCACCGCCACGCCGGCACTGATCGCCCAGAAGCCACTCCACTGCGCTGACGTGTGGCTGCCGGTGTGGCCGATGAACGCCATCGGCACCAGCAGCAGGGCCAGCCCGCCGGTGGTGACGCCGGTCAGCAGTGACCAGTCGTGGCTGGACAAGTCGGAACGGCGCGCCAGCCAGCGGCTGTTGCCGATCGAGTACAGCGCCCACGAGAACAGCGCACCAAACGCGCACAGCAGGCCGATCAGGCGCTGCCGCCAGGGCGTTGCCAGATGCTCGGACATCAGTGCTTCCCAGCCAACCAGCGCCACGCCGAGCACGCACAGGCCCAGTGCCGGCAACAGCTGCTTCAACGGCACCGCGCCCTGCTCGCGCACACCAACCAACGTCACAACCACCGGAATCAGGCCGACGATCAACGACGCCGCCGCACCTCCGGCCCACTGCACGGCCGTGGCCAGCAGCAGGAAGTACACCAGGTTGCCAGCCAGGCTCAGCCACAGCAGACCGATCCACTCGGCACGACCAAGCCGCGGGGCCAATCGCTTCCAGCGCGGCAGCAGCAGTACCACAGCGATCAGACCGTAGACCAGGTAGCGGCCGGCAGAGAGCTGCAGGGCATTGAACGACTGCAGCACGGCGGGCGCGAGGAAGACCACGCCCCACAGCGCGCCGGCGGCAACGCCATTGACGATGCCCAGGGCCATCGGGTTGTTGCGCATTTCGGGTTCTTGGGGGGAGAACAGGCTGCGCAGTGTAAGCGGTGGCCAGCGCGAGCTCTTGACCGAGGCTACTGCCCTGCCGCCGTTGTAGAGCCGAGCCATGCTCGACTGCCGTTCGCGGGGTGGTCGGAGCAAAAGCAGTCGAGCGTGGGCTCGGCTCTAAAGATCAGATGGCACCCCTGCGCCAGGCGGCCGGGGTCTGCCCACACTCACGCCGCAGCGCGCGGGTCAGTGCGCTCTGCTCGGAATAGCCTGCGGCCAGCGCGATATCGCTGATCGGCGCGGCGCTCGTACGCAGCTGGTGCTTGGCCCAGCGCAGCCGGCACGCACTGAGCCAGGCCTGCGGGCTGAGCCCGAATTCACGCTGGAACAAGGCATGCAGACGGCTCTCGCTGACGCCCACGAAGGCCGACATACGTGCCACCGGCCACGATTGCCCCGGATCGACCTGCACCGCCGCGCACAGCCCCTGCATGCGCGCACCACTGCCCGCTGGTGCGAACACCTGCAGCAGTTGTGGGAGCAGCGCCGGCATCGGCTGGCCGCCCTGCACACCCGCCAGGCGGTGTCGGAGCGCCAGCGGCAGGTGCAGCCAGCGCTGCCGGCACAGGTGCTCCTGCGTGCCGTCATCGAGCACGCCCGGGGGGCAATCGACAATCACGAAACCATTGGGGCCATCGGCCATCTGGTCATGTGCTTCACCAGCAGCCACGAAAGCGCCCTGCAGCAAGTCCAGGCGACCGCCGCGGCCTTCCATCTCGAACTGCAGTTCGCCCTGCAGTGGCAGCACCCATTGCGCATAGTCATGACGGTCCAGGCCGGTGGCCTGTCCGTAGTGCCGCAGATGGAAGATGGCGCCCATCCTGACAGTGTGCGCGTGTAGCAACGGCCGTGCAAACCGCTGCTATAGTCGGGCCGTCATCCAACGCAGGGAGTGCAGGTCATGACCCATCAACACGTGTTTGTGGTGCTGGCCGCAAGTCTCAGCCTGGCAGTCGCCAGCTCGGCATCGGCACAGGAACGCACCCCGCCCGCTCCGCACTGCATGGATGCGGTCGGCGTGCAGGAAGTGGAGCAGGCATCACCGCGCTCGATTGCATTGCGCGCCGCCTCCGGCCAGGCCTATCGCATCGATTTCAACGAAGACTGCCCCGGTGTCCGCGGTGCCACCACGCTGAAACTGGAAGCACCGGCCGGCTGGGCCTGTGGTCGTCCCAGCGAACGCGTCGTGGTCGACGACCGCAGCTGCGCCGTCAGCGCGGTTACCCCGGTACAGGATCGCGACTACGCCAGCGTCGCCCGTGACAGCGATCGCCTGCGCACGGCCACCCTGCCCGCCGTGACCATCCGCGAGCGCAAGGAAATCCGCCGCAGCTTCGGCGGCTCACCGTCCTACTGCTTCGCCACCCGCAACGTCCGTGCCTGGTCATCCGACCCGCAGGGCATGCTGGTGGAGACCAACCCGCGTCGCAATGGTGGTCACCGCTACTACCGCGTCGAACTCGGCGGCCACTGCCGTCAGCTCGACCGCGCGCCGCAGCTCAGCTTCCGCTCCGGCATGCAGAACGGGCTGATCTGTGGCAATGCCGGCGATCGCATCCTCACCGCCGATTTCGAGAATGGCGACCTGCGCAACGATGCCCTGGCGCCGCTGCCGCAGTACACCCGCGGCAGCTGCACGATCCAGGCCGTCTACCCGGCATCCAGCCAGGCGTCGAACTAACTTTCGACGCCGAGGAAGGTGAACGGCGCGCTGGGCACGAAGTGGCCCAGTGCGTCGCCGGCGAACGTGTTGCGCTGGTCCTTGCCCAGCTCGAGCTTGAGCACCTGGCCGCCGAAATCGACCTTGTTCAGATCGACCCAGAAGGTATTCGGGGTCAACGCCGATTCGAAGAAGTACAGCCGCCGCTTGTGGTCGGCCACGGTGCGCCAGCGCGTGGACGAGATGTTCGGCTCGCCCGGCGTGGTGATGCCGTACGGCACCGACGCGTTGCGGATCACGCTGAACACACTGGCCAGGGCCTCCACCGGATCCTCGGCCTTGGGAATCGCATTGATGTAGAACGAAGCCCGCGCGAAGCGGTCGGATGAGCGGTTGGTACCCGGCAGCATCACCGTGCCACCGATCTGCTGCCAGTAGCTGTTGAGTGCCAGCTGCTGCTCGAAGATCGGCGAGTTGGTCATCACCTGGTAGCGGCGGTCGTGATGGATCACCTGGCGGCCGCCGATGTATTCGACAATGGCACTGTCGCCGCTGGCATCGGACAGTGACAGGTGCAGCGTCGCCTGGCGGTCTTCGCCGGGAACCTTGTCGGTGACGATCGAGTACGGCTCGCGCTTCAGCGCCGCCACCGCCTCTTCCACCGTTGCGAAATTGTCGAGCACGTACTGCGCCCACAGCGAGATGGCCAGTCCCGGCTTGTTGCCGCGCTGCTGCGGGTACTCCGACTCCACCAGCCACAGCAGGTTGGCGACCAGGCCCTTCTCGTTCATGCCGTCGGTGGTCGACACGTCGTAGCCGGTGGCCACCACGCTGCCGTAGCGCGCGGTCCAGGCCAGCGACTTCGGGCCCGCCTGGCCGGTACGTGCAATGCCACGCGGCAGGACGTACAGATTGGTCGCTACGTCGACCTTCCAGTCCATCGAACGTGCGGTGATCACATCACCGTTGTCACCCAGGTACACCGCGCGCGTACAAGCCAGTGCCGGTGTGATCGCGGCGGCCAGCGCCACGGCCAGCATCGCCCTACCCTTCCACTTCATCCGTGCCATATCAGTACGCTCCTTTCCCCGTGGTCCGTGGATCTGACCCGATCCATCGTGACACAGCGGTGAAACCTCAGCGTACGAAGCGGTCGTGCAGCCAGAAGCCCAGCAGCATCGCGGGTACGAACCACAGCGCTTCGCGAGATGCCACCGCCAGGCCGGCAATGGCCGGACCGGGACAATAGCCTGCCCAGCCCCAGCCTATGCCGAACAGTGCGGCGCCCAGCAGCAGGCGCGCATCGATATCACGTACGGTGGGCAGCTGGAAGCGGGCCGCACACCAGGGGCGCGTGCGTCGCAGCACCCAGCGCTGCCCGACCGCACTGACCAGCATCGCCGAGGCCAGCACCCACATCAACGTGGGATCAAAATCACCGGCCACATCAAGGAAGCCGAGCACACGACGCGCGTCGGTCATCCCGGAAAGCGCCAGCCCAGCGCCAAACAGCGCACCGGCCACAGCGGCGGCCCATAATGCGCGACTCATGCCAGACCTCCGCCGTGCCGGATCAGGAAGGTGGTCAGCATTGCGCAGGCCATGAACACCAGCACTGCCAGCAGCGAACGCTTCGAGCCGCGGGCCATGCCACAGACGCCGTGGCCACTGGTGCAGCCGCTACCCAACCGGGTACCAAAGCCCACCAGCAGGCCGGCGCCGACCAGCTGCCAGGCCGGCAACGCATCACGTAGCGGCACCTGCGGCGATGCCTCCGGCACCGATTGCCACAGCAACACCAACCCCGCCGCAGTGAGCAGTCCGAGCAAGAACGCCCAACGCCAGCCGCGCTCCCCTTTTGCTGCGCGCAGGCTGCCCGCAGCGATTCCGCTGATGCCGGCCACACGCCCGAGGGTGGCGAGCAACAGCACCGCGGCGGCGCCGATCAGCGCCCCGCCAGCCACCGCACTCCATGGCAGGTTCACGCCCTGCCCCTGTCGATTCCGTTCATCGGCTTGCCTTCTTATTTAGCTTTTTCTAAATTAGCTTCTTCTAAACAAAAAGGTCAACCATGGCCCACATCGAGCTCGACAGCGCAGCAATGGCCGAGCACACCACGCAGGCCGCCGCTCTGCTCAAGCGCCTGGCTCATCCTGCGCGGTTGCGCGTGTTGTGCCGGCTGGTGGAAGGCGAAGCGCCGGTGCCGGAGCTGCAGGCGCTGACCGGGCTCAGTGCATCGGCGCTGTCGCAGCACCTGGCGGTGCTGCGCGAACTGGATATCGTTGCGACCCGGCGCCAGGCGCAGGCCATCCACTACCGCGTGGTCGATGGCCCGGCGCTGGGTGTGCTGAAAGCGTTGCATGCCGCCTACTGTGGTGGCGACCCGCGCTGAGCGGGGATGCGGGCTCAGCCGACGTGCAGGACCGGCTGCACCACCCTGTCGAGCAGATCCACCGGCGTCGGCGCGGAACGGTCGCCCTGCAGTGCGCGGGTGAATCCCGACCAGTCACTGGAAGACAGCTGGCGCAGCAGCGCAGCATCCACCGGCAGCGCGCGCATCGACCAGTACGGGAACTGGCGCTGGCCCAGCCGGCCGCGTGCCAGCTCGACGATGTCGATATGGCTGCCAGCCTGCAGGATGCGCTCATACACCGAATCGATGCCGTCCGGTGGGCCCTCGATGTACTGCAGGAAACGGTCGCCGTCATGCAGCAGCACGCCGGTCACCCCGGCCAGCTTGTTGAAGCGTGCCGCGTCCTCGACCAATACATGCAGGCGTTCGGCGGAAAGATCCGGCAGCACCTTGCTGACGTAGGCGATGGCACGCAATGGCATGGAGCTTCCTTGGCAACGTGAGTCGCCACGGTAGCAGTTGCGGACGAGCCCGTCTCAGTATCGGGAAACGTTTGCTGAAGAATTCAGCTTGCGGCCGCCAGCGCTCCGTCACTGCGCCTCGGCAACAACGCCTCGAATACCACCTGCCCTGCTTCGTTGCGGGCACCGATACGACCGCCATGCGCCCGCACGAACTGATCGACGATGTACAGGCCGAGGCCAAGTCCGTTGCTCTGGTGGAAGCTGGCCTTGAACGGTTCGAACAGGCGCGGCAGCAGCGCCGCATCGATCTCCCCGGCATTGCGCACCCGCAACAGCACGTTGCGCGGGTCACGGCCATCCACCTCGACCTGTGCCTCGTTGCCATGCGTCAGCGCATTGCCGATCAGGTTTGCTGCAACCTGTCCCAGTCGATCCAGGTCGCCCTGAAGCTGCGTGTCGCCGTGTGTATCCAGTCGGATCCGGCCTGCACCATGCGCACTCCCCACCTCCGCCACCACCGCCCGGGTGACCTCGGCCAGATCGCAGGTACTGGCCTGCAGGCGCAGGCCGCCGCTGCGGATCCGCGAGAAGTCCAGCAGCTGCTCCACCATCCGCGCCATGCGCAGGGTGCTGGCCTCCAGGTACTGCAGCGTCTGCTGCGCACCCGCGTTGCCTTGCGGAATGTCCAGCGCCAGCTTGTCGGCACACAGCAGGATCGCCGACAGCGGCGTACGCAGGTCGTGGGTCAGTACCGCAGCCATCGTCTCGTTGAGCTTGAGCGCACGCTCCAGCGCTTCGTTGCGCGCCTTCAGCAACTGCCGTTGCTGGTACAGCTCGATGAAGACGTTGACCTTGCTCAGGATCACCTGCGGCGCCACCGGCTTGTGCAGGAAATCCACCGCGCCGGTTTCGTAGCCCTTGAACGCGCGCACCGGATCATCCGGCGAGGCGGTCAGGAAAATGATCGGTACCGTGCGGCTGCGATGCGAACCGCGCATCAGCTCAGCCAGGGTGAAGCCATCGATTTCCGGCATGTGCACGTCCAGCAGGGCAAGCGCGACCTCATGCTCCAGCAGCAGCTCCAGCGCCTGCGCACCGGAGCTGGCCAGCAACAGATTGACGCCCTCGCGCTGCAGCAGCGCCTGCATGGCCACCAGGTTCTGCGGCACGTCATCGACGATCAGCAGGTTGACCGGGGACTGCGACTGCGCAGGGTCCGGTGGCAGCAGGTTCATGCAAACAACTCCTTCAGGCGACGACACATCAGTTCAAGGGGCAGCACGGCATCGGCGCCGGCATGCTGCAGGGCGGAAGCCGGCATCATCGATGCCTCGGCCTCCTCGGGGCATTGCAGCCAGGCGCGGCCTCCGGCGGCGCGTACAGCGGCTACGCCTTCGCTGCCATCGCTGCTGGCACCGGTCAGCAGCAGCGCCAGCACCTGCGGACCAAACACCGCAGCGGCCGATTCAAACAGCGGGTCGATGGCCGGGCGCGAGAACAACACTGGCGCGTCCACCGACAAAGCGACCGCGCCGGCATCCTCCACCAGCAGGTGGTAGTCCGGCGGGGCGAACGTCACCGTTCCGGGCTGCAGCGGCTGCTTGTCCTCCGCCTCGCGCACCTGCAGCGCGCAGTACGGCGCCAGCACTTCGGCAATGCGGCTGGAGCGGTCGCGCGGGAGGTGCAACACGGCCAGCACCGGCGCCGGCAGCCTGGCCGGAAGCGCACCCAGCACAGCCTGCAGCGCCGCGACGCCTCCTGCGGAGGCACCGACCACCAGCACCGCTGGGCGAACCTGCACCGCCATCAGGCAACCTTCCGGTACAGGCGATGCTCGCGCGAACAGACCTCGAAGGCATCGTGGTGGCGCCCGAACTGCAGCGACTCCTTGCTGCCCAGGCCGAGGAATCCCCGGTGCACCAGCGCCTCGCGGAACAGTCCCACGGCCCGGTCCTGGAGATCACGGTTGAAATAGATCAATACGTTGCGGCACGACACCAGATGCACTTCAGAGAACACTGTATCGGTGGCCAGGCTGTGGTCGGCGAACACCACGTTGCGACGCAGCTGGCGGTCGAACACGGCGCCATCGTAGGCCGTGGCGTAATAGTTGGACAGCGACGCGGTGCCACCGGCGGCCAGGTAGTTACGGCTGAACTGGGCCATCCGGTCGATGCCATAGGCGCCCGCCTCGGCCGTGGCCAGCGCGGCCGGATTGATATCGGTGGCATAGACGATGCTGCGCTCGAGCAGCCCTTCTTCATGCAGCAGGATCGCCAGCGACCACACTTCCTCCCCGGTGCTGCAACCGGCCACCCACAGCTTCACCGACGGATAGGTGCGCAGCACCGGCACCACCTGTTCGCGCAGCTCACGGAAATAGGCGGGGTCCCGGAACATCTCCGAGACCTGCACGGTGAAGAACTGCATGGCCTGGGCGAACAGCTCCGGCTCGTGCAGCAGGCGATGCTGCAGGTCCGCCAGGCGCTCGCACTCATAACGCTGCATGGCCTGGCGGATACGCCGGCGCAGCGACGACACCGCATAGCTGCGAAAGTCATAGTGGTAGCGCTGGTACAACGCCTCCAGCAACACCTTCAGTTCCAGATCGAACAGCGCCTGCTCGTTCATTGCCGCGAGCACCAGACCCGGCACAGCGAGACCAGCTTGTCGACATCGATCGGCTTGGCGATGTAGTCATTGGCACCGGCCTGCAGGCAACGTTCGCGGTCGTCCGGCATGGCCTTGGCGGTCAATGCGATGATCGGCAGGTCCTGCAGGTGGCGCTGCGCGCGGATCTCGCGCATCGCGGCCAGGCCATCCTTCTCCGGCATCATGATGTCCATCAGCACCAGGTCGACCTCACGCTCGGCCAGGCGGTCAACCGCCTCCTGGCCGTTGCGCGCGATCTCCAGGGTCACGCCAAGCGGTTCGAGCACGCTGGACAGCGCGAAGATGTTGCGCACGTCGTCCTCGGCCAGCAATACGGTGCGGCCGTCGAGCACGGTGTCACGGCGGCGCGCCTCCCGCAGCAGACGCTGCTGGTCGCTGGGCAGACTGGCCTCGACGCTGTGCAGGAACAGGGTCACTTCGTCCAGCAGGCGCTCCGGCGAACGCGCGCCCTTGATGATGATGCTCTTCGAGTAACGGCGCAGGCGCTGCTCTTCTTCGCGGCTGAGCGCCCGGCCGGTGTAGACGATCACCGGCGGGAAGCCGACGTCATCGTTGTTGGCCATGTGCTCGAGCAGGTCGTAACCGCTGCCATCCGGCAACGACAGGTCCATCACCATGCAATCGAAGGTAACCGTGCTGAGCTGTTCCAGCGCGCCGGCAAGAGTACCGACGGCGACAATCTGCAGTTGCTCGCGGCCCAGCAGCAGCTCCAGGTTGCGGCGCAGCTCGCTGTCGTCCTCGACGATCAGCAGGCGCCTTACATCGCGCCGGCTGGTCTGTTCCAGCTGCTCGATGGCCGCTGCCAGACGCTCACGTGTGGTCGGTTTGATCGCGAAGCCGATCGCGCCCAACTCGCGCGCCACCTGGCTGCGGTCCATCGCCGAAACCACATGCACCGGGATGTGGCGCGTATCCGGATTGCGCTTCAGCCGCTCCAGCACGCTCAGACCGGAAACGTCGGGCAGGCCGATATCGAGCAGGATGCCGTTCGGGCGCAACTCGGCAGCCAGCGCCAGCGCCTCTTCGGCCGTGCTGGCTACCACGCAGTCGAAGTCCAGCTCATGGGCCAATGCCACAAGCGCCTCGGCGAAGGTGGTGTCATCCTCCACCGCCAGGATCAGCCGACCGGCGCGCTGGCGCCGGCCCCGGTCATCCGCCACGCTCGCAGTTGCCATCGACACAGCGGCCGGGAGCACAGCCGCAGGCGCAGCCACAACACGAGCGGCTGCCGGTGCCGGTGCCGGCGCCGCCGCTGACAACAGGACAGCTTCCGTCGCCGTCGCCGGGAGAGCTTCGGGCGCCGGCGCACCCTGCAGCGGCAGCTCAAGGATGAAGCAACTGCCGCGTCCCGGCTCGCTGTCGACCTGGATGCTGCCGCCCATGCGCTCGGCCAGGTCGCGCGAGATCGACAGGCCCAGGCCGGTGCCGCCGTAGCGGCGACGCGTGCTGCCATCGGCCTGGCGGAACGCCTCGAAGATGACCGGCAGCTGCTCGCGGGCGATGCCGATGCCGGTATCGCAGACATCGAAACGCACGCGTCCACTGCCGCCAGCGCGCACGTGCAGGCTGACCTTGCCGTGCTCGGTGAACTTCAGGGCATTGGCCAACAGGTTCTTCAGGATCTGCTGCAGGCGCTGGTTGTCGGCCATCAGCTGGGTCGGTGCCAGCGCATCGGCCTCGATCTCCAGCGCCAGGCCCTTCTGCCGCGCCATCGGCTCGAAGGTCTCGCGCAGGCGTTGCAGCACACTGTCGACCACCACCACTTCATCGGCCAGCTCAACGTGGCCGGCCTCGATGCGGGACAGATCGAGGATGTCGTTGATCAACGCCAGCAGGTCATTGTTGGACGACAGGATCGCACGGGCATACTTCACCTGCTCCTCGGTCAGCGTGCCGTCCTTGTTGTCGGCCAGCAGCTTGGCCAGGATCAGCGAGCTGTTCAGTGGCGTGCGCA
Organism: Stenotrophomonas sp. GW821-FHT09E08; assembly: GCF_059416125.1. NCBI lineage: Bacteria > Pseudomonadati > Pseudomonadota > Gammaproteobacteria > Lysobacterales > Lysobacteraceae > Stenotrophomonas > Stenotrophomonas sp. GW821-FHT09E08. The sequence continues at coordinate 58,107 of NZ_JBWKOO010000010.1, forward strand.
GTTCGTGCGACATGTTGGCGAGGAACTCGGACTTGTAACGCGAGGTGGCAGCCAGCTCATTGCTGTTGCGGACCAACTGCCCCTGCGCAACCAGCAGCGCTTGCTTCTGCGCCTCCAGTTCATGGGTGCGCTCTTCCAGCTGGACATTGCTCTGCTCCAGCTCGGCCTGCTGCTCTTCCAGATGGCTCTGTGACTGCAACAGGCTGCGGCTCTGCTCTTCCAGCTCCTCGTTGGCCACACGCAGCTCTTCCTGCTGGGCCTGCAGTTCTTCGCCCTGACGCTGCGATTCTTCCAGCAGGACCACCAGCTGCGCCCTAAGCAATGAGGCACGAAGGGCCATGCCGATGGTCTCGGCGCAGCGCTCCAGCAGTTCGTCGTCCAGGCCCTGCTGGTCACCGACGCGCGCCCGGCCCAGCTCAATGACACCCACCACGCTGCCATCGCTGTTGATCGGCGCAAGGATGCGTTCGCGCACCGGCAACCGGCCCAGGCTGGTCTGCAGTTCGAGCACGGCTGCCTCGTCGCCGTGCAGGTGACGGATGCGTTCATCACGCGCGACCTGCCCGGCCAGTCCTTCCTGCAACGACAACGAGGCGGGTGTGCCTGAGGGCAGCGCCATGCCACCGGTCAACTGCAGCCGTCCGCCCTCCAGCCGATAGACCGCCCCCACGTCGGCGCGAAGCTGCTCCGCCAGACGGGTCACTGCCGCATCGGCGATCTGCTCCGGCCCCAGGTCGCCGCGCAGGCTCATCGCCACCGCGTTCTCCGCCTCCTGCAGCCACAACGTGCGCATCGCCTGGCGCCGGGCCTGGATCGCACGGGAAACAATCAGCGCGATCATCAGGAATGCGCCGCCGCCGATGCTGCGATTGACGAACGAGAATGCCGAGTTCGAGCTGGCCGGTGCGATGTTGTAGCCGACGATCAGCAGGATGCAGGCAAGCACCGCCACAATGAACGGTGCCCGTGCGCTGCGCTGGAACACCGTCACGCCCACGGCAAGGAAGTAAGCCAGCCATACCGCATAGCCCAGCGGCACCACCAGCTCCAGCGCGATGGTTGCGGCCAGCAGCACAGCGGAGGTCATCCAGATCCAGCGGTCACGCGTGGTCGCACCAGGACGCATGCAGGTCGGCTCCAGTAGACAAAAAGGTGGGTGATGGTACTCCGTGTCGCATTCAGCCGCACAGGACCATTGGCACGCGCCTCGCCTGCACGCATCCTTCACACTTCAATGCCTAGCTTTTCGTCCCTCACAGGGGTAATGCTCATTTCAACGTGGACGCAGCAGCTTCTACGGCGTCCGTGCTGACGGACCCTTCCCGACAACTGCGATTGCTGATCGACAGCGTTCGCGACCATGCGCTGTATCTGCTTGATCCCGATGGCAGGGTATGCAGCTGGAACCCGGGTGCCGAGCGCATCAAGGGCTATTCAGCCGACGAGGTCATCGGCACCCATTTCGGTCGTTTCTATCTGCCTGCCGATCGCGAGGCGGGTGAACCGCAGCGCCTGCTCCGTCTTGCAGCGCAGCACGGCCATCATGCAAGCGAGGGCTGGCGGGTCCGCCGTGACGGCTCTTCATTCCGCGCCAGCATCGTGATCGAGCCGGTCTCCGAAGCCGGCGAACTGCTCGGCTTCGTCAAGATCACCCGTGATATCACCGAGCAATGGCAGGCACAGCGGCTGCTGCGCGATGCCCAGCGGGCACTGCGCCATACCCAGCAGTTCGAGACCGTCGGCCGACTCAGCCGCGGGCTGTCGCATGAGTTCAACAATCTGCTGACCACCATCGGCAACGCGCTGGACCTGCTGTCCCTGCGCGTCAGCGGTGACGACGTACGCGCCGCCGAACTACTGGATGCTGCGCAGACCGCCACCGACCGCGGCGCCCTGCTGACCCGCCAGCTGCTGGCCTTCAGCACCGGCCAGACGCTGATCCGGGAGGCAGTGGACATCAATGCGCTGGTGCAGCAGTGGCTGCCCGACCTGCAGCGTGCCTGCCCTCCTTCGGTCGTGCTCGATGCTCGCTTCACGCCGGATCTGCCACCGGTCAGCACCGATGCGATGCAGCTGCAGACCGCACTGGCCAACCTGGTGGCCAATGCCGTGGAGGCGACCCTCGACGGTGGTCGCATCCTGGTCGGTACCACCCTGGAACATCGCCTCGACCCGGATGCGGACACCACGTTGCAACGTGGCTACGTCACCCTCAGTGTCTGCGACGAGGGCCATGGCATGGCCGCTGAAATCGCCGAACGGGCAACCGAACCGTTCTTCACCACCAAGGACATCGGCAAAGGCAGCGGCCTGGGCCTGAGCCAGGTGTTCGGATTCACTACCCAGAGCGGCGGCTTCGTCGACGTGTCCACCACGCCCGGTGTCGGCACCACGGTCAGCCTGCTGCTTCCCGCAATGGAGGAACCTGCCCATGACCGATGACCCGATCCGTGTATTGATGGTGGAGGACCAGACCGATCTTCGCGAGATGATCGGCCTGGCCCTGCGCGATTTCGGCATCGACGTGGCGACGACCGCCGATGCACACGAAGCGGCCGCCCTGTTGAAGGGTGAAGCACGCTTCGACGTGGTGTTCAGCGACATCAGCATGCCCAACGGCATGTCCGGCATCGAACTCAGCGAACATGTGGCGCGCGATCAGCCGCAGGCGCGGATGATCCTGTCATCCGGCTACGCCCGCTCGCAGCTGCCGCCGCTGCCCGAGCAGGTCGAGTTCCTGCCCAAGCCCTATCGCCTGCGCCAGCTGGTGGAGCTGTTGAAGCAGGCGTGAGGCCTGCCCGGGCAATGCCCGGGACGTCCGTGCCGTAGAGCCGAGCCCACGCTCGGCTGCCTTCCTCAATAGCGTCCTACCAGGTTCAGATACCAGCCGCGGTGGGTGTAGTCGAACTTCGTCAGGTCATCGCTGAAGTCGGTGAAGTTGTAGCCGACGCCGACGCGGAAGTTGCGGCCGATATCGCGATCGACACCGGCCAACCACCCCTGACGGCGGCCGCCGTCACGCACATCCAGCAGGCGGTATTCCAGCAGGCCATGCCATTGGTAGTACAGGTCGTAGCGCAGCTGTCCCGAGGCAAAGCTGGTGGCTGAATCGAACCACGGGCCGGTGCCACGCCCGTAGCGCACCTCGCCTTCGCGGCGGGCGGCCTTCGCCGCCACTTCCCAGCGCTGATCGATGCGGTAGACCCCTTCCAGCGACAGCACCTGGGTGCGCTGGTCGTAGTCCACGCCGTTGACCTGGCCCATCGTCGACAGGTCATACAGGTAGCTGTAGCGACCGAACAACGCCCAACGGTCGTTGTCCCACGGACGGTAGGCGAAGCCGAGGTTTCCTTCGATGAAGCGCGCGCCCGCGACCGGATTGATCGCATCATCGGTATCGGCGTAGTTGAAGCGCGCCGCAATGCGCCAGCTGTCGTTGAGGCGATGGCTCAGCCGGTTGGTGCTGACCCACTGCGTGCGCCGCTCCGCGCCGGTATCGCGGTGCCACTCCAGCTTGCTCTGCCACTCGGTGCCCGGCGAGGTACGCCCGCCGGACAGGCTCACCGCCTTGCGGTCGACCTGGCCGGTGCTGGCGTCGAGCTTGCCGTTGCTCAGCGTGAAGCCCGCATTCCAGCCCACCGCTGGATAGAAATCCATGCCGAAGGTGTGCGCCAGCCCGGACTCCTGCCCGGATTTCAAGAACTGGCTTTCGTTGAACACGTTGACCTGGTCGGACAGCCGCCAGCGCTGGCCCAGGGTCCATCCATCCTGCGCATTGGGGCTGAACAACGGGTCGTACTCGCTGCGGTCGGTCGACTGGGTAAACGCACCGTAGAAGCTGTGCTGCGGGGTCAGCCGGTACTCGGAGTTGATCTGCGCCGCGGTTCCGCGATCGCCATCGCTGACTTCAGCGCCGACGGTGGACAGGTTGGCAAAGGTCCAGGTGCCGCCAGCCACCACCGCATCGTTGTCGGCATAACGGCCGTGGTCGTCGTCCACGGTCAACTGGCCACCGCCATACACATCCAGCGAGGTGCCGATGCGATGGGTGTAGCGTGCGGCCGCCAGCACGCCGGCCACGTTGCCGCCACTGCCGCGATCCTCCTGCACCCGGCGCAGCTCGGCCGACAGTCGATCGTTGTCGCCGATCCGCCATTCGGCGGTTGCCTGCGCCTGGATCAGCGACTGCGCGCCACGACGTGCCTCGCTGTAGCGCGCGTACAGGCTGAAGTCGTCGGTCACATAGCCGAGCAGCTCAGCGCCCTGCTCGCGCACGCGCTGGCCGGTGTCGAAGCGCCCAACCGAGTAACCTCCGTCCACCTGCCGCCACCAGGCACCGGCGCTCCAGTCGCGCTGGGTCCAACCCAGCTCGCGCAGGTTGATGCGGGCCTCAACCGCCGTCGCCTCACCTTCGCGCGGCCCCTCTGGATTGAGCCGGCTGAAGCTGAGTCCGCCGTTGTCGGAGAAGAACACCGGCGCACTGGTCGCCTCGCTGCGGCTGTGCTCCACCTTCAGGTAGGTACCGCGGCCCGCCTGCAGAGTCAGGTCCGCACCCTTCAGCGAGTAGTCCTGACCGGCGCGCTGTTCGTCCACATAGGTGGCGCCCACCGCCACGTGATCGCCGAACCAGTGTTTGCCACGAACGCCGGCGGTGATGTCATCACTGTCAAAGCCGGTCGGCACCCATTCGTAGTCGACAATCAGGCGCTGTTCGTAGCCGTCCAGCGGTACGTCGCGACTGATCCGGCGCAGGTTCTCGCGGCTGACCTGGGCCAGCGGCCGGGTCAGCAGGATGCGGCCCTGCAGGGCATCGATCTCGTAGTCGGCGCCGCGCACCATCGGCACGCGTTGCTCGACACGGCCGGTGGTACGGTCGCGGATCTCCAGCACCACCTGGTCCGAGCCACTGAGGATGCTGGCATGGCGCAGGTAGTACAGGCTGCCGCCGGTACCGATGAACTCGCTGTGGCCGGGCGCGGTTTCGGCCTGCGACCCGAACAGGCGCAGTTCGCTGCGCGCATCGCCCCAGGCATTGGCACCCCGGGATCGCCACGACAACGCCGCACCGTACAGAGAGCGCACATACTGCGCGTACTCGGTGCCGGTCAGCCCGGTGTTGTAGTTGCCCCACAACGCCTGGTTCTTGTCCCAGTCCAGGCGCAGGTAGAAGCGCCCCATGCTGTCCACATCGCGCTGGGTCAGCGAATCATCGCCGTAGGTCGGGTAGTACAGGTCGGGGTCGAGGCGGCGGAACAGGTCGCGCGGATCGGCGGTGGTGAAGCCGGTGAACAGCTCGTCCAGCGGACGGTTCTGGGTGTCGGCCTGCGCAGTCAGAAGGTAGCGGCCACGGGTCTTGGCCTTCAGGTAGAAGGCCAGACGACCATCGCTGAGCACGTCATCGTTACGCTCGCCGCGGGCAAGGTCCTGCCCTGCCCCGCTGGCCTTGTTCTGGTACACGGTGATGTCGGCCAGGCCGACACCGAACAGGTACCGGCCACTGACATCGACCTCCAGCGTGCGTGCGATGGCCGGCGCATCCGGCCGTTCGACGCGCACGTCGAAGGCGTGGTGGCCGATCGGCATCAGGTACTCGGCAGCGAACTTGCGGTCCTGGTCCAGCGGATAGCTGTCGCCGTTGATCTTCAGCGCGGCGCCGAGCGGCAGGTCACGGCCACGCAGGCGGACCCGCGAGCCGTACACCGGGATGTTCTGCTGGCGCAGGCCGTTGCTGTCGAACACCTGCTGCAGCAGCGACAACGACGCTGCCTGGTTGGCATCCACCGCAGTCCCGCGGCGGAGCGAACAGAACTTCGCCGAGGGCGAGCTCCATGCGTTCGGTCCCAGCCTGCGGCGACGGTGGCAGGCGCACGCCGAAGCTGAAGCGCGTCGGCACGCCTTGGGTGACCCGTCGCAGCAGCGGATTCTCGGTGGTCAGCTCCGCTCCGGCCGGTATCGTGGCCGGGTCCAGCTTGATGATGAAGTTGCGTCCCAGGCGTGCATCACCGCCGTGGACATCGGCCAGGTGGTAGCGCCCGAACGGATCGGTCTCCACCAACAGGCCTTCCACCGTGGCCAGGCGCACGCCCGGAATGCCCTGCTCCTGGATGCCCTCGTTGCCGATCACATAGGCCACTTCGTAGCCGTCGGCCACGCGTGCGATCTCACGGCGGACGGTCGGCGCGGCGGCGGTCAGGCCCTTGCCGGCATCGCCACTGAGCTGCACGCTCGTGCCCCCCTGCGCATCCATCCGCAAGCGATGCCCCTGTTCGCTCTCCAGCACGAAGTCATCGCTGAAGGCCAACTCGCGCAGGCGCTGGCGCAGCACCACCTGATGCACCTCGACGGTGTCGGAGGTCGACGCGCGTCCGTGCACCACACCGATCTGCACGCCATGCAGCAGCGGCGCACTGGCATCAGCCAGCGGTTGCGGGCCTTCACCACGGTCCAGCGTGGTCGAGCCCGGCACATAGGCCGCAGCAGCGAACCCGCCTTGCACTCGCACGCCGCTCAGCTCGGCACTGTCCTGCCAACCGTCGCCGTCGCGATCGTCGAACACGGTGCCGAACACCAGGCTGTCTTCCAGCAGCGGGTCCGCATCCATCGCCACTTCAGCAGTGGCCACGTTCGACAACGGACTGCCGTCATCGGCAGTCGCTACCGCCTGATTCACGTGGGTACCGCTGCGCACACCGGCGCCCACCCGCAGCAGATAGGTGATGGTGGCACTGCGACCCACCGCGATGTCCACCGCACCGATGCGCAGCGGCGACTGGCTGCTGGCCAGCGCGAATGCACCGTCATCGTCGGCCACGCGCATCGAGCCATCCACGTAGCTGAAGCCCGGCGGTGGTGTATCGACCACCACGCCATCGCGCCAGTGGCTGCCTCCCACGTTCTCCACCACCAGCTGGTAGCGCACCAGGTCGCCCACTTTCACCCGACGCGGGTTGGCGGTCTTGGTGATGCGCAGCGAGAAATCAGAGATCACCTTGTGATGCGTCTCGCAGGTCGTGCACTCCGGGGGCGGCGAGCCATCCGGGTACTGCCCGCGCAGACGATTCAGCACCTGGGTCCGCGCTTCCTGGTTGACGATCGCCTGGTAGACGTATTCGTGGCGACCAACCGGTGTACCGCTCGGCACCGTGCAGACGATGTCCGCGCCCTGCTGCGCACATCCAGCGGGCAGGCTTTCGATGCTCAACCCTGCATCAGGTGTATCGACCAGCTGCAGCGGCTGGCGCAGGGCAGCGCGCTCAACGGTGGCAACCAGGGTGTAGCTCAGGCGGTCACCTGGGCGAACATCAGTGCCGCTGGCCGGGCCGGACTGCTTCTCCAGTACCACACGCGGGTCGGCCAACGCATGTTCGGTACTGCAGTCGCCGCTGCAGGTGGGCGTATCACCGCCACCGCCGAGCACCGCATTGCGTACACTGCCGGTGGCCTGCGCATTGACTCGCGCGCGATAGCCCAGTGTGTAGGTGCCCGGCGCGGTCCCGGCCGGCAGCGTGCACACCAGTGGGTTGCTGCTGTTGCAGGTGAACGGACCGGGCTGGGTGACCGACTGCAGGTCGAGGCCGCGGCCCAGCGTATCGGTCAGGGTCACCACATCCAGCGTCTGCGAATTGGCGACCGTCACCTCGACGCTGTAGTCCACCGCGTCGCCGATATCGATCGGCGCCACCGTGCTCGATTGCTTGCGGTAGGTCACCACCGCCGACAGCACCGGCGTGGTGGTGCCGCAGTTGCTGGTACAGGTATTGGTGCCGGTGCCACTGCCCAGCACCGCATTGCTGACGCTGCCCTTGGCCTGCGCGTTCACCTTTGCGGTGTAATCCACCGCATAGGTGCCCGGTGCGGTACCGGCCGGCAGCGTGCACACCAGCGGATTGCTGGCGTTGCAGCTGAAGCCCTGGCTGGCGGTGACCGCGCCGAAATCGAGACCCGGGCCCATGGTGTCGGTCAGGGTGAACAAGGACGTGGTACGCGAACGGCTGACCACGGCGGTGAGCGTGTAGGCGATGCTGTCGCCCACTTTCACCGCACCTGCAGCGGCCGAGGTCTTGCGGTAATCGATCTCGCTGCCTGCCACGGGCGTGGTGGTATCGCAGTTGGCCGTGCACGACGGATTGTCGCCACCACTACCCAGCACCGCGTTGGTGACCTGGCCGCTGGCCTGCGCATTCACTACGGCGGTGTAGGACAGGCTGTAGCTGCCCGGCACGGTACCGGCCGGCAGCGTGCACACCAGCGGATTGGCGGCATTGCAGCCGTAGGCGCCTGTGCTGGTCACGGAACCGAAGTCCAGACCGGTGCCCAGGGTGTCGGTCAGGGTCACCACAGCGGTGGTACGAGAGTTGGTCACCACCGTGGTCAGTGTGTAGGTCAGGCGATCGCCCACCGACACCGGACCGGTGCTGTTCACCGACTTGGCGTAGCTCACGCCCGGCGTTGCCACCGGCGTGGTGGTGTCGCAGTTCACGCTGCACGACGGCGTGTCGGTGCCGCTGCCGAGCACGGCATTGCGCACGCTGCCGCTGGCCTGTGCGTTGACTGTCGCGCCGTACGTAAGGCTGTAGGTGCCAGGCACGATGCCCGCCGGCAGTGTGCAGACCAGCGGATTGGCGGCATTGCAGGTGAAGGCTCCCGCACTGCTCACGCCTGCGAAGTCGAGGCCGTTGCCGAGGGTATCGGTGAGGGTGAGCACACCCGTCGTGCGTGCACGAGTCACGGTCACGCTCAGCGTGTAGTCGATGCGGTCACCGACGCGCACCGGGCCGCCGGTGGATGCCTGCTTGGCGTACACCACCTGCGGACTGGCCATCGGCGTGGTGGTATCGCAGCTGCCCACGCAGGACGGGTTGTCGGTGCCGCTCGGCACCACCGCATTGCGCACCTGGCCGCTGGCCTGCGCGTTGACGATGCCGGTATAGGAGAACGCGTAGCTGCCCGGCACTGTGCCAGCCGGCAGCGTGCACACCAGTGGGTTGCCCGGCACGCAGCTGAAACCGCCGGCATTGGTCAGACTGCCGAAGTCCAGGCCGGTACCCAGCGTATCGGTCAGCGTGGCCACCGCCGTGGTACGCGCATCAGCCACCACCACGGTGACGGTGTAGGCGACGCTGTCGCCCACCGCGACCGGACCGGTCGTACTACTGGCCTTGGAGACTGAGATCTTCGGTGCCGCCACCGGGGTGGTGGTGGTGCAGTTGCTGCTGCAGGTCGGCGTATCTGTGCCGGTGCCGACCACGGTGTTGACCACCTGGCCGCTGGCCTGCGCGTTGACGGTGGCGGTGTAGCTCAGGCTGTAGGTGCCCGGTACCGTGCCGGCCGGCAGCGTGCACACCAACGGATTGGCCGCATTGCAGGTGAACGAGCCGGCATTGCTGACACTGCCGAAATCCAGGCCGGTGCCCAGCGTGTCGGTCAGGGTCAACACATCGCGGGTATTGCCATCGGCCACGGTGACGTCGACGGTGTAGCTCACCGTCGCACCCACCGCGACCGGGCCGGCCGTGTTGGAAAGCTTGGCATAGCTGACGCGCGTCACCGGCACGGTCACATCGCTGCGCGTGCAGTGGTCGGCGTCGTTGCAGCTGCTGCCCGGCGTTGGCGGCGTACCGTTGTTGAACGGATCGTGGCCACCGCCCACGCTGGCGTGGTTGGTCAGTACACCGGTCGCTGCTGCGGTGACCGTCACCGGCAGGGTAAACGCCGACGTGGATCCCGCACTGCCCGCTGCGGCCAGGACCTGGTTGCTGGTGCAGGAGACATCCTGGCCGCTGGCGGTGCAGCTCCAGTTGCCGCTCACATGCACGCCCGCCCAGTTCGCGACGATGCCGGCAGGCAGCTGGTCGCGCACGGTGATCACACCCGCAGGCACGTTCGGCGGGTTGCCGGTCGGCACATCACTGGTGTTGCTCACCGTCAGCGTGTACTGGGTTCCGGCCTGGCCGTAGTTCCAGATGCCACCGGTAGCGTTGTTGCTCTTCACCACCTTCAGCGATGGCGCGGTGATGGTGATCCGGTGATCTTCCACCTCGCCGTCATCGGCCACGCCGGTCGGGTTCTGGATCTGTGCCGCGTTGGTGGCATAGCGCAGGCGCACATAGCTGGTGCCGGCACTCACTGTGTTCGGGACACTCCAGCTGAGGTTGGCCTGCCCGCCGCTGCACGCCGCGATAGTGCTGCGCTCATTGGCATCGAAGCTGCCATTGCGGTTGAAGTCGATCCAGCCGGCCACACTGCCACTGCCCACGCAAGCCACCGGTTGGTTGATCTGCGTGCCGGCCTGCATCACGGTCAAGCGGTAGCTGCTCGGCCATGCATCTTCTTCGCGGCTGCCAGCAACGGGCGAGTTATCGTCACCCAGCGCATCCAGGCTGTAGCTGCTCTGCTGTTCGGTATCCGGGCCGAGGCTGCCAAGAAAGTCGGTCAACGGCGGCGCCAGGCCGCCCGGTGTGTACGCCGCGGTGTTGATATTGAAGTTGCTGCTGCCCTGCGGAATGCCATCGGAGCGGAACTGCAGGTCATCCACCACGTGCATCGCATCGCCGTAGCTCTGCGGCGCATCGCCGAAGTCGGCGTAGGGCACCAGCAGGCCGATGGCGATGGCGGTGGTCCCGCTGCCACGCATCGAGAAACCCATGTTCACGGCCAGGTTGCCAGGCGCATGCGCAGCGTTGTCGAAGCTGAGGAAGGTGACCGCCGCCGTGTTGTCGTCGTTGCCGGGGCCGAAGCGGATCACCTGGTTGGCGCCGCTGGTCGACTTGTTGACCAGATACGGCGTGCTGTTGGCCAGGTTCTTGCGGACCTCGACCACGTTCCAGGTGCCCTGCGCGCTGGCTTCAACGAACTCGCCACTGTTGTTGATCGACTCGGCGTCGGCCATCACCACGCCACGCAGGCGATAAGGCGCCCCCCCCACGGTCGAGGTGCAGGTGATGCTGAAGCTGGATGTACCACCGGCACGCGCAATGCCGGCAATCAGCTGGTTGCTGCTGCCGGTACCGCCGATGTTGTACAGATCGTCGAGGCTGTCACCGCCAAAGTTGCCGGGACGATAGCTGCGCAGCACGTTGGTCTCGGCCGTGTTCAACCGGCAGTCGACGCGCAGGTTGATGCCCGATGCGATGGGCAGGTCGATCGATGACGTCGCACCATCGTTGAGTACGACGTTGTTCACTCCGTTGGCACCGCCGCCCCAGGTCAACCACAACACCGTGTTGCGATACGGGCTGCTGCCGCCGGTCGCATACGCGGCCGCCCACCCCAACGACGGCACTGCCATCGACAGCAGCAACAGCAGGCCGCGGGTGATCCAGCGCCCGGGTTTTGAGCACTGCTGGGTTTTCTTGGGATGAACGCATCCACCGCCCGCGCGAATGCGCGACGTCGTCGACTGCCACATGGTGATTTCCCCGGTCGGCTCGCGTGGAGCCGCTGTTCAGTGGGTCGCGTGGGACGAGCTCATGGGCCTGGCCACACGCGCGGACGCACGTTCTGCCGGCTCCATGGCCACTACAACCGTCCCTGGACCCCGTTGGTCAGGTATGAAGTTCTGCAACTACGATACCGCACTGCAGCAAAAGTGTGATGAATGTCTCATTTAAATTTGCCGCTTCCGGCGTTATTCGACGACCACAGTTGTAGCAACCCGGAAGTGCGACACCGTGCACGATTCCGGCAGTGCGAACGCCCTTTCCGGCAAGACGTCACGCGAATTCGGCGCGAGTTGTACGCCGCAGCACATCGCGGCGCATTGCGCGCCGCGGACACCCCTATCAGGCCGTCCCAGCACCATGACGGAACGATGCGAGCAGCGTGGAAGCTGCAGATGCCGGTGCCATGCGGCCACGCGCAAGCGACCAGGTAATGCCGTAGAAGCAGGTCCAGTAGAAGTCCGCCAGCCACACCGCGCTGAATTCGACGTTGAACTCGCCTGTCTTCTGACCACCCAGGAAAAAGGCTTCGAATCGATCGCCTATCGGTGCCCAGCGTTCTGGCAGCAGATGCAGGTCACCCTGCCGCTGCTGCTCTTCCATCATCCGCGCGAACACCAGGGTCACCAGCTCCCAATCGGCGAGCAGCGTGGTGGTGACCTGCTCCAGCACATGCTGTGCATCCGCGCCATCGTCGAACCAACTGGCCGCTGCCTCCAAGCGCTCGAAGCCTGCGGCGAACAACGCCTCGTCGATCGCCTCGCGGGTCGGCGCGAACCGGTACAGGGTGGCGCGACTGATGCCGGCACCCCGCGCCAGCTCACTGAGCGTGCAGCGCGGATGGCTGACCAGGGTGCCCGCCAGGGCGTGGTGCAGGTCGCGGCGTGGGCGGGCGGTGGCGGGTCGCATGAAAGGGTCGGAAACCGGGGGTACGAACACGCTAGCATGAATCATCAATTAATAAACTGAATCAAAAGTGATTCACCCGAATCACAGATGCGCTACAACGGAGCTGCGTCCGGTGCACCCGGGTCGGTGCATGGCAGGGAACGCGTCACAGGCATCGAAGGAGAAAGGCCATGCTGCATCCACTGCGCGATATCGCTGTGCTGTTCGATGCCAGCGACACCGGACAACGCGTACTGAACATCGCCTCCCACCTGGCACAGGCACAGCAGGCACATCTGGTCGCAGCGTCCACTGCCCAGCATCCCACCGACATCGCCAACGGCTTCGCGCGTGGCGCCGGCATCGCCGCCGCGCTCGATCATCAAGCGCGCGCCGACGCGGCCTGTACCGCACAGTTGATGCAGAACCTGCGCGCACTGTCCGAACCACTGCAGATCAGCACCGAGCTACGCATCGTTTCGGATTATCTGGGCGGAGCCGACCTGGCCCTGCAATCGCTGTACTGCGACCTGATCATCGCCGGCTATCCGCATACACCCGGGGCCCCCAGCGGCTGGCGGCCCCTGGGCACACTGCGCCAGACCGGCGTGCCGATGCTGCTGGTGCCGCCGCACTGGCAAGGCGATCAGGTCGGCCGCCGCATCGTGGTGGCCTGGAATGCCAGCAAACAGGCGCGTCGCGCAGTGGCCGATGCGCTGCCGCTGCTCGCCCGTGCGCAGGCCGTGCACCTGCTGATGGTCGACACGCCCAAGACCGAAGGCGCACCCGGTACCGAGATGGCCCAGCATCTGGCGCGGCACGGCGTTGAAGTGGAAATACAGGCGATCAACTCGAGCCAGGGCGGCATCGCCGCGACCATCCGCCAACACGTGCTGGACGCCGAAGCCGATCTGCTGGTTCTGGGCCCCTACAGCCGCAGCCGGGTGGTGGAGCGCGTGCTTGGCGGGGTCACCGAGGACCTGCTTGCCGAAGTGCCGGCGCCACTGTTCGTATCGCACTAGTCCCACCCTGCCCCGCTCGGCGGTAGCCGGTCAGCGATTGACCGGTATGCCGCCGGAAATACCGGCACAGGTACGACGCATCCTCGAAACACAGGCGATCGGCAATGCGTCCGATCGGCAACTCGCTGTACGTGAGCAGCGCCTTGATCTCCAGCACCACCTGGCGGTCGATCAACGCCTTCGGCGTTTCATCGAAGCACTCGCGGGTCAGCTGCGAAAGATAGAACGGGGTGATGCACAGCGCGTCGGCATAGGACTGCACGTCGCGCTGGCGCGTGCTGCGCTCACCGACCAGTTCCCAGAAATTCCAGGCAAAGCGCTCGCGTCGGCTGACCTGCGCCACGGCCACACTGCGCGCCGGCAACAGCGTTGCGAATTTGAGGAAAAACGTCTGCAGCAGGTTGCGCAGCATCACGTGACGATAGCGGCCGCCATTGTGCTGCGCATCCATCAACTGCTGCAGCCAGCCCTGCAGCAGCGGCACGTCCAGCGGCGACGGCACGCAGTGGGGCTGATCGTGCAGGAACTTGAACAGTGCATTGGGCAGCACATAGGCCACCTCCGATGCCAGCGCCTTGGGCATCAGGCAGACCACCGCCAGAAAGCCGCGAGAGCGCTGCCGCAGCAGCGCCAGCGTGTCCTCTGCCAGCACCAGCACATCGTGCCGCTGCACCGCTACCTCGCGGAAGTTCAGTGCAAAGCGTGCGCGCCCCGATACGCATACCAGCACCGCCAGATAAGCGTGGCCGAACGACAACGGGACGCCTTGCCCTTCGGCCAGCGTACTGACCTCCAGGCGCATGGATTCGTCCTGGTCCAGGAGCTGGGGTACGCGATCCATCGGCCGATCCGGCTGTATTCCGGGCCCCAGCATACCCGGGCTCGGCCACCCGTTGTGAAAAGTACCGAAACCATCAAGGTCCCGCCCTGGGCCGATCGCGCCTGGCGACCTAGCCTGTGCACTCTCTTTGTTCCCGTGGAATTGACATGCAGCTGCACACCGAACGCTTGATCCTTCGCCCCTGGCGCGACACCGACGCTGCCGATCTGTACGAGTACGCCCGCGACCCGCGCGTGGGCCCCATCGCCGGCTGGCCGGTGCACACCAGCGTTGAGGAAAGTACCGAAATCATCCGCACCGTCTTCAACCGGCCAGAGGTCTACGCGCTGCAGAGCCGCGAGGACGGCCACGCGATCGGCTGTGTCGGCATCCTGATCGGCACCGACAGCAACTTCGAGATCAGCGATCGAGAGGGTGAGATCGCCTACTGGATCGGCGTTCCGTACTGGGGCCACGGACTGGTGCCCGAAGCGGTGCGCGAAGTGATGCGGCACGCCTTCATGCAACTGGAACTGGACGCACTGTGGTGCGGCTACTTCGCTGACAACCTGCAATCGCTCAGCGCGCAGAGCAAATGCGGCTTCCAGCATCACCATACCGAAGTGAACAAGTTCAACAGCTTCCTCGGCGACTACCGCACCGAGCACATCAGCCGCATCACCCGCGAGCAATGGTTTGCCCTGCAGGCCACCTTGCCAGCATGAGCGAAGTTCAGGCCGACGTGCGCTGCATGAACAGAAGTTCCGGCGTCGAGGACGCATCAACCTGCTGGAAACCGAGGTCGCGATACAGGATCACGGCGGCGGTGTTGTCACGATAGACGCGCAACGTGAGGCGCTGCACACCGGCTTCGCGCATGGCCTGTGCACTCAAGGCCTGCATGAGCAGCCGGCCAAGGCCGCGCCCGCGTGCCAGCGGGGAAACAATGATGCGGCCCAGGTGCGCGGTACCGGCGTCGGTCATCCAGTACTGGCCAAAGCCCAGGCACTGGCCCTGCTCGTCAAGCAGCGCCCAGCCCGGCCGCAGCCCGAGTTCGAGCACCTGCGCGAACCGTTCCTGCGGCAAGGGAAACGGCACGCCGGGGCCCGCCCAGCGCTGGGTGGCCTCGGCGGAATCAAGCCAATCGGCAATGGTGGCGTAGTGGGAAGGCTGGACGGCGCAGAGGCTTGGTTTCATGACCCGCATGGTGCGTCATTCGTGGCGGTTAGACACGCTGCATGGCGACACTTGAGTTTTGTCATAGGACAATAAACAATTCCAGATGTCCAGCCCATTCCCCCTTCGGGAGATCCCATGTTCAAAGGCCTCAGCGCGTTTCCACTGACCCCGCTCTCTGAAGCCGGCATCAACTTTCGTGCGTTTGCCGGACTGGTCGAGCGCCTGGCCGATTCCGGTGTTGATTCGATGGGCGTGCTTGGCTCCACTGGCAGCTACGCCTATCTGGAGAAGCACGAGCGCAAGCGCGTGCTGCGCGAAGCACTCGCGCACGCCGGGGGTGTTCCGGTGATCGCCGGCATCGGTGCATTGCGTACCCGCGATGTGCTGGAACTGGCCCTGGACGCCGAGGATGCAGGTGCTGCAGGCCTGCTGCTCGCCCCCGTGTCCTACCAGCCCCTGAAGGATCACGAGGTGCAAGCGCTGTTCGAAACAGTATGCGCAGCGGTGCGCACGCCGATCTGCGTCTACGACAATCCGGGCACCACGCATTTCCGCTTTACCGATGCACTGCACGGCCGGATTGCGGCGCTGCCGAACATCGCTTCGATCAAGATTCCGCGCCTTGCTGATGATCCCGTCGAGGCTGACGCGCGCGTTGCTGCACTGCGTGCGTGCGTTCCCGCACATGTGACGTTGGGCGTCAGTGGTGACGCCTCGGCGGTGCGAGGGCTGCTGGCGGGGTGTGACGGCTGGTATTCGGTAACCGCCGGGCTGTTCCCCGAGGTAGCGCTGCAGATCATGCGGGCCGTGGGTAGTGGCGATGAAGAGGGTGCTATTGCCCTGTCTGCGCGGCTGGCGCCGCTGTGGTCCCTGTACGACCGGTTCGGCGGGATTCGCGTCATGGCCTGCGCGGCGGCCCTGCTGGGACTGTGCAGCGAGAACTGCCTGCCGTTACCGTTGCAGGGGCTGCGGGACGGTGAGCGCGAGGAGGTGGAGGCGGTGCTGGGTGGGCTGGGGTTGTTGTAGAACCCCGGAGTGCGGTGGCCAGGCGCTATGGCGGGTGGTGACCCCGGCCCGATTCGAACGGGCGACCTTCCCCTTAGGAGGGGGATTTCGTCGCCCGATCAAT
This sequence comes from Stenotrophomonas sp. GW821-FHT09E08, assembly GCF_059416125.1. Lineage (NCBI taxonomy): Bacteria > Pseudomonadati > Pseudomonadota > Gammaproteobacteria > Lysobacterales > Lysobacteraceae > Stenotrophomonas > Stenotrophomonas sp. GW821-FHT09E08. Next base: position 74,583 of record NZ_JBWKOO010000010.1, read on the forward strand.
CAACGACTTACGAAGTGCATGGGACCGGCGTGGGTCCATTTTCGTTCAAACACCCCGCCGTAGCTGCTGCAGCCCTGCCCTCACCCACGCCTTGCGCGCGTCCTTCGGACGGGGCTTTGTCGCCGGCGGCTTGGCCGGCTCCAGCGCTTCCTTGATCCGCGCCGTAGCGGTAGCCGTGGCCTCAGCCAGGCGCCGGGCTTGTTGCTGCTGCTCGCGGGTCGGTGGCAGGCCGGGCAGCGGTTCGAGCGGTTCTCTCGGCGTCGTGTCCAGCAGCCGGGCCACGGCTGCGCGCAGGCGCAGCTCTGGGTACAGCCTGACCGCGCACCAGCGCTCGGCATAGCGCTTGCCCTGGGCGAGACTGGCTGCCCATTCGTCCTTGGTCTGCCACATCTTCCGGGCATCGAGGTGCACACGCACCCCACGGTCCTTGGCTGGGGAAACCTGGGCGATCTGTCGACCGCTCCACCACAACACCCAGCTCTCCCCCATCTGGACCCAGCCAGAGGGAACAGGAGCGGTGCGGAAGCCTTGGTAGCCGTGCGAGGGAAGTATGGCCAGGTATCTTGGCCGCCTTATAGGGTTTGGCCTCAATCCCCCATAGACACCGCTACGTTGCTTGGCTTTGCCCGGTGGCTACCCAGAAAATGATGCTTCAGAACCAACGATACATCAGGTTCACTTCTAGCGGTCCATTTCGTCCCTAATAAATACCCGGGGTCCACGTCACCGTCCCGCTAAAACGGCGATTGCCAAACAGCAGGTCGCCACGATTGCCGGTCACATCAACCTCGAACCAAGGCAACCCATCGGCGGTCGCAGGGCGTACGTACAACTGCTTCTTCGCACGACTGAACTCAACGTAATACTGCCGACGGGGCATTGGACTAGGTGCGCCAGACCATTGGACCTGTACTGCCCCCGGGTCTTCGCTGCCGATCAAGAAAAGATGAAAACTGAAACCTACTTCCTCTACGCCGAAGTGGAAGAGGTCAGAACTCGCAGACACTGGCGTGATTGGCAAGAACGCCATTGCAGCAGCCAGCACGCACCCCTCTGTGAATGAACGAAGACGAAAGTTATGCATCACGCATCTTCCTAGCCGCGACTATGCGGCAGCGAAATGACTGTAGCGCCGGCACAAGCCGGCAGCAACCTCGATTCGGCGCCACCTGTTAGAGGGCTGCCATCACCAAACGCTAGGGCGGGGCACCCTCGCCCACAAGAAGCCGGCGCGGCGCTGCTCACGCGCATCCGGGTTGAGCTGCCTGCGGCCCCGGATCCGGCAAGGTCAGGATGCCCCCCGTGTCCGGCCGGCGCCATCGGGCAATCTTGTGCCGATGCGTCGGCTTTTCCCTACACCGCCAGCTTGTGCCTGTTCAGGCCTTCACATTCGCCAGTTTGCAACTGATTGCAACAAACGTAATGCTCCACACTTACATTTCATGCAGTCATTGCTGATAGGTTCCACCTCGGGGAATCCATCTGCATAGGAGGTGCGTGATGTTCACTACTCAGACTAAAGCAACAACCGGATTGGTCGGAGGATTGCTTCTGGCCATGGCATTTGCAACGAACGTCGATGCCCAACCGGCGCAACCGGCGCAACCGCAAAACAAACAGCCACTACCTACAGTGGCTCAGAGCGCGACAATCTTCCATCAACTTGAGCCCGAGCTGCAGCGGTTTGTTGATAAGCAAGAGCGCCTGACAGGCCAAGAGCGGCGCGTCCTGGTCAGAATCAATCCAGAGCCATCCACTGGCACCATTTGGATTGACTTGGATTCAGGCTACCTCCCCAAGGGCCAAATGGGGTTCAGCCAATCGCTCGGTGACAAAGTGCATGAAATCAACTTTGAGCTTTCAGAACTCCTGAACGGATTTGTTGATTTCAAGTTTGTACGAACCCGAATCGGCGGGAGAACCCTGGACGAAATTTTCCCTCCTGAGTATATGAAGAGGAGAAAGCAGGGGTTGAGTACACGAGCAGCCGCAGCCGCCCCTGTACCAGGTCTAGTCGTACTGAACCCTGGCCATGGAAAGTACTTCCACTACGGTAAGAATTCATGGGAGTACCAGCGTCCTGATCCCTACGCCGGCACTACCAACATCCACGAGGACTTCATCACTCCCAACTATGCTGCCCAGGTAGGCGCCTTTCTTGATCAAAGAAGTTACGAATACTCCACTGATATCCGCTATACAAGGGCAATGAATGAGGCGGGCATTGACCCTGCAAGCAACTTGCAATGGTCGGAACTTGCAGCCCGTTACTACCTGAAGCGGATCCTTCCAGACCAAGGCGCCACCATCTGGAATCGTTTCCCGAACGGCAATCCGTCAGGCCCCGCTCTGCGTGATTACGATGAAGACCTGGTCGCTCGTCCCGAGTACGCTAACCATATCAACGCCGAGACCTACCTTTCGTTCCACACGAATGCAGCCACACCATCCGCACGCGGAGCCCTGATCATTACAAAATTGAATGACCCCGCCTCGGTACAGCTCTCTAACAACATCCTCTGCTACATGAAGGAGCTGATCCAATCGAGTGAGACGTATGCAGACTTTGCTATTCGCCCAGACCTCTTAGACGGAACCAGTAAGGCCGAAGTTCGCGACGCAGATATGCCGACCGCACTGATTGAATTCGGCTTCCATACCAACACCGAAGATGCAGTGGCACTTCAGGACAACGAATTTCAATCCTTGGCCGCACGCGGCGTTGAGAAGGGATATCGAACGTACAAGAAGGGCGAAACGGATTGCCGTCCGCTGACAATCAAAGACGCACCACCGGTCACCGGTCCGCATCGCACCGAAATCCCTTACACCGTTCAGATTTCCGGATCCCCCACTTACCCGCTCTATCTGCGCACCAAAATTGTCACCTGCCCGGAGGGCTACCGATGCGGCCAGGATTCCGAGCAGTACATCTTTCCAGGCGATACACCCGATACGTTGGGTGCGACAGCCACGTGCGCCGCTACACGCCCCGTCGCGGGAAGCGTAATCGTGGTTGATCGTTACTTGGAAGATAGCGACGGAGTGAGAAGCCCCTTGGTTCGTAGCTCTATCACTTGCACATAACGCGCGGTCGCTTCTGAAAATTGACTCCTTCGAATCAATTCAGCGGCCTTGCCCAAGGCCGCTTTTTTGCATTACTAGTTCAATGTCTCCCCAATGCTGATTCCACTAAGCCTCGCGAATCTGGACGGCACAGTACATGGGCGCCATCTGGCCGCGACAGCGGTCGTGCCGGCGCGGCGCTACTCAGTCGTTCCAGTTGAATTTCAATCTATGAATCGGAAGATTGAGCTATGCCTATAGATCTGTTTGAAGCGCTCGAATCCTCACGCTTCAGGTACGGCGACGCGGCGTTCGAAGATCTACCAGAAGTAGATCGAGTGCTCACATCCATTTGGTGGTTGGAGGCTGATGTTAATAATGGGGGCTTCGACCAGTATTACTTCAACAGCTCAGGAGACTCGGCCTACTATGCTCCTTTAGCACTCCGGACGATTGGGGCACCGATCATGGCTGGCATCGTGGAGAAGGCCAATTCGAGGTTCGGTCCAGGCGGACCGCCACCTTGTCGGGAAGAGCGTCAAGAGGCATTGCTCGCAATGCGAGATGGGCTGTGGGACGATCTTGACGACCAGTTCTATGCCTATCCTGAGGATCTTTCAGCACTTCTGGAAGCGTTCCTCGAATCCCGGTGAAGCAGCACAAATGTAGACGCCTAGGTGCAGCGACTTTGTGCACCGGAACCACAGCGGCACCCCTGTCACAGCGCGACCGTCGGCTGCCCCGCTTCCAGATGCCTCCTCCGGCCAGTCGAACTCCTCAGGCTGCGGCAGCAGCGCACGCACCTGGTCCCACGTCTCGATGCAGGCGAGCCACTCCATCACCCCCCTACTTCGACACCGATCTGGTCACTCTCAGCGATCTTGCTGTCGGAAGCCGACACACTCTTGTTCATGTTCGGTAACTCACCTTCGATGCTGCAGCGATAACCTGCATCCGGTCCAAAGTAGTGCTCGACCCGCGTCACCAGCCATTCCCCATCGACGCCTTCGCGATAGCCCTTCATGGTCATCACGGCTTCGGCGCGAATGTCGGGATTCCCTGGCGTGTCAACGGTGATCGTCGCTTCGCCGCGCGCCCGCTTGCGCTGTTCAGCCTTCGCCGCCTCCAGGGCGCTCGCCTGGTCCTTGTAGCCAAGGTTCAAGCGGCGAACAGGGTCGCCACTACCTACCGTCACTTCTTTCCGCTTGGCCATCTTGTTGTCGCGGTAGTACGCAACAACCGTGCCGGCGCTGTCGCGGCTGGCCAAGGTAACGCGGAAGTTCGCCGTGATGTCCGGCGTCAGAGTGAGCGTCGGCATTGCCTCGCCACCAGCAGTCTTCGCATCTCCCCGCTTAACGAACAACAGCTTGCCGCCAGCCGGCTTGGCAATGGCGTCGTAACGCTTGGCCAAGCGGTTTAGCAAGTTCATGTCGCTCTCGCTGGCCTGATCCGTATGCGGCAGCTTGATCGAGGCCAGTTCAGGCGATACGGCCGATTCCATGCCGTGTTCGCCCGCGATCTTCTTCACCAACGCACCGATGATGGTGTCCTTCTTCCAGCTGCGCGTCTTCTGCGTCTGAAGGTCGGTCTTACCACCCTTGCTGGCCTCGTACGGAGCCGCACGCGCCCGGATGATCATTTCGCCCGGGTAGCCGCTCAACTCGACTTCATCGAACACGAACAGGCCCATGCGGACCAGCCCACCGTTGTAGCCCAGAAACAATTCAAGTTCGCCGCCCTTGGGAGGGATTGCAATGGGCTCGTCAGGAATGTTGTCGGCCAGCGCGATTTCCAGCATGTCCGACGTGGTTCCAGCTTCGTCGGTCAGGCGAAGACTTTTCAGGCGGTCGGCGATGGCCTTCGTGATGTCGTCGCTGTTGGCGGTAATGCGGAACTGCGGCAGATATTCATCGCTCAATCCCACAACGACACCACCTTGCGTTCGCTTGCCGGATTCTGGATCTCCGGCAGTTCAATAATCAGACCTGCCGGAATCACGGCGCCATGATCGGCCAGGCCGTGGTTTGCATCCAGCACCTGCTGCACGACAGCCCACGCGCTGGTGTTGTACTGGCGCCAAACGATGTCGTCCAACACGTCGCCTTGTTTGGTGATGTACTGCATTAGTCGAATGCCCGAATGGTCATCGTGAACTCCAGGCGTCGCGCATCGCCGTTGGAATTGAAGAACGAATGCGATTCTTCAATGCCCTCGATCACATACTTCCCGATCACATTGCCCTTCGCAGAGATAAGCTTCAAGGGCTTGTTTTCCGGTGCAACGGCGACGATCTGACTGGTCGATCGGATCCCCTGCCAATCCGGGAAGACCACACACGGCAGTGTCCATCGCTCCGGGCCGTAGCCGGTAAACTGCAATGCATCCACTTGCCCGAAACGCTCCTGCCCCGCCCAGCGATAACTGGTGCTGCGCGACCACTCCTGCGCAGCTGCAGTCTTCACGCTGAACTTGAACCCGCCCAGCATGAACATGACCGGCGCGTTGCCCGTCTGGCTCGACAGGAATTTCCCAATCCGATTGGTCGCGTCGCGGCGAATGTTGTCCAGGATGCTCATCAGTCAGCCAGTGAGCCGCGCTGCTTGACCTGCTCGGCGCGGCGTTGTTCTTCGGTTATTCGGCGGGCCAGATCGCGGTTCGACTCGCCCGGTTGCTGGGTGATGTGGAACGTGTTCGTCTGCTGTACGGCGGTCGGACCGACAGCACCGCTGCGCGAACCTGCCATGGCCGGCTGCGGCAGGTTCCGTTGCGGCTGCGGAACACGACGCGGATCGGCCGCCGACGCGGAAGATGCGCCAACGGCAAGGGCAGGTGCCTTCGCGGCATCGCCCACGCCAACAGCCGACTTTGCGCCGTTCCACACCCCCCTGGCGGCATCGCCGACGCTGGCAGCCCTGTCAGTAATCCAGCTGATGCCATCGGTGACGGGCTTCAGGCGGACCATGATCCAGTCGATGGCGCTGCTGACAACGTCCTTCACCTTGTCCCAGGTGTTCGCCCAGATGACGACGATCAGGCCCACGGTCGTGCCGATGGCCTCGCCGACCCACACGACGGCTTTCACGACGCCGCCAAGGACGGTAATGGCGACTTTCAGGTTCGTGGCCAGCAGCTGGCCGAACACACGGCCGATCTGCGCGGCCGTCGATAGTTCTTCCTGGCTCGCGGTCACCGGGTCTATCAGCTTCACCAGCCACTCCCACGCCTGGCCAATGGCGCTCGACAGCATTTCCCACGCCGGCTTCAGCCCCTGCAAAGCGTTGAACAGCCCGCCGAGTACCGGGCCTAGTGCTGCGCTGAAACCCTCCCATACCCCGCCAAGAAAGTCTTTGATCGGCTCCCAGTACTTGCGGACCAACAGTGCACCAGCAACCAGCACTCCAATTGCCAGGGTTACAGGCCCGCCACCGATGGCGGCAGCTGCCGCCGCAATCCAGCGGAATGCACCAGCCACACGCAAGGCGATCGGGGCCACGCGCCCAAGAGAAGCTGCCAAGCCACCGGCTCGGAAGCGGGCCACCGCTGCGGCGACCTGAAGGAACGGTCCCTTGACGAACGTCCAGGCGTACCCCAGACCCAGCGCGGCGACGCGCAAACCGACGAACCCGGCGACCAGCTTCGTTGCCCCCACCACCAACTGTGGGTTCGCCTGCACAAAGGCCGTGGCCTTGTCCATGAACACGCCGAGCTTGCCGGCCGCCTCACCAATGGTCGGCAGCAACGCCGTGCCAAACGCCTTGGCCAGGTTGTCGGCGGAAATCCTCGCCGCCTTCATCTGCTCGGCTTGCTGTCCCATCATCAGCGCGAAGTCGCGATCGGTGGTGCCGGCAGACCCGGTCAGCGCCTGATCCTTGATGCGCTTGTACTCTTCCCAATTCTGGATCATCGGGCGCAGGAACGACTGCACCTGCATGTCCTGGAACAAATCACCGATCTTCTTCTGGTCACCGCCGGTGGCCTTCATGATGGACTGCATGGCGGCTTCGAACGGGTTCGCACCGGTCGTCTGCGCATCGGTTATGATCTTGTAAAGGTCAAGCCCGAAGTTCTTCTGCGCCTTCTTCAGCGTTTCAGGTGACATCATCTTCACCATGAAATTCTGCATGTTGTTCGCAGCTTCATCGGCACTGGCAGCACCCTTGCGTGCGATCTCCAGCGCAGCGCCCATCGTGGCCACCGCCTCACTGCCGCCCATCTTCAATGCCACGAACGATGAGCCCAGGACCGGCAGCACCTTGGCCATGTCCTTCAGTTCGACATTACCTTCCTTGCCGGCCACGGCCAGCATATCCAGCGCACCCTGCAGGCCTTCAGGCTTGATCTTCAGTGCGTCGATAAGCGTGAACGATGCCTTGGACAGGTCTTCGATGTCAGCGCCGGCAGCCGTGGTGGTGCGGCCGATGGTCCGAATGCTGGCTTCGGCAGTCGTTGCATCCAGGCCAGCGGCCACCAGGAAGCCGATAGCCTTCTGCAGTTCATCGGCGCCCTGGTTGGTATCCTTCGACGCGGCCAGGATCGTCTGCCCCAGCTTGGCCACTTCGTCGCCGGTCATGTTGGCGGTGTTGCCGATCAGCTGGTTTTCGCGTGCGAAGTTCGCAGCGTTCATCACCGGCTTACCGATGGCAAAGCCGGTCCCGACCGCGGCCCCCACCGCTCCCATCATCTGGCCGCCCAGTGCCGAGCGGCGCGCCATGTTCGCATCGACCGCTCGCTGCGCAGTGGCCAGGCGGGTCTGCGCCAAGCGAAGCCGGTCCGATGCCAGGGTCAACTGCTCGTAATCACGGCGCAGGCCGTCCACATTCTTGCCCATGCGGCCGAAGGTCTGGATGGAATTGCCCAGTAGCCGCTGGCGGCGCTCTACATCAACGATGGCTTGGCCGATCTTCGTCAGCCCATCTTTGGTGGAACCCAATGCAGATCGGAGGCTCGACGAAATCGAACCTCCGATCAGAACCGATGCCTTCAAGGTCTTGGAAGCCACACCTATCTATCCTTCTGCAGACCTTCCAGATACCAAATGAACCTGGACGCGGGGAAGGCCATGATTTCAGCCTCAGCCCAACCGGTATGCGAGGCCAATGCCAGCACACCGCCCCGGATGTACTCGCGCGTCAGGCGGTAAAAAGCCCGAAGCCGGCCTGCACGCGCTTGTAGTTGCGAAACTTCAGGTTGCGCACATCCTCGGCACTGATCTCCATCAGGTTGGCAAACAGGTGGACCTCATTGGAGGCGTCGTCGCCGCCGCTGGCCTTCTGTGCAGCTTCCAGGTCGCGCACGGCTGGCTCGCGCAACCTCAGCACCGATACCTTCGCGCCACCGATGTCAGCCGGATTGGCCAGCGTGATCTCCACGCCACCGTCGTATTCCTTCAGGTAGTCTTTGCTCATGAACGGACTTTCCCGTGATGGTGAATGAGGCCGGCAACGGCTCAACCCTCGCCGACGATCCTATGTATGCATCGCCGCTTCAGATGCCTAGCGCGTTACGGATTGCGCCCAGCACATCCACGCCGTTCTTCACGAAGACCATGTTTTCAACGTCCACCTCGTGAATCAGGCGTGCGCCATGCATTTCCTTGTAGTAGGACAGCGCCACAGTGATCTTCAGCGACGGCATTTCGCCGGGTTTGATGGTGCCGGGGTCTATTTCCCTGATCTTGCCGCGCATGTTGTGGACGACGGCGGCCACGGTGCCGTCAAAGGACTCCATCGCCTGGCGTGCGGTGAACTGCACCTGACCTCCCTCGGTGACGCCAAACAACGCCAGCACATCGGGGTCATAGCCGGACAGGGTGAAATCGCATTCCAGCTTTTCGTGGCCCAGGGTCAGCTCCAGCGGACCGTGCATGCCGCCGGCGCGGAATTCCTCGGTCTTCAGCGTCAGCTTCGGGGCGTTGTACTCGACGATCTGCCCGGCCTGGCCCCAGCCATCGACGAACAGATTGATGTTCTTGCGAACGTTTCGGGCTGCGGACATGTCAGAAGATCTCGGTGATGTAGTTGTCCACCAGGTGCGAACGGAACGTCAGGCGTTCAGCCGGATAGACGGGGGTGAAATCGAAGTCCCAATACACCTGGCCGTTCTGGATGGCCGCAGCACTGTTCAGCTCCGGATCCAGCCAGCATTGACCGCCCAGGATCGCGCCCTGCGCCTTCAGGCCGCGCAGGAAGGCGTTCACGCCCTCGCGCACGTCCTCGACATAGTTCTTCGTGATGCCGCGATCCACGGCCCACAGATGGGCGGCCTGAAGGCTGTCGGCGATGATGTCAGCGGTGCGGACCACGCACAGGAACTGCCACTTCGGGTCGCTCGACAGCGTGCGATTGCCCCACAGGCGAAAGCCGGATTCGCGGATGATCGTAGTGACGTTCTTCCCATTCAGCAGGTTCGCACGGCTGTTCACGTCGCCCATGGTGAAGTCGATGGCGCGTTCGGTGCCGGTGATGCCGTTGATTTCCTTGTTCGAGGGTGAGGCCCACCAGCCGACGTCGTTGTCGGTCTTGGCGATGACGCCAGCAACCACCGCAGACGAATAGACCGTGGTGGTCAGGCCGTCGTCGCCGGTCTTCAGCACCCGCGGGTCCACCAGGTAAACGCGCTTGGAACCGAAGTCGCCTGCGGTCTGTATGGCGTCGTCGTCGTTGGTGCTGGGGCCGTCTGCGACGATGGTCGCGCGCAGGCGCTCGGCAATGCCAACCAGTTCGGCGACGACGGCGTTCGCGGTGTTGCCGAACGCGGCGGTCGCAACAGCGGCCGTGGCAGGGGTTCCGCCAGTGAACACAACGGTGGGCGCGCTGGTGTAGCCGCTACCAGGGTTGGTCACCTTGACTTCCACCACCTTGCCAGCGTTCGCGCCACTGCCAAGCACGGCTTCGGCCATCGCGCCAGTGCCACCGCCGCCAGTGAACGAAACGGACGGCGCAGCCGCGTAGCCCGCGCCCTGGTTGGACAGGGTGACAACGGTGATGCCACCCTGCGTGCGCTGATGGGTGAAGCCCGGCGCAATCAGGATGCGCGGTTTGTATCCGGTGACGGACTTCGCGGCCAGCAGCGCCTGCACGCCTTCATACGCACCGGTCATGGCGTTGGCGCCGCCCAGGACGTTTGCGAGGGTTTCGGCGTCGGAAGCGCCTCCCTCGACACGGACCACGATCACGGCCGCGCCGGTTTGGTCGAAGATGCTGTCCAGCGCGTCCGGCAGGGTGCCGTCGCTGTGGCCTTCGTCAGCCGGCAGAGCCAGCAGCTTCGCGGCCTTCGCGCGCGAACCGGCAACCATGACGGGCTTATTCAGCGGAAACTCGTTTTCATCGGCGCGCGGCGCAGTGCCGACAATGCCGATCACGCTGGAACTGGCGGTCTGGATCGGGCGCGCACCATCGTCGATGGTGATTACCTCGACGCCGTGCAGGAAATCGGTTGCCATGTGATGGGTGTCCGGTGGGTGATACGGTTCTACTGCGAATGATGGCCGCCACTATGCGGTCGTTCCACTTCCGCGATTTCCGCCGAGGTCTTTCTGTGCTTCGCCTGAGTGCGGCCGCCAATTGACGCTTCCCTCAACATCAATACAGCGTCAGCAGACCAGGGGCTTCATGACGGCAGCTCCGATGAAAGAGCACCACCTGAATCATAGGAAGCCGTGCCCTTCGCCGCCCATAGATTCGACACGTCCACACCGCCGACGCGATACCCTACATCGGCGCGTTTGCTTCCGAACTGGATATGCGCATAACGACGACTCAGGTCCGCGCCACCAACACGCCGACCGGTGTCCTGCGAATAAGGCCCTTCCACATACGCGTCGAACAGGTCGTCGAAATCGATGCTACCGCTACGGTATCCGCCTGGCATATCAGCGACCCGCCTTCAGTTTTCGAACCTCGGCCGCAAGTTCCTGGATGGCCTTTGCCATCACCGGCAGCAGCTGGTCCAGCTTGATCGACGGCACGCGCTCGCCGTTGAACTCCACGCCCTCCAGGTCCACAGCTTCCGGCACCAGTTCGGCCAGCTGTTCGGCGACAAAGAACAGGCGGCGGCGGCCGTCGCCGTTGTACTCCGGCTTGTAGTGGCCGGCGGCAAGCTCCATACGCTCGACAGCCGCCAGGCCATACGGCACCGGGCCGTCAATGTCCTTCAGCTTTCGCGACGAACCAAAATCATAGCCGCTGATCGAACCGATAGCGCCGGCGGCGGTGATCCAGGCGACAGCGTTCAGCAGGTCCGTAATAACCGCGCGGCTGTAGAAATAATGCCCGCCAGAGCCACCGCCACGGTTGTTAATGTATTCGTTCTGCCCGCCACCTACCGGGGCGATGTTCCACGCGAACTGAAAACCCTGCGTGGAAGCGGACGGAGCAAAACCAGTGAATCGCGGGGATGAGCCAGTGATCGGACGGTTATCCAGCTCCGTCTGAAGTCCACTAACGTCGCCAACCACGTGCAAGTGCGCGGACGGCGGAAACAGTGACGGCCTGTTGTTGACTTCGGTCCAGTTCGGCCACCGGGTCGCTGTTTCCGGCGCGCCGTTGATGTCACTCCATGAGTGTTGATGCGCGCTCGGCGGGAAGCTTGTCGGCTTCCCGGTGACTTCGCTCCACGCTGACCAGCGCTTGGCGTAATCTGGCACATTCAGCAGCTGCGACCAGTTGATGCTGGAGGTCGCCAGCCAGTTCGGCAGGCCCAGGTTAAGCCGCGCCAGGGACTTGTCCGGCACATCGGCCAGATTCTGAGGACGCTGTAGAACATCGGTCTTTCCAAGCTCCTCGTTCTGCACCACCGTCACCTTCGTACCCGCCGGATACGATGAGACCAAAGCGATCTTCGTTGGCCCGGTCTGGCTGAACTGGTCACTGCGAAGACGCGTCCCGTCGATGTAGACCGCGGCCCCTTCGGCAGTGATCTGCGCCAAGTCGATCACCGTTTGGCCCGCCGCCAGTGTCTGCGTTTCTTCACGAGAGAACACGATCACAGTGATGCCTTCGGTGACATCGATCCATTGGATGTCACCGTCTGCATTGGACTGCTTGGACAGCAGTTGCCCTGCAAGACCGCCAGGAATGATCGTCGCTGCACTGACGCTGTTCGCCACCCACGCTTGCGTGGCGACAGTCACGTTCGGGTCGAAAACGATGGTCACGACACTGGCGTTCGCGACCTTGAATGCCATCCTGACGACGGTATCGCCGAACGAACCTTCGTCGGCGGTCGGCTTGTACGCGTTCGGCACGTTAGCCACGGCGAACAGGTCGCCGTTGTTCGTATAGAGGCCGACTTCGCGGATGGTGAAGCCGCCAATATCCGCCGGGATAATCAGTTCAGCAAGGAACGCGGTCGGATCGTCCGGCATAACCACCAGGCGATTCACCGCGTGCCGGTAGCGCTCGCGGGCCAGCGTGTTCTGTACCGGGTTAGGCGTCACCGGGTTGCCGTTGCCATCACCGACAGCCATGTCGGTCAGCACGATCTGCGTGCCGGCGACCGAAGCGGCGGCGACCAGCTGAAGCCCCTTGTTGGTCAGGATGGTTTTATAAGTCGCCATTGAATCGAGTCTCAGGAAGGCAGAATAGTCAATTCGTGTCCGACAGCGGTGGCCGCAGCGAAGTGCACGGATGAATAGCTGACGATGTTCAAGTCCACCGAATTCAGGTGCGAACGCAGGTTCTTCGATGTGTTCAGTACTTCCAGAACCTTCGCAATCGCGTCAGGCTCAGCGCCGTTTTGATCCACGTCCACCGAAATGCGGAAGGTGTACGGCTCGCCCTTCGGCGTTTCCTGCCACCACTCCACGATGGTGATGCCCAGGCCCAGCGCAGCCAACGCACGGCGCACAGCACCAACGGTGCCCTTCTGCCGCTGCACGGCATACGCTGCGGCGATGGTGTCCCGCTTTTGCGCCTCGGTCCACGTCGTATCCCAGGTGTCAACGCTGAACGCCCACGCCAGCCACGGCAGCAGCTGCGCCGGGGCATTCTGCGGACTCCACATGGTGCGCGCCGGAGTCGGCACCGCCTCAATACGGGCGGCGGCCAACTCCATCGCGCGTTCGATGACGCTTGCGCTTGATGGCAGTAGCGTTTCAGACATCGGTCGCACCCGCGTTGGCCACGACGATACTGCTGCAATACGGCGCTTTGCTGTCGGTGATGACGACATCGGCGGCCGGCGATGTCAACATGACGTTCTGCACGCCGGGCTGCACCAGCGCGCCGATGATGCCGGCGCGGGTCACGTCGTAGCCTATGCGCTGCACCTTGGAAATGTATTCGGCCAGCTTGTCCAATGCTGCTTGGCGAACCACCTCCGGGTCGGGGCCGGGGTACATGGTCAGCACGGCATTGACGGAGAACGGCACGATCTCGGCCGACGCGACGATAACGTGATCGGTCATCGGGCGGATGTCTTCGGCGTTCAGCGCAGCATCGACCTTCGCAACCAGGGCCGGCACCGCAGTGCCGTCGCCACTGCGGGAAAGTACGTACACGTTCACGACGCCAGGCGTCGGGCTGGTGGCGGAAATGTCCTTCACGTCGCCATCGGCGGTCAGCGCATGGAACACGTAACTGCCTTCACTGCCGGCAGTCGTATAGCCTTCAAACGACAGCTGGATACGCGCGCGGAGATCTTCATCGCTCTCAAAGGTCGGCGGGACCGGCGGGACCGCGTTCGGGTCGCCTGCGTCGATCAGCAGGCGCTGCACGTTGACGTTCGCACCCAGCTGGTCAAGGTCTGCGCCGACAGCCAGCGCCAACATGACGGCCTTCGCCGATTCGTTCGCGCGTTGGCGCACCAGCACTTCGCGATAGGCGGAGGCTTCGGCCAACTTATACAGCGGGTCGGACTCCACCAGGCCGGTGTAGGTCACTCCGGCAGCGGCCATGCGTTTGATGAAGTCGGCAAGGATGTCGGCCAGGATCGCTTCGAACTCGATCTGTTCGACGACATCGGGAACCGGCAGCTGCGAAAGGTTGACGTTGGTGAATGCGCCGGCCATTTACTTCACCACAATTCCATCAATGACAATGGGACGCCCATCAGGCAGGTACTCGCCCTCCAGGTCAATTTCGACACGCCCAGCGGCTGCCACTCTCGGTGTTACCTTCGTCACCCGAATGCGAGGTTCCCAGCGCTCCAGCGCATCGACGGTGGCGGCCATCAGGTCCATCGCCGTAGAGCGGTTCATCGGCGCGTCGAGCAGCTGAAACAGCTGACTGCCGTACTCACGACGCATCACGCGCGTCCCAATGGGCGTGGTCAGGATATCGGTGATGGACTGCCGCAGGTGGTCGATTCCCGACAGCGCTTTACCGGTGGTGGCATTGGTTCCAAGCATGGAGCGATCATGGCCGCGCACACGTGCGGCATCCACTGCCGCGATTTCCGTTGACTATTGCGGGGCGCTGGTCGTCCCACCGCCAGACTGCACGCCGCCGTGCTTGTGCGTACTGCTGATGTTGACGCCGTTCGAGGTGATCGCCTTCACGGAAGTGTCGCCGTCGATGGTCACGTTTCCGGTGAACTGGCTCTCCGGCGCATCAACGACAAGCTTCGGCGTGGTCAACATGACCTGACCGTCTTCCAGCTTCAGTACCGTCTTCCCGACCGTCAGGGTGATTATGCCGCCAGTCGGCACGTTGATTTCGTAGCGATGGCCTTCGCGGTCGTACTGAATGAACGCGCCGTCCGCGAACTCGGTTCGCCGGATCGTCTTCAGGTTCGCCGGGGCGCCGTGGGCGTCCTGATACACACTGCCCAGCACCACCGCCTGTGACGGGTCGCCGTAGGGCGACACGATGACCACCTGTTCACCGACTTCAGGCGCGGACCACTCGCGCACACCAGGGCCGGCGCGGTTGACCGTGAACGGAAGCCAGTCGGTCAGCAGTCCGTCGGCATCAACACGCACCAGCGCATTGGCCTCATCCAGCTCAGCGACAACTCCGAGCATCACCAGATTGCCCAGCAGGCGAGATTGTTCTGCGCTCATGGCAGCGGCTGCGCAACGTCGGTGTACTTGTCTTCGTTGCCGCTTCCGATCTCCGGCGACCAGCTGAACATGACATCGGTCGGGACCGTACCATCGTTCTTCCATGCCGTTTCGCCCAGGAACGCGTTCATCACGAATTCGACGCGCCACACGACGAACTTGTCGGCATTCGGTGCAAATTCGTCCGGCTCGACCGCGATCACCTGCACGGGGTCGCACGGCGGAAACCGCCGTCGCTGATACAGCCAGGTCGCCAAGGCCAGCGCCGCTTTGCGCACCGCGGTGTGCGTGGCCGGCGAACGGTGCGCCATGATGATGCTCGCTTCGAACCGCAGCATCACGGGGAACTGTCCGGTGCCGGCGTCTGCATCCGGGTTCGGCTCAGCCTCGGTCATCGCCAGCAGGCACGCAGGCGTCGGCAACAGGGTGTCTTCGTCGTCACGGTAGAACTCGACGGTTTTTAAATCCGGGAATGCCTCCACGATCCTCGCTTTGATCGCGTCATGCAGTTCATCGAAATCTACTTCAGGATCGATGTCCGCCATTTCAGCTCGTGCTCCAGGAAGCGATAGAATTGCGCGTCAAATTGAGGGGTGCCGATGACGAAATCTTCGATGTAGGTGATAGCTTCATCCGCAATCCCGGCATAGACGATCCGAAGCGGCACGCGCTCTTTTCCGATTCGCTTCAGCACTGCATTGCGTCCATACAGCTTGGCGATGAATGCGCCTTGTTCGAACCGTCCGCCCTGTGCCTTCACACCCTTGCCGTTCTGCCTCGGGTTCAGCCTGGCGAAGGCGATGTCCTTGATGCCATACCACACCTTTGCGCCCTGGCCATCGTCCATGCCGTGCTGCATCCGATAGGTACGCACGCGCGAGCGAAGGATCTTCTGTTGAATCTTCAGCTTCGATGAAAGGCCGCGCACCGACTGCGTGCGCATCCACCGCCCCATCTTCGCGTAGGTAGAGCGCATGGCGGCTTTCATCTGCTTCTCGGTCGCCCCAAACGTATCGGCTAGGGCATCAATGCCCCGGCCGTCGATGTCGATCGTCAGCGGTCCCATGGCGATCTCTACTCGACGCGCCCCAGGTACACCACGCACGTTCCCGTGCCGTCGAACTTGGGATCATGGATGACGGTGTATTTCCGACCCGGCATGCTCGCAATGACGCATTCATTGTGCTTCTTTACGCTGGAGACATCGACTTCCTTACAGGTGATGCGCGGGTCGCTATCGGTGGCGACGTATTCACCCAGCTGCTTGTCGAAGTACGGATCGTCGAAGATGCAGGTCACCGGCTGGGAAACCTGGCCGTCACTGTTGGTGAACGTCGCCGTGGTGGCGAAATCATCCACGTTCAGAAAGTCGTCTAGGTTTTCCCAGGCCGGGGACGGCATTAGTAGCCGTCCACCTGTGGCACCAGGGCCACGAAGTCGCCGACGGTGGCCGCGCCCTTGCGGATGTACCGCTTGAACTTGTCCATGTCGATTTCGGCGGCGGCTTCGGCGCCGGCCGGGTCGGTGCCGACCTTGAACGCGATGGCGCCTGCGTTGGTCCAGCCGCTGGTGCCATTGTCGCTGTGTTCGATCACCAGCGACAGGTTTCCGGTGGCTGCGCCACGGGTCACCTGGGCCAGGGCGTGGCCCTTGAACGAACGTGCATCGACGGCAGTGGTGCCCAGGGTAAGGGTTTTCAGTCCGCGCAACATGTCTGTGCGTGCCTCTGTGTGGTGGGTTGGTTACTTGCCAGCAGCTGCGGTCGCAGCCTTGGCCGCTTCGCGCTTCTGCCTCGGGGTCAGCGGCTTTTCCGCTTCCTCGGCCTTAGGCTCGGTGGCCGGTGCGGCTTCGGTGGTGACGGCGGCCGGCTTGGCGGCGGTGGCGTTGTCGATGGCTTCGCCGCTGGCTTCGGTCACCACGACGGTGCCGTCCGCGTCCTGGCCGACGATCTGGACCGGCACCTGCTGTTCGCCGATCTGGACAGTTGCATCGACGTGGTTCGCATCGCTCGCAGCTTCCAGCGAGTTCACGCCGGCCTGGTCGCCAGTGCCTTGACCTTCGCCCTTCGCGTTTTCAGCGCTCGGGGTGACGGCGGTCGGGGCGGCTTCGGCCGGCGCCGGAACAGCCTTGCCGCGTCGCATGTAGTTCGCCGCTTCCGCATGCGAACATTCGATGATTGCCGGCGGCTTGACGACGTCACCGCCAACGGTAATGGCGCCGGTCAACTTCATGAATACGGTGAGCACGCTGAATTCTCCAGTGTACGGGATGGGGTCGCCGAAGCAGCCCCGTCCAGTGGTTACGCCTTGCGGCCGATGCAGAACGACTCGACGCGGC
This sequence comes from Stenotrophomonas sp. GW821-FHT09E08, assembly GCF_059416125.1. Taxonomy (NCBI): domain Bacteria; kingdom Pseudomonadati; phylum Pseudomonadota; class Gammaproteobacteria; order Lysobacterales; family Lysobacteraceae; genus Stenotrophomonas; species Stenotrophomonas sp. GW821-FHT09E08. The sequence continues at coordinate 91,987 of NZ_JBWKOO010000010.1, forward strand.
GCAGAACGAAATCCACGTCCTGGAAGACGATCAGACGGACGCCGCCGGACTTCGCCAGGGCCGCGGTGTCCACGGTCAGTTCCAGGCCGCCCCACATGCCGACCACCAGGTCGTTCCAGTTGCCGAAGAAGGTGTCGCCGGCATTCACCTGGTTGGTGATGTCCACGCCGTAGCCGTTGATGCTGCCGCCACCTTCCCACAGGGTCGCCGAACCGGCCGAAGCGAACTTCAGGGTCTTCTTCGCCCACGCGCGAGGTTCTTCAGGCTGCGGGTAATGCTGCCCACCTGCTGGTGCTTCGGCGCGCGCGACATCGATGCGATCTCGATGCGCTGCAGGTAGTCGACGTAGAGTGCGCGGATGCCCAGCTGGTGCTTCCAACGGCGGGCCTCGCGCACCACCTCAGTGATGTCCGGCGATGGCCGATCGTGGATGCGCACCGGAAGCGCGCCGTACTGCTCGGCGGCGTGCAGCAGCGAGCCGACATCGTCGTGACGGAACTTGCCGGCGCGCAGGCGGCCGACGTTGACGCCCGACCCGGCCGCCAACCAGCGCAGGCCCACCTGGTCGGCGGGCTGCTCGCCAGAGATCAGCCCCACCGCCCCACCTTTCGCGCCGGCGGCGGTGGCGCCCAGAAGGAAGCCGGTCTTGCCCATCGCAGGGCGCGCGCCGACGATGATCAGGTCGCTGTCGTGGAAGCCGCCCAGCGCCTCGTCCAGGTCGAAGATGCCGGTGGAGACGCCGATCAGCTTCCCGCCATTGCGCTGCGCTTCCATGGCCTGAGCCACAGCCGCATCGAGCGCCGACTGCGACGTGTGTTCGTAGCTGCGGTCTGCGGTGTGCAGGGTCATAAGCCGCTGGATCGCGGCGTCTACCGCGTCCTCCTGCCGAGCCTGTGCGCCCTCTTGCAGCTCGCGCGCGATCGCCAGGGCCTCACGGTCACGCCACGCGGCGAGCAAGATCGACGCCTGATAGGCCGGCTGGCTGCTGGGGTACAGATCGCGGTCGACACCGATCAGCATCGCCAGCTCGCTCAGTCGCGGGCTGCCCATGCGGTCAGCCACGTCGGAGATCGTCACAGCATCCACAGGCTTGCCGCCGGCGTCCATGCTGCGGATCAGCTCCCACAACTGGCCGTGCGCTTCGTTGCCGAAGTGGCCCGGCTGCAGCTGCATGTCGGCGATGCTGGACGGGCGGCACATCGCCGTGTGCAGCACCTGCCGTTCGACCTGGTGGATCGCGGCGCGGTGGTTGGCTTCGAGGGTCGTCATGCGCTTAGCCTCGGCAACGCGCCCTTCTGCGGCGTCGGGGTCGCTCCCTGCCGGGTCGGCGCCTGGTTCTGCGCCTTGGACAGCCACGAGTTGATGAAGCGCATCATCCCACTCTGAGTCTTCCTCTTCGCGGGGTTTGACATTGCCCAGGCCTTCATTGACCTGAGCTCCTGCTTCACATCGACAGCGGGATACAGCTTGGAGAACTCGTCCACCGCAGCCAGCGACACCGGGAACCCAGCCCCAGTGTTGATGGCGATCTCGATGAAGGGAGCCTCGACTGGCGAAGATTGCAAAGCAAACGCAGCCCCTTTATCGCCTCCGTCTTCGTCTCCGACTACGTCTCCGCCTAGGTGAACATCCGTTATCGGATGCAAAGCATCTGCTACGCATGTGCTTTGCATCTGATCATCAGGTGCTGGGTACTTGCTATCCTTTGCCCTCACCTGCTGTCGGAAGTCCTGCAATTCTAGGAACGCCTTGTCTGCGACCGTGTAGAGAACGATCAGCCTTGCACCAACGCACTCGGCCAGGTGTTTGGAGATCGAGTCTTCTTTCACGCTATCCAGCTTCAGCGGGTAGCAGGACGCCCTAAGCAGCGTCAGGTTTGCGGAAAAACGCCCGAAATCGTCCACCACTGACATCAGCCGGCGGTAGAACAACTCGGCATTGGGCGAGAGGGTATTCACCCTCTCGCTGGTCAAGATTCCCTCGCGGACGATTCGGGATGGCATCAGAACAGCCCCGAGTTCTTGGACACGATGTGAAGAGGATCATCAAGCGCACGCTTGACCTGCTCAGCACAGCCAACCGGATCGCGGAAGATCTCCGACCCTGTGAAGCGGATGACCGGGAAGCCGGCTACGTTGATCTCGCGATCTCGCTTCTTGTCCCTGGCGGCCTGCTCCTTTGTTTTCTCGTGAAAATCGTGCCCGTCGCACTCAATGGCGATCCCACGCAGCTCTCGCCCCCTGGCAAACCACAGGAGGAAGTCAACTCGATAGCCCGCGACTTCAGCTTGCGGCGTCATGACGAAGATGAGGTCGTCACCAAGCATTCCTTGCTCGCGCCAGTCCTTGGGGCCGCCAAGAAAATCCACCTTGGGCATTCCGGCCCAGTCTGCGTCGATCCAGAGCATGGCCCCAGCCAGTCGGTCCTCAATGGGGCTGCCGGTATCTGCAGCGGCGTTGTAGAGCATGTTGAGCTCGTGGAACCTCTGCCCGATGGTTACGGCGAGATCGTTAGGACAGTGCCCGTCCATCGGCGTTGTCGGCTCAAACCACAGCCCGTGAATCCCGGTTTCGATGTATGCCCCCATGGCCAGGAAGAAGGCGTTCTTGGCTTCGTCGGGAACGTCTTCTACTCCTGCGGAAACAGGATCAGTGGTACGGCGAAGAATCTGAAATGGCTGCACTTGAAAGCACTCCTGATTGGCCTGAATAACCGCAGTCCCCCAACCCGTCAGGCTCGGGCTGTCCTTTCCGGAGCTACCGGGAAGTGAGGGGGCGCGGAATTCCATTACGGTTTGACCCGCAGCAGCAGCAAGCAGCCGGCGATGTGCCAGCGCTGTTGGACGACCCACATGGCGTAGGCGATCGGATCGGTATGGCGATTCATGCTGCCGCCCTCCCTGCCAATGCCTCAGACAAGATCCGACTGCGGGTGCGTTCCGCTTCCAGCTTCTCGGTCAGCTCCCGCACCTTGCGCTCGCTCTCCGATTCCAATGGACGGACGCTGGCAGGGTCCAGGCCCATCTGAATAAGCAACCAGAAGAGCGGCGCGGAGTTCCCACAGCGCTGCATCAGGCGTATCAGCTGCTCGCCACTGGGCGAGTTGGTACCGGTCTTGCAGCGTGACCACACCGCGTCCTGCATGCCTATCTCAGCGGCAATAGCCTTGTCCTGCAGGCCGCTCTTGCTGGCGCAGTACGTCAGCACCGCGCCCCAACTCTGTTGCCGTGCCACGTCGGCCAGGTCAACGCTGGTCGGGTGTCCACGCATGGGTAGATCAAGCTGGGTTGTCATGATTGATTCGCTTTGATCAACGCCCAGAAGGCGAAATAGAGGCCCAATCCCGTAGGACCGAGCCACATGGATTCAGTGAGGAAGCAGCCGAAGAACGTCGTAACGCTCGTGCTGATGTGCAGCCGGCTCTACGTCGTGAGCCGACGGGGTGATCGAGTGGTCGTGCGCTTGGTGCCGCAGCGGCCGCAGCGGCAGATCGCAGGGCAAGGCCAAGTGGTGCCCTTCCCTGTTCGGGAGACCTGAACCATGGCCGGCCATAGGGGTGTCCGTCTGCCGGTAGAGTTGGGGGTGCGACCCAACCCAACTACCACCGGAGACGGACATGGATTTAGGACTCCTGACATCAGCCATCGGACCTGCCCTCAACGCCCTGAACGCCGCGAGGACCGCGATGGATGTTCGGGACTACATCGCCAGTGCAAGCGCAATTTCCGAGGCCTTCACAAAGCTTCTCGATGCACAGCAAAAGATCGGCGGATTGATTGCCGATGCCGACAGCCTGCGAACGGAGCTGCTGCAGGTGAAGGAGGAATTGGCCGAGGTGAAGCGCCTGAAACTGCAGCGCGAGAAGTACGCGCCATTCGCGCTCCCCACCGAAGCTGTGGTTTACCGCCTGAAAACTCCCGCAGAGCTGAGCGAACTCGGCATGGATCCCGTGGAGCCGAGCCACTACGTCTGCCAAGGCTGCCTCGACAATCGAAGCGCGATCTCCATCCTCATTCCCAGAGGACGGTCCAGGCTCGAATGCCCTTCCTGCAAGACTGTGGTGCCGACCGGGAATGTTGGCAGCGGCAGGAGGATCTCGAATGATCCCCGCGGCCCCTACGTCCATCGCTGGTGACCCAGCACGCTCGAGAAGCTCACGGACCAACCGCTCAGCAAAAGCCCGCAGGAGGTCGTTGGGCATGCCCATCTCAGCCCACCTCCCCGGCTGCCGGGGTGTCCTCGGGGGCTGGAGCCGGGCCGAAGACGTCCGGGCGAAGGTCGTGGCGGGAGACGCCGGTAGCCTCTTCGATGGCGAGGCAGCGTTCGACTGGAACACGACCACGCGCCTTCCATTCGCTGATAGACGCCGAACGGATGCCCAGGTGCTCAGCCAATCGCTGCTGACTTCCTGCAACCTCAATGACTTTTTGCAAGCTGGCTTTCATGTCCATGCCGCGAACATTAGGCCATGCCTAATCTTCAGTCAACAGGGCAAACCTAATTTTTTACACGGCATCATTTAGGCTATGCCTAAGAGACCACCTGACAACTACGCGCCTGAATTTGGCCGCCGCTTGGTAGAGCTTCTGGCCAAACGTGGGATACCACGTCGGGGCGCAGGAGCCTACCTGCAGCGCACCTATCGGGTATCTAACGTGACAGCCAACGATTGGCTGAATGGGAAGTTTCGTCCGGAAATCGAAACTGCGCGCCAGATTGCCGTCGATCATGGGGCAAATTTCGATGAACTGTACTTCGGCACATCAAATGAAAGCCCTGATTACTCCGAATACGAGGACGTGCTCGGCTACTCCCAGGCTGCGGGTCTAGGCACGGGTGCCGAAGCGGATGAATACGCCGAGACCCACAGCCTGAAGTTCAAGAAGACCAGTCTGCGCCGCCGGGGCATCTATGGCCGCAACCTTGCCGTCTACTACGGCAAGGGCGACTCCATGGAGCCGATCATCGAGGACGGCGACGCGATCCTGTTCGACACCTCAGATACCAAGGTGATCAACGGAGTGCTGTACGTCATCCAGTTGGTCGGTGTGGGAAACCCCGAATTCTACGTCAAACGAGCCATGGTGTTGGACGCCGGAATCTACTTCCATAGCGACAATCCCCGAGGCGATCACAACTGGAAAGACCCGAAACCAATGGAATCAAAGAGGAATCCAATCACGGTTATTGGCCGTGTCCATTGGGTTGGCGGATGGACCGATTGATGTGGCGTCAAAGAACGCTTCTGAGTCACTGCGGCAGATGCGGAGCTGTGGAGGAGTAGTCGATTCAACGCTTTGATTAAACATCCAAATGATGGCGAAGGAAAATAGATCATGAACGCATTGGCGCACCTATGTGTAACCGTGGCAGTTTCCGCTGCGCTTACTTCAGGATGTTCTAGTGGCGAGGGTCAGCCAGCACGTCCGGATGAAGATAGAGGCAGGGCAGGCTCATCGAAAGGGCATGCACTAACGTTCACCAAAATTAGCAATTACACCGTCCCTGGCATCGCGCACCTGGCTCGTCTAGAGGGGTTTACGGAATGCACCGACACCCACTACGCGCTTGTGTGTAGCCATCCGCAACCGCCCGCATTTTTCGCCGTGCCCGTTGTAAGCGCCAGTGTATATATGGACCGCGGAAATCATGCTGGCCTTGAGAAGGAGCCCCGGGGGCCTAAAGAGAACATCAAGGGCGCCACTCTTGATGACCTGTCATACGATTCAGTTGAACTTGTATTTTTGCCACAAAGTTATGATGAGGATTGCATGGAGCGCTCGCGCAAGGAGAGCTGGCAGCACCCTGTGGAATGTGCGTTACCTGGAACCGTTGAAGCCGTCGTTGCGGCAATTGAGGCAGACGGCTGGATATTGGTTTCAGACAGGAGGGGGAATCGTACATGGATGAAATCTGGAGTGTCGGCAACAATTTCATCTTCACGCCACAGTAAAGATGACTCATTGAAGATTTCAAAAGATCTTCTCCAGAATGTAGAGGACACTCTACTGATGCACGCTGCCAAGCAGACTAGAGACAAAGAAGAGCGCGCGGCGTCAAATAGACTTATCCAGCAGATGAAAGCAGATTGATACGATGGTACAAAGACACGCATAGCCTAGGCGCTGCATGCATATGCGAATCCCAGCCCTGCTATAGCGGGGCTTTTCTTTGAGCGTCATGCAATCCTGAACAAGACAAGGCTCATTCATAAATAAATTAGGCCCAACCTGTTGACCTGATATTAGGTCTGCCCTAATTTATCTCCAATACCCCACCCATCCCGGGCAGGGCTAGGAGACGAGCCGTGGCACCTGAGACCTTGCAGCACCTTACCCTTGGCCTCGCCATCTTGAGTGTGGCGATCAACGCCTGGGTCCTGGTGCGGGTCAATCAACTGCAGGTTGATATCTGCGTCGCCCCTCTGCGCCCCGGCGACAGCCTGCAGGCGTCAGGACTTCTTCCGTTTGATTTTGGCGTAGACCCGCATGCCGCACGCAGTGCTGGCACTGCACCAAGTGAAGCGCCCGCTGTCGATGTCCCCAACGATATCGGGGCGAGCGGCAATGCTGATAGCCGTCCTGGGTTCGAGTCGGTGTGGAAGCTCGGTGCGCTCCAAAAGATCTGTAATCACTGCGGCTCGCTCCTTGGAACACCTTCCGGAATGAAATGCCACTTCGGTGATCGTCACCGGCAGGTAACCGGTGTTGATCACCTCAACGGCACCGGTCCACAGGTCATAGCCCGGCACGTAGAGCATCACGAATCGCACCTTCAATCGCACGGTGTCCTTTCGGATGAGCCACACGGCGTTGAACACGCCGAGCGTAGCGCCCAGCACCGCAATCCCTAACGTCAGCCAGTTCGTCCAGTTCATGGACGAAGCATACCCCTGCGCACCTTTGAAGGGCTTGGAGACCGAAATGAGTCTGCACACCGCAAACGACCGGGCACGTAGCACCCAGCGCAACTGGGACAACCAGGAAGATCCGCGCATCACCGCCCAGGCGTCGGTTGATGACACCGCGCTGGAAGCCCTTCGGGCGATGCCGGCGATGCTGGAAGAGACCCTTGGCTTCCGTGGCCCGTCGTTCTGGGCCATGACCGATTGGGAGGCGGAGCAGGAGCGTATCGAGCGCGAGCGCGCTGAAGCCGAGGAACGCGCCCGTGCTGAGGCCGAAGCAGCACGCCTGGCCGAGATCGCCCGGAAAGAAGAAGAGATCCGCGCCCGCGAGGAAGCGGTGCGTGCTGCTGAAGAAGCCGAACGCCAGCGCGTTGCCGCCGAGCAGGCCGAGCGTGAGCGCGTCGAGCGCGAGGCCCGCCTGCAGGCCGAGGCCGCAGAGAACGCGAAGCGCGAGGCAGCTGCTGCAGTGGAACGCGCCGAACGCGAGGCCCGCGAAGCTACTGAGCGCGCGACCCGTGAGGCAGCTGAAGCCGAGCAGCGCGCCAAGGATGTCGCCGAAAAGGCCGAGCGCGAAAAGGCCGAGGCCGTCGCTGCTGCTGAGCGCCGCGCACAGGAAGAAGCCGACCGCGCCGAGCGCGAGCGCCAGGCCAAGGCCGATGCGCAGCGCCAGGAGGACGAAGCACGCGCCGCTGACGTCGAACACCGCCGTTCGATCAACCGCGCCGCCGTGGCCGCGCTCGTCAGCCTTGGCATCGAAGACGAAACCGCCGCCGCCGTCATCACCGCCATCGTGCAGGGCAAGGTCCCGGCCGTGCAGATCCTGGCCGGGCACGCCGATTACGCCACGACCGAAAAGTACTATGCCCACCTGACGCCAGAGGGCGACGACGGCGCAGTAGCGAAGCTGCGGTACTGATCCGCGCCGCTGGGACCACTGGGACCAAATCCTGTGGATATGTGGGAAACAGTGGGAAGTGAGCACCACTGAGCCTGCCTAAGTTGTTGATTATGGTGACCCCGGCCCGATTCGAACGGGCGACCTTCCCCTTAGGAGGGGGACGCTCTATCCAGCTGAGCTACGGGGCCATTGGCAGCGGGAAAGGATACCTCGTCTGGCTGAATGGACCAAGCGCAGGGCGTTCTGCAGGGCCCTCGGAGTAGATATGCTGGCCCGCCGCGACCCGTTGTGAACTGGATGTCCGACGTCTGGCGAATCCTCTCCGCTCTTGGCGACAGCCGCTGGCTGCTGCCCATGGCCTTGATACTGCTGATCACCCTGCCCGGCGCAGACGCACGCCTGAAATGGCAATGGCTGCTGGCCATCGCCGTCACCGCCGGCATCACGCTTGCCTCAAAGCTGGCCTTCATGGGCTGGGGGATTGGCATCAAGAGCGTGCACTTCACCGGTTTCTCCGGGCATGCCGCGATGTCCAGTGTCGTCTATCCAGTCATTGGTGTACTGCTTGCCGGCCCCGGCAAGCGCGCACGGGCGATCGGCCTGGTAATCGGCGTGCTGTTGGCCACCGCTATTGCCTGGTCACGAATCCCGCTGCATGCGCACAGCCTCTCGGAAGTAATTGCCGGGCTGGCACTTGGACTGAGCTGCAGCACATGGGCACTGCACGCCGCATCACCCGTCGGTCGTGCCCGTACGATGGCTGTTGTCGCTGCCGTACTCGCGGGAATGGTCCTACCCCTCGCCTTGCCGGACGTCCACACGCACCAACTCGTCATTGCACTAGCAAAACTCATCTCCGGCAGGGCTGAGATCTTCCAAAACTTCTGAGAATCGCCAAGGCGACTCCACATTTCCTTCACGTTCCTTGACAGGGCAAATGAATAGCAGCCAACATAGCGGTGGAAAATTTCCCTCACGGAGTAGGAGACCCCGTAGATGAAGAAGATGATTGCCGCCCTGGCCCTGCTGGGCCTGTCCTCGCCGGTGTTCGCTCAGGAAGCTCCTGTCGCAGCCGCTGCCGCTCCGGAAGAAGCAGCCGCAACTGCTGCAGGCGCCGAAGCAGCCGGCCTGTCCACCGCCGCCATTGTCGGCACCAGCGTCATCGCAGTTGCTGCCGGCGCCGTGCTGTACAGCGTTGCCGGTGACAGCACCAGCGGTCCGAGCGATCCGGGTGGCAACCCGGGCAATCCGGGCACCCCGGGTACCGGCGGTACCGGCGGTACCGGCGGTACCGGCGGCACGGGTGGGACCGGCGGCACCGGCGGCTAATACCGCTGCAGCACGCTTTAGGCCCTCGCCGGGCAATGCTTGGCGAGGGTTTTTTATGCCCGTCGAATCTACGTAATCAAATGACCAAGAAGTTGACCTGCCTCGCGGCTGCCCTGCTGACAGCCACCACACTTTCCGGCTGCCTGCTCGCGCCCGGCCAGCACCTGCGCCACAGCGATGTCTCGCTTGGACGTCAAAGCGACGATCGCCATCTTGAGCTCATCAGCATCACGCCGAAGCTCGTTGCGATGGATCGAGCCACGCAGGGCGAGCAGGTCCTTCCCTCCGAACTGTTCGACTACCAGCCGCCGGAGTACACCGTCGGCATCGGCGACATTCTCTACGTCACCGTATGGGATCACCCGGAACTGACGGTACCGGCAGGCCCTCAACAACAGGGCAACCTTGCCGGGCGCCTTGTGCAGAGCGATGGCTCCCTGTTCTACCCGTACATCGGCAAGGTCCAGGCAAAGGGCAAGACGCCCGTCGCGCTTCGCGAGGAAATCAGCCGGCGCCTGGCCCAGTACATCGAATCCCCCCAGGTCGATGTCTCCATTCTCACCTACGGCAGTCAACGCGTGTGGGTCACTGGCGCTGCCGAGCGCTCGGCGCCGATCGCGCTGGGCACCTCGCCGTTGACCCTGGCCGACGCCATCAGCCAAGCCGGCCTGAACGTCAATCAGGCGGACCTGTCCGGCGTGCGCCTCAGCCGCGCTGGCGCCACCTATACGATCAATCTGGAAACACTGGCTACCCAGCATGGCGGTCGCCAACTATTCCTGAAGGACGGGGACTCGATCTTCATTCCCTACCTGGATCGCAAGGAAATCTTCGTGGTGGGCGAAGTCAACCTTCCCGGTGCCTACAGCTTCCGTACCGGCGATGTATCGCTGAACCAGGCACTTGGCCGTGCCCGCGGCCTGACACAGGAAACCTCCGCCGGCAATGCGGTCTACGTGATCCGTGGCAGCAAGGATCTGGAAACCGTTCCCTCCACGATTTATCAGCTGGAAGCCCGCTCTCCCACCGCATTCGCGGTCGGCAGTCAGTTCATGCTGCAGCCGGGCGATGTGGTCTTCGTCGGCGCGGCCGGCGTCACCCGCTGGAACCGCTTCGTGAACCAGTTGCTGCCGTTCACCAACATCCTGTATACCGCCGCCCGCACGGAGAACGAAGTCGGGAACAAGTGACATGATGTGCATGGATGTGCTTCGGGCGCGCAGCAATCTGCGGCGCACCCTCCAATGGATGATGGCCCTTTCCGTTCTGGCGACGCTGGCAGGCTGCACCACGGCCAGCCGTGCAACCAGCGACTCCTTCCGCCTGCTGTTCAAGCGACAGGTGGCGGCTACGCCTGAACAGGTCGCGGCAAACCGCTTTCCCCAGGCGCAGTTGAAGGCCCCCGATCTGTCAGCGGTGATGGTGCTGGGCTACGTCGATGCAGGTCGCCAGAGCTGGTATGCCGGCAGCAATGCCGTGTTCCAGCTCGACAGCACGGGACTGGTGACAGGCGTTTCGAGCCCGGGTCGGCAACTCCAGGCCCGCATCATCGGCGCTTCGCCGTTTGTCAGGCTGCGGGAGCTCAACGCCAGCACCACCGTGCAGCGGGAATACGACTGGATCCCCAGCTATCGCATGGGCGTCCAGGCCACCGGCACGCTGACCCGCGGCGAGATCGAGTCAATTAGCATCCTGGGCAAGGAGCGATCCCTGGTGCGCTTTGACGAGCGCATCGAGGGCGGCTTCCGGGCACACAACATCTACTGGGCAGATCCGGTTACAGGCTTCATCTGGAAGAGCAGGCAGCAACTGGGCCCGTCCTACACCGTGGAGCTGGTGCAGCTCAAGCCATACCGCCCCGCAAAGGATTGACCATGGCATTGCGATTCCTGCTTCTGCTGGCCGTGCTGCTGGCATCGGGCGCTGCCCTCGCGAATGGATCTGCCGCATCCCGCAATCTCGAGGTTGTCGCCGAAGGTGCGTTGCTGGCACCAGGAAGCTACACCGTGGCTGCAGGCACTCGCCTGTCGCAGCTTATGGCCACCACGCACCCCGCTTCAGACGCCTATCTGCCCGGAATCGCGCTGTACCGGAAGGGTGCGCGCCCGCAGCAGGTTCGGTTGCGGGCCGGCCTGCAGTACAGTCTGGACCTGCTCGAAGAGGGCCAGGATCCGCAGATCGCAACGGCCGCGACAGCGTTGTCGCGCTGGCTGCAGGACCATCCCGCATCCGGCCGCATGCCGCTCCCCATCAACGACATGCGCCTGATGCAGGTTCAATGGGGTAGCGATCCGATCCTTGAGCAAGGCGATGCACTGCGCGTGCCACGTCGGCCCAACACGATCACCGTGCTTGGCGCAGTCGAATCAGCCTGCGAACTCCCCCACCAGCCGTTGCGCGACGTGCATGACTATCTGCGCGACTGCACCGTGACCAGCGCCGCCGATCGCAATGATCTCTATGTCGTACAGCCAGACATGACTGTGCAGAAAGTCGGCGTCGCGCAATGGAACCGGGCTGACCCGCAGGCCGTTGCACCTGGCGGCGTCATCTTCGTACCGCTTCGCCAGCATGCCATCGATGCAGTCGACAGCGCCTTCAATGCCGAGTTCGCGGCATTCATCGCTACCCAGGCCCCGCACCCGTGATCCGCTCCACCCAGAAGCCCACCTGCGCTGCTCGTCCTGCTGCTTTCGCCCTGTCGCTGCTGGCGCTTTCCCTGGCGACCGAACTGCACGCGCAGCAGGCTCCGCCTGCCACCGCCAGCGAATGGGGCGGCGTCGGTCTGCTGCAGACGCCGACCGCGCGGATGGCGGAGGATGGCGACATCGCGTTCACCGCCTCCCACAACTCGCCCTACAGTCGCTACAACCTGACGCTGCAGCCATTTCCATGGCTGGAAGGCTCGTTCCGTTACATCAACGTGTCCAATATCCGCTATGGCGCAAACAAGGTAAGCGGCGACCAGAACTACAAGGACAAGTCCATCGACTTCAAGCTCCGCCTGTGGAGCGAGACACCCTGGACACCCGACCTTGCCTTCGGCGTGCGCGACCTTGGCGGCACCGGCTTCTTCTCGAGCGAGTACCTTGTCGCAAGCAAGCGCTTTGGACCCATCGATGCCTCACTGGGACTCGCAACGGGCTACCTTGGAAATCGCGGCGACTTTTCCAATCCCCTTGGGCTCGTCAGTGATCGCTTCAAGGATCGCAGACCCATCGCGTCCAGCAACATCCAGGACGCTGGCAAGTTCGGCATCAGCAACATGTTCAAGGGGCCTGTCGGGGTATTCGGTGGCGTCACCTATCAGACGCCGTTGAACTCCCTTCTTCTCAAGGTCGAATATGACGGCAATGACTACAGGCGCGAACCCCGCCGCAACAACCTTGCGCAGAGCTCACCCATCAACCTTGGCCTGGTCTACACGCCAAATCGCAACGTTGAACTGACCGCCGCGTGGGAGCGTGGCGAAGCAGCAATGTTCTCGCTGACTCTACGGGGAAACCCGGGGCACGCATCTTCGGCCCCGAAGCCCTTTGACCCGCCTCCGCAGCGAATCGTTCAACACCCATCACAGCGCCAAGGCACCGCGCCCTCAAGCCCCGCACGCGAACCGGCCTGGGCCGGGATCGCGAACGAACTGGACAACAACGCAGGACTACGCGTCGACAGCATCTCGCACGATGGTAGCGAGCTGATCATTGAGGGCTATCAGAACCGCTACGCCAGCAGCGCCAAGGGAGCGGGAAGAGCGGGACGGATCCTGGCGAACTCCATTGATGGCCGATACGACTGGTACACCTTCCGGACCACGCGTATGGGCATGCCCGTTGTCGACATGTCGTTCAAGCGCGAAACGCTTGAGGCGTATCTCGATGGCCGTGCAACCGAGGATGATCTGCGCCGCAGCGTCGAGATAGCCGCGCCGGCCGAAAGACAGGTCGAGCAGCTCTATGCAGCCAGCAACCGGCCATGGGGCGGCGGCTTCAGCCTTGGGTACCGCCAGAATCTGGGTGGGCCAGATGGCTTCATCCTGTACCAGATCTCAGCCAATGCGAGCGGTAGCGCGTTCCTCAACCCGAACACGTGGGTGACTGGAACCGCAAGTGCCAACGTCATCAACAACTATGACAAGTTCCGTTACGACGCGCCAAGCAGAGTGCCCCGGGTTCGCACGGACATCCGCAAATACCTGAACACCTCTGAACTCACACTTCCCAACCTTCAAGCCAACGTGGCCGGCAGGCTTGGAAGGGACACGTACGGTATTGCCTATGCCGGCTATCTTGAGTGGATGTACGCAGGCATCGGCGGGGAGTTGTTGTATCGCCCGATGGGTGAATCCTGGGCAATTGGCGCCAATCTCAACCATGTTCGCCAGCGTGACTTTGACCAGCACTTCGGACTGCGCGACTACGGAATCACGACAGGCCATGCAACGCTCTACTACTCATTCGACAGCCAGAATCGCGTTGTAGGCACGCTTTCCCTGGGGCGTTACCTTGCTGGCGACTACGGCGCCACGCTGAACGTCGCGCGGGTGTTCGACAATGGCATGAGCATGGGTGCCTACGTCACAAAGACGGACATGTCTGCAAAGGATTTCGGCGAAGGAAGCTTCGACAAGGGAATCTACTTCAGCATACCGTTCGATTCAGTTCTTCCCAGGTCGACGCGCGGCCAGGCAGCCATTACGTGGGCTCCGCTGATTCGCGATGGTGGCGCCATGCTTGGACGCAAGTACACTCTCTACACGCTCACCGGCGAACGCGACAGGCGCTCCTTCTACGAAAATCTTCAGGATGTCGTCGACTGATAGCCTCCAACTGGCAGACATGCCGCCGCAGGAATGAACCTACGGCGCGCATGCGACTCAGTCGATAAACGATTTCACAAGTGAGATGTGACCCGTGGAATGCGCCGGAACCCTCGCGGCCTCCGGCGGCAGCCTCATGTAATCGCCATAGACGCCACGAAGATACTCATCGTAACCAACCGGCGCCAGGAATTCATGATTGGCGAACTGCATCGGTACGGCCGCTTCAAAGACTTCGCGCCGGGACACCTCTCTCGCGCCCCAACGGCCCAGCAGATTCGCCACGTGGGTAGAAGCGTCAAACGACTTCAGCGCCAGGAAGGAATGCAGGGCTGAATGAATCCAGCCCACAGGAACCGGCTTCGCAACCCACCTGATGCACGCGCGCACGCTTCGAACGGCCCGGGAACAGTCCTTCGGAACATAGGCACCGGTTACCGTGGCAAAGCCGCCCTTCATCAGGCGGGCAAGCCAGAGATGGAAAGTCCGCATCGCCCGCCCCTGGAATGTCCCATCCAATGGAAACACATCGAGCCAGACCCCCCGGGTAAACTCGAAACACAGCACTTCCGTAACCGACGTCCTGACATCGTAGACCTTGCTGAAAGGATAGATGTATCCAGCATCTCCCCCAACATACGACACACGATAACTGGGCGAGAACTCCGAGGACAGCTCCTGGAATCGGAGATAGTCGGGCCTGGGCATTCCAATATCGATATCATCGTCCCAGGGGATCGGCCCCTGGTGCCGAACCGCACCAATCAAACTGCCGCCAATCAGGTAATAGCGAAGCTGATTCCGCAGGCAGAATTCGTGAAACTCCTGAAGCGCATTGAGCATCACCTGCTGAACATCTTCGATCGAATGCGCAGTCATTTCGTCTTCTTCACATCGAAGATCTGGCCCGTGTAGTCAGACAGCAGCACCAGCAGGGACTTTTCTGCAACCTCTTCCGCACTCAACAGGGAGCCTTCCGGCTCGATTCCAAAGGCCTTCGTGCGCATGGGAGTCGCGGTTCGTTCTGGATTCACGCAATTCACCCGCACGCCTTGCGCGTGCCATTCATCAGCGAGCGCTTGCGTCAGGTTGACCACTGCGGCCTTCGACGAACTGTACAGACTGTACATCGATCTTCCGTAGGTATACGAGCTGGAGGTGAAATTGAGCAACTGCCCCTGCGAGTCGCGGAGATAGTCGAAAGATGCGAGCGCGACATTCACTGCACCGACATAGTTCACGTTGATTGCCTCGGCCACATCCAGCTGATCCATATCAACCAGAGGTTGACGAACCAGCACTGCCGCCGAGTTCACAACGAAATCAATCCTGCCATGCTCGCGCGCGACGTCCGCAAGCAAGTTTGTGACGTCCTCAAGACTGGATATGTCGATGCCAGTCGAACGACCGGCCACAACAACCTTGGCTTGATAAGCAGTCGCGATATCGGCGATTTCCTTGCCGATCCCACTCGTTCCGCCGAAGACCACCAGGACCTTGCCCCTCAGCGCCGAAAGCGAGAATTGAACTCGTTCCTTTACATCCAGGAGCGTCGAACGTAGCTGGCAGAGCTTGTCGAGGATATGCAGATCCTCTTCGTAAGTCAGCTTCATGTTGCCCGTATCGCCATCCACCAGGAAGATCTTCTCTTCGGGAAGGTACTTCAGGACGACGCCACAATCATCGGTGGTTACAAAGGATGGATCTTTCATGGCAATACCATAAGCGCGCTCGATCGTCCGATGCGAGAATGCCTGCGGGGTCTGACCATTCCTCAGCAGGCTACGATCGGGTATCCCTGAGATCGTGTTGGTCCTAGGGTCTGCGACGATGATCGTGTCCGTCGTCTTGATCACCACATCCACTGCGTTGTAGCTCCGCAACGCTTCGATGACATCGCCAATGATCCGACGACTGATAAGCGGGCGCACCGCATCGTGGAAGATCAGCTGAACCCTGTGATCCTTGCAGTAATGCCGCGTCGCATCGATGGCTGCCAGCGAGGACTGGTAGCGCTCACTCCCCCCTCCGATGATTGCCTTCACTTTTCCGAACCGACCGTTGGTGACAACGGACTCGACTTCCTCGATGCAGTCCATGTTAGAAACGATCAGTATCTCGTGGATGGCCTCATGTGACTGGAAGGCCTGGATCACATGCTCAAGGACCGTCTTTCCAGCAAGCTTCATCATCTGCTTGGGTTTGCTAAAGCCGCTCCTTGAGCCCTTCCCCCCCGCGAGAACGACCGCTATGTTTTTGACGTCCTTCATATGTCCAACATCCTCAAGCTTTTAGGTAAGGGTAAGCAGCACGTGCGCGCCAGATAAGAGCGCTTGACTCGGCCAGAAGCACCGCGATAACTACTGTCAACGCAGAGCCAACGCCCAGGAAATAAATTGCGCCCAGCGCCAGCACTTGAACGAAGCCGGCCAGGAAGACACTGCGATTGGCGACCTTCGCCTGTCCCAGCGCACCCAGGAAGGGGTAACCGAGAAGGATTGAGGGGATGGCGGCAAGCAGCGCAAGCAGAAACACCACCAGCACCGGGTAGCTCTCCTGATAGCCTTCTCCAAATATCATCGATATCAGCATCGGCCCGCAGATGATTCCAAATGCGACACCCAGCACCGCCACAAAGAATGCACCGACGAATATCTTCCTGAACAAGGCGATGTCGCGGGACCTGGCCATATACGGGTAAATCGCCTGGGTTACTGGCGAGTAGATGGCAATAGCACCCCTGTAGAACTGCTCCGCCACAGAAAAGATCGCAACCTGGCTTGCGGTGCCGAAGACACCCAGAAAAATGGTCGCGCCCGCGCCATAGCTGACAACCGCAATCCGTGACCAGAAGTACTCCGTTGAAGCGCCCGCAATCACTCTTGTACGTTTCAGGCCCGGCCAGCGGGGAGCGAGGCCACGCCCCCGCATGACATACAAGCCAGCGAGAGCTGCAAACAGGTATCCCGTCCCATTGAGGACCGCCACCAGAGGAAGATCGTCGGCGCTTCGGCAGAAGAGCAGGACGAGTAGAACGAAGGCCAAGCGGGACGCCACGATGTAGATCGTCACGCTGGCCATCTTCTCAAGCGCCTGGAACAGCCATACCGGCTGCAGTGTCAGGCCCAGGATCGATATCAGCAGAAGTATGATGTAGACACTGCCGCCCGGAACGTGATCTGCGGTCATCACGTAGCCAATCACCGCCACGCTCACCAGGGCAAAGAGCGCCAGCTTTACCAGCAGTACCGCTCCGGCGATCCGGCGAATTCGCTCCCGATGGCCGCGTGCTCTTGAAATCTGATAGACAGCCGAAATTCCGAAGCCATAGTCCGTGATGATCGCTGCAAACTGAATCAATGCGGCACCGAACGCGAATGCGCCATAGCCGTCTCGCCCCAACACCCTCGTCAGGTACGGAGCCAGCACAAGGGGCAACAGCGCATTAGCCAACTGGATGGCCAGCAGTGCGCCGGCGTTTCCAGACAGACGCTTGAGGGTAGATGCATCCATCAGCGGCAAGCCAGCTTGAGCTCAGTGAGCGGGAGCCACCAGCGATTCAATGGTGCCTCTCCCACCAACGCCACCTTACGGACAACGCAGAGAACCGTCATCAATTCCCACTCGCCTCAGGAGACGTGGGCGCAGGCTCACTACGCATTCCCAACGCAAGCATCAGCCCAAGACTTACGAAGATGCTGTTCATTGCCGATACTGAAACGGCAGAACTCAGAACTACCCCCAGCACAACCAGGACATCGACTTTGCTGTACCCGCTCACACGAAGCGACCTGGCGATGAAGAAGAGCAGGAAAAGCAGACCAAGCACGCCATGATCAAAGAGTGCTCGAAGCAAGTACGAATGCAGAATCACCGAGTAGCAACTGCCGTCACCGGAGAAGCTGAATAGCGTTTCATAGTAGGAAAGTGCATTGCACGCATGGGTCGAGAGAGGCGTCAGCGGCATTGTCCCGAATGCATAGTTCCAGATTGACCAGGAGCTGGTCTCAGAAAGGAAAACCATCAGAAACCTGTACCTGTCAATATCTTCGACGCCGCCACCCGCAGACCTTTCGACAAAGACCAGGGCCGCTCCGGCGAGAAGGACAATGAACCCCAATGCGTAGAAGAAGGTCTTCAGGCTGAGCCGCGTCATGTAGATGCCGAAGAACATCACGACCAGCGCCAGCACCGAGCTCCGCGATCCGGATATTGCAACCAGCACGGACAGCAATGCGAGCCATAGCATTCGACGCGGACCGAGCGCGTTGCGAAGCACATAGAAGACCAAGATCAGGAATATCAGTTCGTAATTGTTCTCTACATAAATACCCGGTCGACTCCCCATGCGAGCATTGAAATCCAATGCAAGCGAGTAGCCGTACTTGATCAGGAACAGAACGATCAGGAGCTTCAGCAGGCGTGCAGATGCCGCCGCAGAGAAGACCCCCGACCGGACGAACATGCAAAGCGGAACGATGTAGATGAATGCCTTGTAGGCCTGGATGAAGTCCAGTACGTTCGCTGGGCGTGACACCCGCATGAGAGCGAATGAGACCACCACGTAGAGACCCGCCAGCAGGAAGAGCCAGATCATGTTCTTTCGCGGCAGACGAGCCACCACGAGAGCCGTCAGGAAGAACACGATCTCAAGCATGCCGCCGGCGGGCAGCATGTTGTAGGAGAACGGACTCATCAGACCAGCGATTGCAAGTGCAATCAGCGACCAGGACGACATCCTCGAGGCAAGCACTGCCCTGCTCACGCCCGAGCCCGCACTCGAAACCCTCATTGTTCCCCGCACTCCGCTTGAGCTGCAACGGGAATCAATCGCTCCAACTTCATTCTTCTATGCATGCCTATTGTTGCGTTCTGGACAGGCGAACGATCAGATCCGCCCACATGAAAGGCAGGTACTCCAGGAGGTATCGTCGCCACAGCCGTCGAGGCTCACGGATCAGCCGGTAGGGCGCGCGAAGGTTCAGCCTGTTGACCAGCGCCGGGTAGTACTCAATGCCGGAATCCACAACCTGATCAAGATAGCCGCCGCAGGTGAAGCCCAGGCCCCGCCAGCCAGCTTCCTTCAGACCGATAAGAAAACGATCCTGATATGGCGCCCCCATTCCGCAGACTACGACATCAACTCCGTTGGAGATGATCTCGTCGTAGCACGTTGAAAGCTCTGCTGCTGCTGAGAAAAAGCCGGACCTTGTGTACTTCACGTCCATGCCGAACGCATCCTGGATGCGCCCCGACGCCGCAGAGGCAACGCCATCCACACCACCTATGAAGCCAACACGCAGCCCATTGGTTACGCAATGTGCGAAAACCTCCGGCGCCAGCGAATTTCCATCAAATGACCGACGCGCTACCGGAAAACCCAGGACGCGCGTTGCGTGCCGTGCGAGCAGTCCGCCATCTGGCTGGATGAGATCAAACTTTCCGAGGACTTCTGCGTACTCCGGCGCTTGATTTAGGACATGCACGGTCAAGGGATTCACAAACGTGGCCAGCACGCAACCATCGCGATCCGGATCGTGTTGTCGCCAGTCCTTGTTTCTGTGCAGGAGGAGCTCACGCAACAGACGGAGCGAATCACTACTTTTCATCACGCGCACCACACCAGTATCAGCCTGATCACCCACAGGGCGGGTGCCAGCAGTTGCTCTACAGGGCAATGTACCTCGCACCCCAGCTTGAAGAACCCTATGCGGCAGTCGATTTGTACTCGTAGTAGCCGTAACTGTAGTAGCCAGTTGCACGGCGCTGGACTGCGTTGAAGATGGCGCCCTTTATGCGCACGTTGTTCTGCTCGAATCGACGCTTGGCCAGCGCCAGTTCCTTTGCCTGATTCAGGCCAAAACGGGCAACCATCAGGCAGGTGCCGGCGTGATGGGCAATGATCGCGGCGTCGGTAACGGCAAGAATCGGGGGCGTATCGACGATGATCAGGTCGTACTGCGGTGCCAGATCCTCGAGAAGCCGCGTGAAGTTGGCATGCATCAGCAGCTCGGAGGGGTTCGGCGGAACGTCACCACGAGAGATGAAGCTCAAGTTCTCGAGACCCGGCAGCGTGCGCACTACGTCCGAACAATCCGCCTTGCCGACCAGCAGATCCGACAGGCCCGGCATCTGGGTTGCGCCCAGCGCTTTGTGAAGTGTGCCCTTGCGCATATCAGCGTCAACAATCAGAACCTTCTGGCCGGCCTGAGCGATCACAGCGGCCAGATTCGACGATACAAAGGTCTTGCCCGCATTCGGGCTGGCGCCCGAGATCAGCACGATATTGTTCTTGGCCTCCAGCCGTGCGAAGTGCAGGCTTGTACGCAGGCTACGCACCGCCTCAATGGCCAGGTCAGCCGGATCCTTCACCGCCAGCAGATGCAGCTTTCCATCTGCCCGGAACTTGCCGCGCACGGAATCACCCTGCTGCTGCACACTCACCGGGATCGATGCGTACACGGGAAGACCCAGCTCCTCAATCTGCGATGGATCTTCCACGCCGCGATTGAGCAGCTGCTTCAGCAGCACCAGTGCAATCGAAAGAAATGCACCCAGGACCGTTCCGACAAGCACAACGAGCGCCTTGCGCGGACGTACAGGCGTTGTCGAGTCCACCTCGGCCGTATCCACGACGCGCACGTTTCCGACAGTGCCAGCGCGGGCAACGTCAAGCTGTTGCGCCTGATTGAGCATTGCGGTGTACATTTCATTGCTGACCTGCAGATCCCGGGTCAGACGCAACAATTCCTGCTGCGCTTCGGGAAGCTGCTTTACTTGCCCCTGGAAGCCGCTCTTGCGCCCTTCCAGCTCGCCAATCTGGCGCATCAGCGCCTGATACGCAGGATGATCACGGGTGAACTTGCGATCCATCTCAGCCTGCTGCAATCGCAACTGCTGAATGCTCGTCTCAACCGCGACCTCCTGGTCCAGCAGGCCCTTCGTCTGAAGGGTCAGATCAACCGAGTTGGCACGGGTTTGATAGGCACTCAGCGTCTTCTGTGCAGTATCAACCTGATTGCGGATGTTGGGCAGCGCCTCCTTGACGAAGGCCAGCTGCGCGGACGCTTCAGCGGAGTTGCGGTCAACGTTCTGACGCACGTACGCCTCCGCGACCTTCTGGAGAAAATTCTTCGCCAGATCCGGATTGGTGTTCTCATAAGTGAGCGCGAGAATACCCGACTCCTTGCCGGACTCGCCCGCACCAATTTCCTTCTGCAGATCACCCACTACGGTAAGCAGCCTCTCGCGGACCACCTCGAACCTCATGCCCGGGTTGGCCCGCAGCTTCGCCACCTGCAGGGTTACTCCCCGCCCACTGGCCGGCTTTCCAACGACGCCGGACACGAGCAGGTCACCGTGCCCATCCAGCAACTCGTAGGTGCCGTGTTCACCGGCAACAAGAGTCAGCTCCTTGGAGAGGAGATGGCGCGGGACGTCGAGCTGGAATATCTCAAGCGCCTCTCCGCCCCAACCAAAACGCGACATACCCAGCAGCGGGGCTGCCAACACATCGGGATCGACAGCTTCTGCGCGGCGCGCCATGTAGCCACCCAGGACCGGGAAGCGGTTGGGCACGACCTCGATATGCATCCTCAGCTGGTCGACAGCGTGCCCTACCACCGCACGGGATTTGATCAGGGCAATCTCCGTGCTTGCCTCGACGGCACCGGTGCTCATGCCAAGCGATTGGCTGATATCGGCAAGTCCAGGCAGGCTTGGCGTCTTGGGCTCCACCTGAATGATCGCATCTGCACGATAGACGGGGGTAGCCAGCAGCGCGTATGCAACCGAGACCACGAAGAAAAGGCCGGTAATGCCGACGATCCACCACTTGTAGTCGATCAGGGTCCCAAGCAGCTGGCGCAGATCGATCTCGTCGCTGTCTTCCGGTGCGGAGGTACGGGCTTCAGTGGTCATGGATTGGGAATCTTCAATGCAGAAAAGGGTTGCAGGACGCGATCACGCAGCGGGCAGTCAGAGGTGACGCGCCCAGCCGGACACACCCTCGGCCATCAACCTGTAGACATGCTCGAACGCCGGACGCTGCTGGCGATAGGGATCGGGAATCTCCCGATCCTGCTGCCACTTGCCCAGCAGGAAGGTCTTGCCGGACGCCTGCGGCGCAATCTCGGCAATACGGCGCACGTGCTTGCGCTCCATGGTCAGCACCAGATCGGCAGCTCCCAGGATCGCGTCATCGATCTGGCGCGCGCGATGAGCCAGGCCATTCATGCCCTGCTCCACCAGCAGCTCCTGCGCCGTGGCATCAATGCCATGCCCAATCAGCGCACCGAGACCAGCGGAGGACACCTGGATGCCCCTACCCTCGACCGCCTGGCGCAGCATCACCTCTGCGGAGGGACTGCGGCAGATGTTGCCGACACATACAAAAAGAACGTTCTTGAACACTGACCTGGATCCTGTGGCATTCCTTGCGGCGCACGCGACCAGAACACCTGAGGCCGGCGGCAGCCGCACAGCATACCTTACAAGTGCACTACAGGCGATGAAATCGCCAACAGATTCATGGAATTACGTCGCAGTTCCGGAATTCAGCCATCGCTAGTAAGCTGATCTCTGACCCAACACCTTCAGCGCCGTCAGCACAATGATCCGCACATCCAGCGTCGGACTCCATCGTCGGATGTAGTCGATGTCGTACTGGACACGCTTCTTCATCGAGCGAAGCTCCGGCGTCTCACCACGCAACCCGTGCACCTGCGCCCAACCCGTGATGCCCGGTTTGACGTAGTGACGGTGCATGTAGCGTTCGATCACCCGCTCATAGTGGTCGTTGTGCTGGATCGCATGCGGTCGCGGCCCCACCACTGACATGTTCCCGCCCAATACGTTGAAGAACTGCGGCAGCTCGTCCAGGCTGCTACGGCGCAGGAAGGCGCCAAACCGGGTGACGCGCGGATCACCGCGCGTTGCCTGGGTGATCTGCCCCTCCCCCTCCGCGTGCACACGCATGGAGCGGAACTTGAGCATCCAGAACTCTTTACCGCCAAGGCCATGACGTTTCTGCCGGAAAAGCACCGGCCCCGGTGAGCTCAGCTTCACACCGATGGCCAGCACGGCAAACAGCGGCGCCAGAAGGATTACCGCAATGCCTGCCACGACGATGTCCTCAACCCGCTTAAACAGGCGGAAGCGATGATCCACCAGACCCTGGCGCACACCGATCATCGGCACGTCACCCACTTGGTGCACGCCGGGATTCAACGCGCCCAGCCCCGTGGTGTCCGGGATTAGGCGCACCGGCACCGGAAATCGCTCGATCTGCTTGAGCATGTCCTTGATCGCGGCCGAGTGCCCCATCGGCATCGACACCCAGACCTGATCGAATTCGCCGCGGTGCTGATCCATGTACTGCGGGACGTCTTCCAGTCGCCCCAGCCGGCACGGCGCGTCCCCACCGCGACGGGTGGCGATATCGCCCGCACTGGCAAAATAGCCGATGACGTCCTTGCCAAGCTCTGGCTTTCCACGCAGCAGGCGATGCAACCTCAAAGCAGGGGCCCGCAGTCCGACCAGCAGGATCCGCTCATGGTCCATCCCGCGTGAACGCAAGCGATGCAACTGCACCCTCAGCAATACGCGCAATGCAGCCATGGAGCCCAGGCCAAAGGCATACCAGCCAATCAGCCAGGTAGAGGGGACCGCATCGGCAAGTCCGACCAGGACGACGTAGAGCGAGAACAACGCAAACGTGGCAGACCACGCCAGCAGCAACAACCAGAGATCAGCGAGAAGTCCGCGCATCCGCCAGTTGCGATAAACCGGCGCCACCGAGAAGCAGATGACGGCGCTGAGGATCAATGCACCAAACACGATGCGCTGGGAGGAATCCGGGGCCCCTGCCCCAGACATCAGGATGTGGGAGAGCACCGCCATGCCCGGCAGCAGCAACAGATCGCCCAGGCGCAACCCCAACTCAAGGGCCGCCCGGGCTTCGACGCGGCGGCGGCCTGCCCGGGACCGCGCTGCGGGGAGGTCTTCTACTGATCCATGTAGCAAAGCACTTCTCCATTCACGAGTCGACCGAACGCTGAATTGTTCGTCTTCACGCGCATGGACTCCCCAGCCAGCACGTGATTGTCAAAGGTTTGTCAATCAGATGTAACTGAATTGTGAACGATGTCGACAGCAAAAGATAGGAACCTCAAGTCAGGAGAACCCCCACCGCACCAGCGGACAATCACCTAAGTGCCTAGAACTATTACGAATTCAACATGTATCAAAGTGCATCAAAATTCTTCGCTTTAGGTCGGAATGGTTACTGATCGACGCATACTGAGCACCTCGACTTCATCAGCACTGTTAGAATTCCAAGGATTTTTTCGCAACAAGGAAGCTGCGTGTCGGACATCCTCATCTGCGGCGGCGCCGGCTACATCGGCAGCCACATGGCCCAGTACCTGGCCGAGGCCGGCCACTCGGTAACCGTGCTCGACAACCTGTCCACCGGCCATCGCGACGCGGTCTGCTGGGGCGAACTGCTGGAAGCCGACCTGCTGGATCCCGAAGCGCTCGAACGCGCTCTCGATGGTCGCCAGTTCGATGCCGTGATGCACTTCGCTGCCCGCTCGCTGGTCGGTGAGTCCGTTGCTGATCCTTATGCCTACTACGCCAACAACGTCACTGGCACACTGAACCTGCTGGCCGCCATGCGCCGCCACAACATCGATCGCATCGTGTTCTCCTCCACCGCTGCGGTATTCGGCAATCCACAGTCGGACGCGATCGATGAGGACCACCCCAAGGCGCCCATCAACCCCTACGGCGCCAGCAAGCTGATGGCAGAGCGGATCCTCGCTGACGCAGCCACTGCCTACGGCCTGCGTTCGACCTGCCTGCGCTACTTCAATGCCGCAGGCGCCCTGCCTGACCACGGCATCGGCGAGGCCCATGCCTGCGAAACCCACCTGATCCCCAATGTCCTGCGTGCCGCATTGGGCATCGGCAACGCCATGAAGGTGTTCGGCGATGACTACCCAACGCCCGATGGCACCTGCGTGCGTGACTATGTACACGTGCAGGACCTGGCGCAGGCCCACGCGCTGGCACTTGAGTACATGGAGCACACGCCCGGTGCGCACGCCTTCAATCTGGGCAATGGGCAGGGTTTCTCCGTCCATGAGGTGATTGCAGCCGCGGCAGCAGTCAGCGGACGCGAAGTTCCGTTTGAGATGGCGGGACGCCGCCCGGGCGATCCGGCCAGCCTGGTGGCGTCTTCTGCCCGCGCTCGCGAGATCCTGGGTTGGCAGCCGCGCTGGACCGAGTTGGCACCAATCATCGCCAGTGCCTGGCAGTGGCATCGCAATCCTCCCGCATGGTCGCCACAACCAGCCATCCCTGGACCCGCGCGCGCGATGGACGAAGTCCTGCCTGCCTGAACAGGCACCCCGCATAAGGATGGCCTATCGGTGCGGTTCCACCCCGCACCGCACCAAAGCCCGGCAACCTCCCTCTGCTACCATCGGCGGTTCTGTTCATCGCGTCCCCCACCTGCCCGCGATGGCGCCAAACAACGTAACGAAACACAGGAGTCTGCATGTCTTCCGAGCTGCTCAAGTCCCTTGGCCTGGACGCGATCAACGCTGGCACGTACCTGGGCAACGGGGAGTGGTCGAGCGCGACCAGCGGTGAGCTGATCACCCCGGTCAATCCGACCACCGGCGAGCCGATCGCGCAGGTCCGCGCGACCACCGAGGCCGAGTACGAGACCGTCGTCGCCCGCGCCCAGGAAGCCTTCAAGATCTGGCGCACCACGCCGGCCCCGCGCCGCGGTGAAGCCGTGCGCCTGTGCGGCGAGGCGCTGCGCAAGCACAAGGACGCCCTAGGTTCGCTGGTCGCCCTGGAAATGGGCAAGAGCAAGCCGGAAGGCGATGGCGAAGTGCAGGAGATGATCGACATCGCCGATTTCGCCGTGGGCCAGAGCCGCATGCTGTACGGCTACACCATGCATTCCGAGCGCCCCGGCCACCGCATGTACGAGCAGTACCACCCGCTGGGCCTGGTCGGCATCATCTCGGCCTTCAACTTCCCGGTCGCGGTGTGGAGCTGGAATTCGTTCCTGGCCGCCATCTGCGGCGACGTGTGCATCTGGAAGCCGTCCAACAAGACGCCGCTGACCGCCATCGCCTCGCTGAAGATCTGCAACGACGCCCTGCGCGAAGCCGGCTTCCCGGACATCTTCTTCCTGATCAACGATGCCGGCACCGCGCTGTCGGAGAAAATGGTCGGTGACCGTCGCGTGCCGCTGATCAGCTTCACCGGCTCGACCCAGGTCGGCCGCACCGTCAACGAAAAGGTTGCGCGCCGCCTGGGCCGCTGCCTGCTGGAGCTGGGTGGCAACAACGCCATCATCCTGGACGAAACCGCCGACCTGAAGCTGGCCGTGCCGGGCATCGTGTTCGGCGCGGTCGGTACCGCCGGCCAGCGCTGCACCACCACTCGCCGCCTGATCGTGCACCGCTCGATCTACGCCGACGTGCTGGCCACCCTGGTCAAAGCCTACAAGCAGGTGGAAGGCAAGATCGGTGACCCGACCGATGCCGCCAACCTGATGGGCCCGCTGAACAGCGATGGCGCCGTGCAGCAGTTCCTCGATGCCATCGCCCAGGCCAAGTCCGCCGGCGGCACCATCGAAACCGGTGGTACCCGCATCGACCGCGCAGGCAACTTCGTGCTGCCGGCGATTGTCTCCGGCCTGAAGAACAGCGACGCCGTGGTCCAGCACGAGACCTTCGCGCCGATCCTGTATGTGATGCCATACGACAGCATCGACGAAGCCATCGATATGCAGAACGGCGTGCCGCAGGGCCTGTCGTCCTCGATTTTCACCCAGAACCTGAAGACCGCCGAGAAGTTCCTGTCGGCGGCCGGCAGCGACTGCGGCATCGCCAACATCAACATCGGCACGTCCGGTGCGGAGATCGGCGGCGCCTTCGGTGGCGAGAAGGACACCGGCGGTGGCCGCGAGTCCGGCTCGGATGCGTGGAAGGTCTATATGCGTCGCCAGACCAACACCATCAACTATTCGGATTCGCTGCCGCTGGCGCAGGGCATCAAGTTCGATCTGTGATGGCAAACGACGCGGACACGTCTGTGGGTCAGAGCCCCTCCGGGGATCTGACCCCAGCGAAGGGTCGGACCCCCGCAGGGGCCCCGACCCTCGATTTCACCGGCCGCCGCGTGTTGATTGCCGGCGGCAGCAAGGGCATTGGCCGTGAAATGGCGCTGGCGTTTGCCGGCGCCGGTGCGCAGGTCTCGGTCTGCGCGCGCGGCCAGGCCGGTCTGGATGCCCTGCGTGCCGATGCACGGGCGCAGGGCTTCGAACTGCACACATTCTCCGCCGATCTGGCCGATCCCGGCCAGATCCAGGCCTGGCTGCAGGCCACCGCCGATGCACTCGGTGGCATCGACGTGCTGGTCAACAACGCCACTGGCTACGGCATGGCCGACGATGAGGACGGCTGGGCCGCCAGCCTGCAGATCGACCTGATGGCGGCCGTTCGGGCCTCGCGTCTGGCCCTGCCCTGGCTGCGCGCGTCCAGTGACGCCTGCATTCTCAATCTCTCTTCGATCGCCGCGCAGCAGCCGCGCCCCGGTGGTGCGCCCTACGCCGCCGCCAAGGCCGCGCTTTCGCACTACACCACTTCGCAGGCACTGGCGCTGGCCAAGGATCGGATCCGGGTCAATGCCATCGCACCGGGCTCGATCGAGTTCGATGACGGCCTCTGGGACCGCCGCCGCACCGAAGATCCCGCCCTGTACCACGGTACGCTGACGAAGATTCCGTTCGGTCGCTTCGGCCACCCGCGCGAGATCGCCGATGCCGCCCTGTTCCTGTGCTCGCCGCTAGCGCGCTGGGTCACCGGCAGCGTGCTCAACGTGGATGGCGGCCAGGTGTTGATGGGCTGACACCGGCACTCCGGTAGCTGCCTACCTGGCTGAAATGCCTTTCGTCGACCAAGGTCGACGCCTACCCTGGCTGAAATGCCTTTCGTCGACCAAGGTCGACGCCTGCCATCGCATCCGCCGGGCATGGGATTGCCAGGGCAGAGGCACTATCATGTGCGTACTGCCAAGGAGGACCCCGATGAGCGTGGCACCCCGACAGACAAGCGCCCTGGCCGTGGTCAGCCTGGTCATGGGCATCGCCAGCTGGACCGTCCTGCCCTTCGTGGCCAGCGTCGTGGCCATCATCACCGGCCACATGGCCCGCGCCGAAATCCGCCGCCGCCCGCATGAACTGGAAGGCGATGGCTTGGCCGTCACCGGGCTGGTGCTGGGCTGGGTGATGGTCGGCGCCGTGATCGCCGCCATCCTGGTCTTCATCCTGTTCTTCGGCGGCCTGGCCTGGCTCGCTGCAATGTCGAACTGACTGCCATGACCGCCTCCGACAGCACTGAACGCTTCAGCAGCCGCGTCGCAGATTACGTCCGCTATCGACCCGATTACCCGCCGGCCCTGCTGGACTGGCTGCACGGTCCGATGGGCGTCAGCCACGAGGCTCTGGTCGCCGATATCGGCGCCGGCACCGGCATCTCCAGCCGTCAGTTTCTGGCCAGCGGTCATCCCGTTGTTGCGGTTGAGCCCAACGCCGCCATGCGTGGCGCGGCCGAGGAATGGCTGGCGCCGCAGTATCCGGACTTTTCCGCAGTCGACGGCCGCGCAGAAGCCACCGGACTGGCCGACGCCAGCATTGATCTGGTCAGCGTCGCACAGGCCTTCCATTGGTTCGATACCGTGGCGGTGCGCGCCGAATGGCAGCGAATCCTGCGCCCCGGTGGCCTGGCACTGATCTACTGGAACTCGCGCCTGCTCGATGCCAGCCCGTTCCTGGTCGGCTACGAACAGCTGCTGCTGGACTACGGCACCGACTACTCCGCCGTGGCCGAGCGCTACCAGGATGACGCCACCATGCTGGCCTGGTTCGGCGCAGGCCTGCGCGGCATGGTGGAGTTGCCCAACGTGCAGCACCTGGACTTCGACGCTCTGCGCGGGCGCCTGCTGTCCTCCTCCTATGCCCCCCAATCCGGTCATCCGCGCCACGCGCCGATGATCGACGCTTTGCAGGACCTGTTCGCCGCCCATGCGGTCGACGGGCAGGTTGCTTTTGAATATCGAACCCGAGCCTTCCTCGGCACGCTGGACTGAACCGACGCATGTATTCGCTTGCCCGCCCCTTCCTGTTCTCGCTCGACGCCGAGCGCGCCCACGGCCTCGGCCTGTCCGCATTGGACCTGGCCTATCGCACCGGCACCACGCCGCTGCTGGCCGCACGCATCGCGCCGATGCCCAGCACGGTGTTCGGGCTGACCTTCCCCAATCCGGTCGGCCTGGCCGCCGGCCTGGACAAGAACGGCGACCACATCGACGCACTGTTCGCATTGGGCTTCGGCTTCGTCGAGATCGGCACCATCACCCCGCGCCCGCAGGCGGGCAACCCGCAGCCACGGCTGTTCCGCCTGCCGGCGCACAACGCGATCATCAACCGCATGGGCTTCAACAATGCGGGCGTGGATGCGCTGGTGCGCAACGTCGAGCGCGTGCGCAACCGTCGCGGCATGCTCGGCATCAACATCGGCAAGAACAAGGACACCCCCAACGAACAGGCCGCAGATGACTACATCGCCTGCCTGGACAAGGTGTACCCGCTGGCCGACTACATCACCGTCAACATTTCCTCGCCGAACACCGCCGGCCTGCGCGAACTGCAGGAAGAAACCTCGCTGCGCCAGCTGGTCAGCCAGCTGCGTGAGCGCCAGGAAAGCCTGGCCGCCCGGCATGGCCGCCGCGTGCCGATGCTGGTGAAGGTTGCACCGGACCTCAGCGAGCGCGACATCGACGCCGCCGCACGCGTGCTGGGCGAACTGCAGGTGGACGGCGTGATCGCCACCAACACCACCGTCGACCACAGCAAGGTGGCCGGCGACCCGCTGGCCAACGAAGCCGGTGGCCTGTCCGGTGCGCCGGTGCTGGAGCAGTCTACGCTGGTGCTGCGCCGCCTGCGCGCGCGCCTGCCCGAATCGGTGCCGCTGATCGGCGTCGGCGGCATCCTGTCCGGTGCCGATGCGGTGGCCAAGATGGCTGCTGGTGCGGCGCTGGTGCAGTGTTACAGCGGCTTGATCTTCCGCGGCCCGTCGCTGGTATCGGAGTGCGTGGAGGCGATCCGTCGCCGCCGCGAAGCGCCGAGCCGCGGCGCGGTGGCCCCGCTGTGAGCGCGCCCATGGATACCGTCGACGGCAATGCCCCGCTGCGCTGGACGCTCACCCGCAACGCGCCGCTGCAGGCACTGAACACCTTCCATGTGCAGGCCAGCGCAGCCCAACTGCTGGAACTGCACGATGCCGCACTGCTGCCGGAAGTGCTGGCGCTGCCCGACGTGGCCAGCGGCCCGCTGCTGGTGCTGGGTGCCGGCAGCAACGTGCTGATCGCCGAAGACCTCCCCGGCACCGTACTGGTGTTCGGCAACCGCGACATCAGCTTCCTCGAACACCGCGCCGATCATGCGGTGATCCGCGCCGGCGCCGGCGTGCCCTGGCATGGCCTGGTGATGTGGTCGCTGCAGGAAGGCCTGTCCGGGCTGGAAAACCTGGCCCTGATTCCCGGTACGGCTGGTGCCGCGCCGATCCAGAACATCGGCGCCTACGGCGCGCAGGTTGGCGAGTTCATCCAGGCGGTCGAAGCCTGGGATTGCGAGGAGCAGGCCTGGGTGCGGCTGGACAATGAACAATGCGCTTTCGCCTACCGCGACAGCGTGTTCAAGCAGCAACCGGATCGCTACCTGATCACCGCCATCGAACTTAAGCTGCCGCTGCTGCACGATCTGCGCATGGACTACGCCGGCATCCGCGAGGAACTGCAGGCGCAGGGCGTGGAATTGCCGAGCGCGGTGGACGTGGCCAATGCGGTGATCGCGATCCGCCGCCGCAAGCTGCCCGACCCGGATGTGCTCGGCAATGCCGGCAGCTTCTTCAAGAACCCGGTGCTGCCGCTGGAACAGGTCGACGTGCTACTGCAGCACTTCCCCGAGCTGCCGGTGTTCCCGTCCGATCAGGACGGCAAGCGCAAGGTCTCGGCGGCATGGATGATCGAGTCCTGCGGCTGGAAGGGCTTCCGCGAAGGCGATGCCGGCGTGGCGCCGAGCCACGCGCTGGTGCTGGTCAACCACGGCAACGCCACCGGCGCTGAGCTGCTGGCGCTGGCGCGTCGCATCTCGGCCTCGGTGCTGGAGAAGTTCGGCGTGCCGATCGAACCGGAGCCCCGCCTGCTCGGCGCACAGTGGTGAACAGCCCCGCCCTCTCCCCCAGCGCCACCCCGATGCGGGCGGCGCTGCTGATGCTCGGCAGCACGATGGCATTCGGCCTGATGGCGGTGGCAATCCGCTATGCCACCCGTTACGTGCCAACCCAGGAAGTGGCGTTCTTCCGCAATGCCTTCGGCCTGCTGGCGCTGCTGCCGATGCTGCTGCGGCCGGGTCACGCACCGCTGAAGACCCAGCAGCTGCCGCGCTATTTCGTGCGCAGTGCGATCGGCTTGGGTTCGATGCTGTGCGCATTCTGGGCCCTGGGCCATCTGCCGTTGGCGCAGGCGGTCTCGCTCTCCTACTCCACACCGTTGTTCGTCACCATCGCCGCCGTGCTGTGGCTGGGCGAGACCGTGCGTGTGCGCCGCTGGGCCGCGGTGGTGGTCGGCTTCATCGGTGTGCTGGTGATCGTCCGCCCCGGTACGGCGGGCTTCACTGCGGGCAGCCTGGTGGCGGTGGGTGCGGCCGTGCTCAGTTCGCTGGTGGCGATCCAGATCAAGCAGCTGACCCGCGTCGACAGCGCCGACACCGTGGTGCTCTATACCTACGTGTTCTGGGTGCCGCTGTCGCTGATCCCGGCAGTGTTCGTCTGGGTCTGGCCGACCGGCTTCGCCTGGCTGTGGCTGCTGGCCACCGGCGTGCTCGGCACCATCGGCCAGCTGCTGTGGACGCGCGCACTGCGCCTGGGCGAAGTCTCGGCGCTGACGCCGATCAGCTTCCTGCAGCTGCCGCTGGTGACGCTGTGCGGCTGGTTGCTGTTCAACGAAACCGTGGACCGCTGGACGATCATCGGCGCCGGCATCATCCTCGCCGCCAACGCCTACATCGCCCACCGCGAAGCCGTGCTGTCGCGCCGCGCCGCAAGCGCAGCGGCCTCGGCAGCAGCCAAGCCCGCAGAATGAAAACCGCCTCGATGGACAAGCCTTTGGTAGAGTCGACGGTTAGTCGACTGCTTTCCGTTCGGAGCTTGCAAAACCCGCGCTGCGCGCGATAGTCGACTCTACCCGGGCGATCCTGGCAACGGCCCAGAACCTAATCTAACGCGCGATATACCCGCTCCGCAGCATCGAACACATTGCCCGGCGCGAACTGCTCACCCAGGTAGTGCAGCGACTGCCGGCGCAGCTGCGGCGAGCGCTCCTCACCGTCGCTGCCCAGCAGCACCTGCTGGAACTCGATCAGGTCCTGCAGGATGCGCCAGTGCCGGTACCACGCGATCCAGCGCGGATCCCCAAGGTCGCCGCCATAACCCTCCGCGAAATCGAGCGGATTCTCGCGACCCCAGCGACCGCCCACGGCGCCACCGATGAACATCAGGTCGCGCTCGCGCGGCGCCAGTGACAGGCCATCCCAGTCGATCAGATGCAGACCGCCATCGTTGCCCATCAGCAGATTGCCGGCATGCAGGTCGGTGTGGCACAGATGCAGGTCGACCGGCGCCTCCTTCAATGCAGCGCGCAGCTCCAGCGCATGCGCATGCAGTGCCGCGATGCGCGCATGCTGTTGATCCCAGACCGAAGCGAATGCGCGCCCCAGCCCATCCTTCGCCACCGCCAGCCCTTCACCGGCCAACCATTGCCCCACCGTCTCCAGCGCCGCGGTTTCCAGCCGTACGATCGGCAATGCCTGCTGCAACTCCGGAGGCAGCCGCGCACCGTGCAGGCGTCGCAACACCTCCCCCAGCCGCCGCCACTGCGTGCGGCTCAGCGCCGCCTCGAAGCCGGACTGGCCTTCGATATAGGGGAACAGGGTGAACTGCAGGCCCCAGCGCTGCACCGACGCGCCACCGGTCAGCGCCGGCCATGGCGCGACGATTTCGTCTATGCCGAGGGTGCCGCGCAGCCAATGCAGGCTGTCCCAGACCGAGGGATCAACCTGGTAGTTCCGGCATTTCAGCCACCATTGCCCGTGCCGCGCATCGATGCGATACACGCTGGCATTGGCGTCGGCACCCACCGGGCGCGGCACCACCGCAGTGGCCGTGATGCCATAGGATTGTTGAAGGACTTCGCCGAGATGCTGCGCCGAAGCGAATGACATGGATGCAAGCGGAAAGTATTACCTGCCGCCACTATCGCAGATGACTTCGCTGCGACACAGACATGTCCGTCACAACATCGTGCGGCGCAACCAAAGAACTAGCCCGCAATACGGCGCATCACCGCCTCCAGCGGACCGCGCGCGAACTGCCATGACCACAGCCACGCCGCAGCAGTCGCGAGCATCAGGAACAGCAGTGCCCACAGCAGTACCGAGGCCAACGACGCGCTGCCGCCCAGGAGGCCCAGGCTTTCCAGCGTGCCCATGCCCAGCAGGATGTGGCCGACATACAGGGTCAAGGTCATGCGTCCGGCCGCCGTGAAAGGCTCCAGCCAGTCACCCGGGTGCACCCGCGTGAGCCACAGGCAGGCGGCAATCACACTGCAGGCCGCGCCCGCCCCGGTCAGCACATAGGCAGGACCCGGCGGCATCGGCTGCGTTCCCAACCAAGCCTGCCACGGCGTTCCCTGGGCCAGATGCTGCACACCATGGCCGGCGCCGATCAGCAGCAGGCCCAGCACCAGCAGCGCGTGCTGGACCCTCGGCTGCGACAGTTGCAGGCGTGCCAGCAGCATCCCCAGCAAGAAGAAGCACAGCCACGGCAGCAGCGGATGGAAGCCATTGAACAGCAGGTTGCGGACCGCGCCCGGCCATTGCCACAGACCGGCGTATTCCAGCGTCTGCCAGTTCCATCCCTGACTGTAATCCCAGTGCAGCAACGCCCAGAACGAACAGGCCGCCAGACCCACGATGCTGCCCAGCAACACCCGCGGCGAGGCGCGCAGCCACACCACGGCCAACGCGAAATACACCGCGTAGTAGTGCAGGATATCGGCCGGGAACAGGGTCAGGTCGAGCAGGCCCAGCGCCAGCAGGAACGCAGCACGCCGCCAGGTCTGCATGCTGGCCTGCCACCAGGGCTGCCGCTGCGTTGCCAGCACCAGGCCAAGACCGGCCAGGGTGACGAACGTCGCCGAGGCCTTGCCTTCCAGCAGATGGAAGACGCCGGCCAACCAGCTCGTACCCTCTGCAGGCACGGCCATCGCCAGGCGGAAGTTGACCAGCACCATGCCGGCCAGTGCGAGGTAACGCGCCAGGTCCAGCCCGTGCAGTCGCCGGTCCACGGCGCTCATGCACGCGCCCCCAGCAGCAGCGCGAGCAGGCCAAGATCCAGCGATGCATCGTCGGTGCCATTGGCTTCGCCCAGCCCCCGACGCAGTGCATCGCTTTCGATCGCATCCAACAGCACCTGCGCCTGCAGCGCCGGGGCCAGCGCGGGTCGCCGCCGCTCGCGCTGCGCAACACGCTGCAGGGCATCGCCCAGCGCCTGCTGCAGCTGCCTGCGGTTGGTCGCAAAGGCCTCGGCCACGGCAGGGTTGCGTGCACTCTCGGCCAGCACCTCGACCGCAAGCGTTGCCCATTCCGGCTGCCGGCACAGTGCGTGGAAGTCCTGAAGGAAAACCAGCACCTGTGCGCGCTCGCCATCGGACGCGGCCAGTCGCTGCAGCATCGGAGCCAGCTCTTCGCTCTCGGCCACCGCTACCGCAAGGATGATCGCCTCCTTGCCCGGGAAATGGTTGTAGAGATTGCCCAGGCTGACCCCGGCAGCCTGCGCGATGTCGCGCATGCTGGTCTGGTGGAATCCCTTGGCGAGGAAGCACTGCAGGGCGGCCTGCAGGATTTGCGTGACACGTTGCTCGTTGCGGTCTGTTCGGTTCATGGCATCAATTGTGAACGAACGTTCGTACATTTTTAAAGGGGGCAAAATCCATCGGCAGGGCACCGTTCAGCGCCGCCCTACCCGACCCTGCGCAGCTTCAGAAAAACTCGTCGAGCAGCCGATAGAACGCCAACCGACGCTCATCAGCCACCGCGCCATAGCGCTGGAACAGCGGGGCTACCCAGCGCGTGTCACCGAAATTGTGGACAAGGCTGCGCGCGGCCAGCGCAAGGTCCTGATAGCGGTCGGCCACACCCAGCCGGCCACAATCGATGAAACCACTGAAGCGGCCCTCGGCCACCATCAGGTTGGGCAGGCAGGCATCACCGTGGCTGACCACCAGATCTTCATGCGCGGGTTGGCTGGCGAGCAGCTCGGCAAGGACCTGCTGCGGGCTCTGCCCCAGGCGCTCATCATCGAAATCATCGGCATCGACCAGGCCCGCTTCGACGCGCGCCACTGCGGCCTGCACGCGCGTCGCCAGCCGCTGGTCGAACGGGCAGGCCGCCACCGGCAAGGCATGCAGCCCGCGCAGCGCGTCGGCCAGCACCTCCACCAGCCGTTGCGGGGCGAGTTCCGGCGAGGACGCCAGATCACGGCCCGGCAACGCGCTCATCAGCAACCAGCGCCGGCCCGCGTCCTCGGCGGTGGCGATCACCGTCGGCGCCGGCTGGCCCTGCGCCTGCAGCCAACGCAGGCGGGCGATCTCATGACCCAGCTCACTGAAGGCATCGATCACTTCCGATTTCAGGAAGGCATCGGCCTGCCCCGGTCGATGCACGCGAGCGACGTCCGCACGCGAAACCCCGATCGACTGCCGCTCGATGCGCCCGCCGGCCAGCGCTTCGCGCCACGTCGATGGCAACGGCATGCCGTCGCTGCTTGCGGGTGTTGCCTGCATCCCGGGGTGCTCCAGTTGCCGGTGACCCCATGGATTCTCGCTCATTCGGTGGCAACTGCAGCCAGCAGCGCAGCTGCAAGATACAGGCCCAGACCGAACACACTGTGTGCGACCAGGCTGCGCAGGCGGGCCTTGCCCGGCGCCGGCGTCTTCGATGCCGCGATGCC
The DNA here is from genome assembly GCF_059416125.1 of Stenotrophomonas sp. GW821-FHT09E08. Taxonomy (NCBI): domain Bacteria; kingdom Pseudomonadati; phylum Pseudomonadota; class Gammaproteobacteria; order Lysobacterales; family Lysobacteraceae; genus Stenotrophomonas; species Stenotrophomonas sp. GW821-FHT09E08. The sequence continues at coordinate 128,084 of NZ_JBWKOO010000010.1, forward strand.
CGCGCCCATGCACGGCTGCAGGATGAAGAAGGGCGCGGCCACACTGAGAATGCCGAACAGCAGTGCTGGCAGCACGGTGGGGGCACGCAGCCAATCGGCACCGACCACCGCCAGCAGCAGCCCGGCGAAGATCACCCCGATCAGGTAATGCGCGGTCCAGCCCAGCGCGCGTTCACCGTCGACCACCGCCGAGCGGCCGATGCCATCGTGACGGAAGCGCCCGCGCGGCAGGTGGCCCAGCCAGCGCCCCACCATCGCGAAATCCAACGAGGGAATGTCAAGCAGGCGCCGTTGCAGCAGCGCCCACAGATCCATCACTGCGGTCGCTCCCACACCGATCAATACCGCATCCACTGCCCATGTCGCCAGCCCGCTCATATCGCACACCTTCAATTATTTGCTTGAATGATAGAGCGATGCTAGCGTGAGCCGCATGAACGCCGCAACCGATCCGCCACCGTCGCCGCTGGAAGCACTGGCCGAGATCGCCCGCACCCTCGGCCATGCTCACCGCCTGGCCCTGCTGGAACACATCGCCCAGGGTGAACGCGCGGTGGAACGGCTGGCCGAACTGACGGGGCTGTCGGTAGCCAATACCTCCCAGCATCTGCAGCAGCTGCGCCGCGCTGGCCTGGTACAGACCCGTCGCGACGGCAAGCGCATCCTCTACCGCAGTGGTGATGGCCCGCTGGGCAACCTGATGGCCGCGCTGCGCGACTACGCCGACCACCAGCGCAGCGAAATGCACGATGTGATTGCCGACAGCGTGCTGCGCCGCGATGCATTGGATGGGCTGACGGTGGAACAGCTGCTGCAGCAACGAGACAGTGTGGTGTTGCTGGATGTGCGGCCACAGGAAGAATTCTCGCTGGGGCACCTGCCCGGCGCGCTGAACATTCCCGTTACGGAATTGCGTGCACGGATGGATGAACTGCCGCGTGCCGTCCACATTGTGGCCTATTGCCGCGGGCCCTACTGCGTGCTTTCCAACGATGCGGTGGCGATGCTGCGCGAGGCCGGACTGACCGCGCAGCGGCTCGCCGCCGGCTACCCCGAATGGAAAGCCGCGGGCCTGCAGGTCGATCTGCCCCAGCACTGAGTGAGTTGCGTGTCATGGATGATGTGTTCTCCCCGTTGATCGACAGCTGCTGGCGGCGCCTGTTCGCGGGCGAACGCATCCTGCAGGATGACCCACCGCTGCACATTGCCTGCAGCGACGAGCTCGATGAGGGCGAGGACGGCATGCTGCTGCAGCCAGTTTCCGGCCCTGCGCGCGCACTGCTGCGCCCTGCGCTGGCTGAACGCCTGCAACTGCAGGCACGCGCACACTGGACCCTGGAACATCTGCAACAGCGCCTGATCGACATCGGCCAGGGCACGCATGGCGCAGACCGCATTTTCTATTTCCCTGCCGCATCCCTGGCGGCATTGGCCGAACACCCTGCTCCACCCCACATCCGCCGTCTCGGCCCGGCCGACGCAGCCGCGTTCGACGTGTTCCAGGCCAGCGCCAGCGAGGAGGATCTCGATGCGTCCTGGGTCGAACTCGATCACTGGCAGGTATTCGGCGCCTTCGCTGGCGAGCGGCTGGTTGCTGCGGGAAGCATGTACCCCTGGAGCCTGGATCCAGCCCTGGCCGACATGGGCGTGCTGACCCTGCCCGAGGCCCGCGGCCGCGGGCACGCGCGCCAGCTGGTACACGCCATGGCCGTGTCCGCGCAGGCGGCCGGGCTGCAGCCTCAGTACCGTTGCCAGCTCGACAACACCGCCTCGATCATTACCGCCGAGCGCAGCGGCCTGCGTGCGTTCGCCGATTGGGACACCCTTCTGGCGGCCGACTGAGGCCGCCGCAGTACAACAAGGAAGCAACATGAAATTGATGGTCATCGGCGCCAGCAGGGGCCTGGGGCGCGCGTTCGTGGAAGGCTTGTGCGGCCCGGGTGACACCGTCATCGGTGTCTCGCGCACCCGCCCCCGCGACATCGCCTGCCCCGAAGGCGTCACCCTGCAATGGATCGAAGCAGACCTGTCCCAGCCGACCGGGGCGGCCGACCACATCGCAGCGCAGGCACCGGCCGATATCGATGTACTGATCCACAACCTGAGCATCTGGGAAGACAAGGCCTTCAGCGACGCGTACGACTTCCTCGATGAAAGCGATGCCACGCTCACGCAGCTGGTCGACGTCAACATCAGTGCGACCCTGGTGCTGCTGCAGCGACTGTTGCCACGCGTGCTGACCTCGCCGCGCCCGCAGTTGGTGCTGACCGGCTCGACCTCGGCACTGCCGCGCAGCGGCCGCCCGGAAGTGGCGTTCGGTGCGTCCAAGTTCGCACTCAATGGCATCGCCGATGCGCTGCGCGAAGGCTTCCGCGATCGCTACCTGGCGGTGACCAGCCTGCAACTGGGCTACCTAAACACCGACGATGCACTGTCGGTGCCGGTTGCAGAGGCCGCAGCCCGCGGCGACGGCGCACTGGTGCCGGTGCATGACGTCGTCGCGATGGTGCGCGCGTTGCTGCAGTTGTCACCGTCCGGCTTCGTGCGCGAACTGGTGCTGCCGGCCATCGCCGACCCGCGCTACTGACCGTAGAGACCTTGGTCGGGGCCCATGGTGGCCGCGTACGCGCCTGTGGTTTAACCTGCTCGCACTGGCCGTCGGTCACAGGCGGGAACCTGCTATGGATGCGCTATCACGGGTCTCGGCCCAGGTCCTGGACAGCGCCCTGCCCAGCCTGCCGTTGTACCTGCTGCAGGCCACGGCGGTGATCGGCATGATCGGCGTACTGCTGATCGCCACCCGCCGCTCCGGCCATGCCATCGAAGGCCGCCGCCTGTATGTAGGCGTGGCACTCGGCCTGATCTACCTGTTCAACGCCTGGTTCGTCGCTGGTTACACCCAGGGCGTGGTCAAGCTCAATCTCGGCTTCGACATCCTGCTGATCAGTGGACTGCTCGGTGGCTGGCGCGGCGGCCTGGCCTGCCTGGCCGCCAGCCTGCTGGCCCGTTACCAGTTCTCGGGCACCCAGTTCTTCCTTCCCGCAAGCATCGAAGCCACCCTGCAGATGATGGCCGGCATCTGGCTGCGCACGCGCCTGCACCCACGCATGCTCGGCGAGCTGTCAGCGCGCATGATCCTGCAGGCGTGGGGCGTGCGCATCGCAGTGACGGCGCTGGGGCTGGCGCTGGGCGTGGCCATCATCGGGGCCGCGCAGCTGCCGGTTGCCGAGCTGGCGATCCAGCGCGTACTGGCGCTGCCGGTGTCGCTGCTGGTGCTCGGCGCAGTGTTCGCGCTGGTCTACAACGATGCGCAGATCGATGCACAGCGGCAGCGTGAGCAGGCCTGGCTGCGCATCGACCCGATCAGTGGCCTGCCCAACATGCGCGCGCTCGGCGAGCGGCTGAAGCACTACTGGCGTAACAATGATGGCGTCGGCAAGGCCTGCCTGGTGGTGGCCGAGATGGGCAACCTGCGCGACCTTCGCCTGCGCTATGGGCCGCTGCAGGACAGCGGCCTGTGGCGGCACGACAGCACCGACGAAGTGCATCAGCTGCTGCCCTCGCTACCGGCGCACCAACTGGAGATCTACCAGTTCGGCGACGCGGCGTTGGCGATCCTGGTGCCTGACACCTCGCTGCCCGAGCTGCGCACGCAGGCACAGATCACCGACCTGGCACGCAACCTGGCTGATCTGGTCGGCCGCGACTGGCCGGGTTTCCGCCCACTGTTCCGCTGTGCGGTGGTCGAGCTGAAGCCACCGGCCACTGCCGACGATGGCCATCTACCATTCCGCGCGATCACCCTGGCGCTGAGTGCGATCGAGTCGGGCGTGGTGTTTTTCGATGATCCGGTCCAGCGCGACAGCGAGATCGACGCGTTGATCGAGCGCGCGCTCGAGCACTGGCTGCAGCATGGCGACGCGCCGCTGTGCTACCAGCCCAAGCATCGCCTGCGGGACCGGCAGCTGGTCGGCGCCGAGGCACTGCTACGCATGCGTGACGGCGAGGACCGGCTGATCGCACCGATGCGGGTGATCTCGTTGCTGCGTCGGCACGGCCGGCTGGCCGATCTGGAATGGGCGACGCTGCAGTCAGCCATCCATTTCCTGCAGCGCTGCCATCAGGAAGGCAGCAAGCTGACGATCGCGGTCAATGTTTCCGCCGAGTCCCTGCGCCTGCCCGACTTCGGCCTGCGCCTGCAGGAGCTGCTGCAGTTGCACGACGTGCCGGGGTTGATGCTGCGCCTGGAAATCGTCGAATGGACCGAGATCGTCGAGCGCGATGTGGTCGACGCCAACATCGCGCAGCTGCTGGCCGCCGAGGTGACACTGTCACTGGACGATTTCGGCGCGGGCTACTCGACCCTGATCCTGCTCTCACAGCTGGCCATTGCCGAGGTCAAGATCGAGCAGGCGCTGATCGCCACGCTGCCCGATGCAAAGTCACAGTCCATTGTCCGCTTCATCGTCGAAGTCGCGCATCGCTGCGGCGCCATCGTGGTGGCCGAGGGCACTGAGACCCTTGCCCAGGAGCAGCAGCTGCGCGCCCTGGGCGTGGATGTCGGGCAGGGTTATCTGTACTCCGCAGCGCTACCGGCGGATGAGTTCCGCCGTTTCGCTGCCAGCTAGATCGCGTAGAAACCCAGGAACATCGCCACCGCCGATTCGGCCACGCGTGCGCGCTCCTGTTCGTTCAACGGCGCCTGCCCCATAGTCACCTGCGGCCAGAACGCAAAGCTTTTCACCAGGCCGTGCAGCTGGTGGCCAGCAAACTCCGGATCGACCTTGCGCAGCCGCCCATCGGCGATGGCCGCACGGATCCAGGCACTCTCGCCACTCTCCTTCTCGCCCATGCGGCAAACGATCGCCTGCGCCCGTTCCGGTGAATGGATGATCTCGGCCATCGCCACCCGCGCCAGGTCGATGAAGTTGGCATCGCTGAGCAGTTCCAGCTTCTGGCCCAGCAGCTGCAGCAACTGTGCCTGCAGTGACTGATCGGTGCGATACGGCAAAGCGTCGCTGGCCACGCTGCGCTCCCACAGCTCCTCCAGGATCATCGAGAACAACGCTTCCTTGCTCGGGAAGTGGTTGTAGACGGTGCGCTTGGAGACCCCGGCCACCTCGGCGATGCGATCCATGCTGGTCGCCTCGTAGCCGGCCGCGCGGAACTCCTCCACCGCCGCCCGCACGATGGCTTCGCGTTTGCGGTCGGTCAGGCGTTGCGGGGCACGGGGCATGGCGGAAACCAGATAACTGAACGGATGTGCACATTTTACACCCGGGAGTGTACTTTTGAAAAACACGAAACTACACTGTGCAGTGTACCCAGCGGACGTCACCCATGAAGCGCCTGCTCCTTGTCCTTTTGCTTGGAATCCTCGCCGTGACCGCCTACACCTTCTGCAAGTCCTGGTCCCTCCCCGACTTCCCCGATTCGCCGCAGTACCGCGATGGCAGGTTCCGCAATGCCCTGCCGCGTCCGGCAATGGGCCTGCGCGATGGCGCGGAGATCTGGTGGACCTTCCTGTTCAACAAGCCCAAGGGCACCGTGCCGGCGCACCCCATTCCGGTGCAGCCGCTGGATCACGCAACCCTGGACGCCGCACCTGATCGCAGCCTGTTCCGGCTTGGGCATTCCACGATCCTGCTGAAGCTGCGCGGGCAGTACTGGCTGACCGACCCGGTGTTCTCCGAGCGCGCCTCGCCGGTGCAATGGATGGGCCCGGCCCGCTTCCACGCGCCGCCGATCAGCATCGACGAACTGCCGCCGATCGCCGGCGTGATCCTCTCGCACAATCACTACGACCACCTGGACCACGCCGCGGTGATGCAGCTGGCCGGCAAGACCACGCGCTTCATCGCCCCGCTTGGCGTGGGCGACCAGTTGATTGCGTGGGGCGTGGACGCCAGCAAGGTGGAACAGCTGGACTGGTGGCAGTCGACCGAGGCCAGCGGCCTGCGCCTGACCGCCACCCCGGGCCAGCACTTCTCCGGCCGTGGGCTGGGCGACAGCGACCGCAGCCTGTGGGCTTCGTGGGTGATCCAGGACGGCGACTTCCGCATCTTCTTCAGCGGCGACACCGGCTATTTCGATGGCTTCAAGACCATCGGCGAGAAGTACGGCCCGTTCGACCTGACCATGATCGAAACCGGCGCCTACGACCCGCGCTGGGCGTTCGTGCACATGCAGCCCGAACAGACTCTGCAGGCGCACGTGGACCTGCGGGGCAAGTGGCTGCTGCCGATCCACAACGGCACCTTCGACCTGGCCCTGCACGCCTGGCAGCAGCCGTTCGAGCGCATCACCGCCCTGGCCGCCGCAAAGAACGTGCCGGTGGCCACGCCGATGATGGGCGAAGCACTGGACATGCAGGCGCCCGAAGCGGGCACGCGCTGGTGGGAGATGGTGGAGCTGTAACGGGGTAACTCGACGCAATGCATCCCGCGGCTCTACACCGGAAAGCAGACCGCGGTGGCACCGGCCACGCCCAGCAGCGCTGCAGTGCGTCATGTAACCGATTACACGCCCTGCTAGCGTAGCGCCTGCCCGATTCCGGCCGCACCTGCGAGGCTGTCCGCAATGACGTTGCGCGTTGAACGTTCCAGGCTCTCTCCCCTGCCCCCCTTCGTCCGGCCAGCCTTCACGCTGCTGCTTGCCACCCTCGCCTCGGCCGCACACGCGCAGAACCTGCCTCCCCGTACCCAGTGGCAGGCCAGCGCGTCGTCGCAGCAGGTTCCGGCGATGGCGATCAGCCACCTGATCGACAACGATCCGAAGACGGTGACCGGTGGCGCGTTCAGCCCCGGCCACTGGTTCCAGGTCGATCTCGGCAAGCCTGCGATGCTGGCCGGTGCACGCCTCACCTGGGATGTCTCCAACCCCGAAGGCTATTCGCTGCAGACCTCGCTCGACGGCAAGCAGTGGCAGAGCGCCTACGTCATGGGCGATTCGCTGGGTGGCATCGAAACCCTGTACTTCGCGCCGCGACAGGCCCGCTACCTGCGTCTGGCCAGCCCGCAGCGCACCTCCGACTGGGGCGTATCCATCTTCGAAATGGAACCGCTCGACACCACGCTCAGCGCACGGGTGACCGGGCTGGACGCCACCCAGTCCGCTGCGCTGTGGCAGGGCGGCGGCACGGTTGCCATCCCCTCAGGCAAAGGCGGCATCCACACGCTCGACATCACCCTGCCCCGCACCCAGCCCAGCACCGGGCTGGCGGTGGACTGGGCCAACGTTCACGGCGCTGCACGCCTGCAGGCACAGGACGCACAGGGCCGCTGGCACGAACTGGCGCGCGATGCGCAGGCAGCGACCCGGCAGCAGAGCTGGCTGGCGGCCGACGCGCCACTGGACATCAAGGCACTGCGGCTGACCGTGGAAGGCGATGCCCCCCAGGTCAAACGCATCCGCCTGCTCGGCCCGAAGGCGGTGATGACGCCGATGAAGCGCTACCAGATCGCCGCCAGCGGCGCGCAGCGCGCGTTGTTCCCTGCCTCGTTGCACATGCAGCAGACTTACTGGACCGCAGTCGGCGTGCATGCGGGCCGGCAGAAATCGATCTTCGACGAATACGGCAACATCGAAGCCTACAAGGGCGCACCGCTGGTGCAGCCGATCTGGCGCAGTGCCGATGGCCGCGCGACCGGTGCCGCCGAACAACCGGTGCAGCACGCACTGCGCGATGGCTGGAAGCCGATGCCGTCTGCCACGTGGTCACCGCAGCCCGGGCTGGAACTGCGCAGCGAAGCCTTTGCCATCGAGCGCGACGGGCAACCGGTCACCTTCGTGCGCCATCGCCTGCGCAACACCGGCAGCGCGGCCATCGAAGGCACGCTGACCCTCGCAGTGCGACCGATGCAGATGAATCCGCCGTGGCAGAACGGTGGCCTGTCGCCGATCCGCCAGGTGGCCGTCGAAGGCAACAGCGTGCGCGTCAATGGCCGCACGCTGCTGCAGTCCCTCAGCGCAGTGGATGCCGCTGGCACCGCCCCCTTCGGCAACGAAGGCGACACCGAGATCACCACGGCCATCGCCAGCGGGCAGCTGCCTGCCGCTCAGCAGTCCAGCGATGCCGCAGGCCTGGCAGCGGCGGCGTTGAGCTACCGCGTCACCCTGGCCCCGGGTGCCAGCGACGCGGTGGTGGTGGCCTTCCCGCTCGGTACCGCCACTGCCGATGCCAATGGCGTGCTGCCGGAAGCGCCGGCCCTCAACCTCGCGTCGCTGCCGCGCGACGGCGACAAGGCGTTCGACACGCTGGCCAGCCGCGCCTCCGCCGATTGGCAGGCGCGGTTGGGCCAGGTCGGCCTGCGCCTGCCCGACCCTTCACTGGTGGACATGCTGCGCGCACAAGCCGCCTACATGCTGATCAACCAGACCGGCCCGGCCATGCAGCCCGGCCCGCGCAACTACAACCGCTCGTTCATCCGCGATGGCATGGCCACCTCGGCCGTGCTGCTGCGCATGGGCGAAGCCAAAGTGGCACGCGACTACCTGGCCTGGTACAGCGAACACGGCGTGCACGGCAATGGCCTGGTGTCGCCCATCCTCAACGATGATGGCAGCGTCAATACCGGCTTCGGCTCGGACATCGAGTACGACAGCCAGGGCCAGTACGTCACCCTCGTTGCCGACGTCGCCCGGCTGGATGGCGGGCCGGAAAGCGTGCGTGCCTACCTGCCCAAGGTGAAGGCCGCGCTGCGCTTCCTGCAGGAACTGCGCGAACGCACGCTGGTGCCGGGCTACATGGCCGACCAGCCATCGCCGGAGCGCTTCGCCGGCATCCTTGCGCCGTCGATCAGCCACGAGGGCTATCCCTCACCCACCCACAGCTACTGGGACGACTACTGGGGCCTGAAGGGCTGGCATGACGGCGCGTGGCTGGCCGAATCGCTGGGCGACCACGAAACCGCCACGTGGGCGCGCGAACAGTACAAGGCGCTGTATGACGCACTGCATGCCTCGATCCGCGCAACGATGGCATGGAAGGGCATCGACTTCATTCCCTCATCGGCCGACCTCGGCGACGGCGATCCGACCGGTGTATCGATCGCTCTGGACCCCACCGGCGCCCAGAGCGTGCTGCCGGCCGAAGCCCTGCGCACCACCTTCGCCCGCTACCTGGACGATGTGCGCAAGCGCAACCAGCCCGGTGCGCTGTATGCCTACACGCCGTATGAAATCCGCAACGTGCTGAGCTACGTGCACTTGGGCCAGCCCGAAGCGGCCGACGAACTGCTGCAGGGCCTGCTGCACGATCGCAGGCCGCTGGAATGGCAGGTGCTGGCCGAGGTCGTGCACTCGCGGTTGCGCTTCCCGCGCTACCTGGGCGACATGCCACACACCTGGATCGGCGCCGAATACGGCCGCACCCTGTTCGGCATGCTGATGCGCGAGGACGACGACGCGTTGTCGCTGCTGCCGGGCACGCCACCGTCGTGGGTTGCTGGCGAAGGGTTGTCGGTGGAGCGGCTGCCGACCGCGTATGGCACGTTGCAGATGCAGGCGCGGCAGCGCAACGGCAACCTGACCGTGTCGCTCGGCAAGGGACTGCGCAAGGGCACGCCGGTACGCGTATGGTGGCCCAGCCGTACCCTGCCCAAGGACGTGCGCGTGGATGGGCGATCGGTACGGAACTTCGACAAGGACGGCGTGCTGCTCGATGGCCCGTTCCGCACCCTGGAGGCACGTTGGCAGTAATGCCGATGCAGGAACCGAAGTGATCGAACTTCTACTCGATGGCAGCCCTGTCGCCGCCGCTACCGACGATCAGCTGGCCAGCGCACTGGCGCTGGCCGCATCCATGCCCCAGTTCGAGCTGTGGGCATCGGTGCCCGACGGCCCATCGCTGTGCATGCTGCGCAATGCCGAGCATGCATGGCTGATGTACCTGCGCGAGCCCGGCGACGACGGCTTCCATTCCTGCGGAAACGAACACCGCGCCGGCAACGCCTACTTCCGCCTCGAAAATGGCCAGGTGGATGGCTATCCCCTGGCGTGGTGCATCGGCATCGAGGCGTGCTTCGCCGCGATCAGTTTCTTTCACGGCACTGGAGGCGCCCGCCTGGAACACATCGATTGGCAGCCCTGACCCCGGTGGAGGCCGACCTTGGTCGGCATGCCCCGCCTCGCATTCCGGTGGCTGCCCTCCGGTAGATGCCGACCTTGGTCGGCACGCCTTCCGTCGAGCAAGCTCGACGCCTACCAAGCGGCATCGCTAGAACCCCGGCAACCCCGGCGGATTGGTCTGCGACTGCGGCACCGCTTCCTCGGCTACGTTCCAGCGCGCCAGCGCCTGGGCATAGGTGCCGCTGCTGATCTGGGTGTTCAACGCCTGCGTCACCGCATCGGCCAGGCCGCTGCCCTTGCGCGTGGTCACCGAAATCGCCGCGGCGTTCGGCCAGCCACCGGGGAACAGGCCCACACGCCGCACCTTGCCATCGCGCGCCGAATAGGCGCCGGTGGCATTCGGCTCGAACGACACGTCGGCGCGGCCGGTGATCACTGCCAACCGCCCGATCACCGCATCATCGAAGTACTGGTACTCCACCGGTTTCAGGCCTGCGGCGATGTTCTGCTTGTCCCATTGGCGCAGGATCTGGTCCTGGTTGGTGCTGGCGCCGACCACCACCTTCAGCCCGGCCACGTCGGCCGGCTTTTCGATCTTCTGGATCGGCCCATCACTGCGCGTGTAGATGCCGAGCAGATCGTAGCGGTAGCTGGAGAAGTCGAACTTCTTCTTTCGCTCTTCAGTGACGGTCACATTGGACAGCACCGCATCGTACTTGCCCGACTCCAGCCCCAGCGGCCAGTCGGCCCAGGCCACCGGCACCACCACCAGTTTCAACCCCAGCCCATCGGCGATCAGGCGGGCGATATCCGGCTCGACGCCCACCACGTCCTTGCTGTCGGCGCCGTAGTCGGCCAAGGGCAGCTGGCCAGGATGGGTGGCGATGGTGAACGCACCGGGCGTGACGAAGCGGTAGCCGGCCGGGATCAATGCCTGCGCCTTGGGATCGAGCGTTCCTTTCAGCACCGCCGTATTCGCACCGGCAAGGCTGGTCGCGGCCACGACGCTCGCGTCCGGTGCCTGGCGCACGCGTGAGTAGACGATGCCGGCAATGCCAATGACCAGCACGCCCACGATCAACAGGGTGCTGCGCGAGGGGCGACGCGGTGCGGCAGGGCTCATGGCGTTCCTTTCGGGGTTACAGTGTTTTGGCGAGGAAATCGGCGGTGCGTTGCTGGCGCGGGCGCTCGAACAGAGCCTCGGGCGTGCCCTGCTCGATCACCCGGCCCTGGTCCATCATCACCACGTGGTCGGCCACGCGGCGGGCGAAGCTCAGTTCGTGGGTGACAATCACCAGCGTGGTGCCGGAGCTTGCCAGCTCCTCGATCACGCTGAGCACCTCGGCCACCAGTTCCGGGTCCAGCGCCGAAGTGGGTTCGTCGAACAGCAGCACCTTCGGCTGCAGCGCCAGTGCGCGGGCAATCGCAATGCGCTGCTGCTGGCCACCGGACAACTGGCGCGGGAAGGCGTCGGCCTTGTCGGCCAGGCCGACCCGCTCCAGCAGTGTCCGCGCCTGCTGCTCGGCCTGCGCACGCGGCACACCACGCACCGCGATTGGCGCTTCGATGATGTTCTCCAGCGCGGTCAGGTGGGGGAACAGGTTGAACCCCTGGAACACCATGCCCACCTCCGCACGACGGCGGCGGATCTCACGCTCGGGAAGCTCGTACAGGGTGTCACCGTCGCGGCGGTAACCGATCAGCTGCCCGCCCACAGTCACATAACCACTGTCGGCGCGTTCCAGATGATTGATCAGCCGCAGCAGCGTGGACTTGCCGGCGCCGGAGGGACCGATCAGCACCGTCACGCTTCCAGCGCGCAGATCCAGGTTCACCTCTTCCAGCACCGGCTGATCGCCGAACACCTTGCCCACACCATGCAGCGACACCGCCGCACCCTCGCCCGCTTCAACCTGAGTGGCGATGCGCGGGCGATTGACCACCCGCGGTGCAGCATCACTGGATGTCCGCACCGGCGACGACACCCGCGACACAGAGCGCTCACGCTGCAACTGGCCGCGCGCGAACCGCTGCTCCACCCGCCGCTGCAGCAGCGACAGCACGGTCAGGATCACCAGGTACCAGACCGTGGCCACCATCAGCAGCGGCACCACTTCCAGGTTGCGGCGGTAGATCACCTGCACGGTGTAGAACAGTTCGGGCAGTGCCAGCACGTAGACCACCGAGGTGCTCTTGGCCAGGCCGATCACATCGTTGAAGGCGGCCGGCAGGATCGAACGCATCGCCTGCGGCAGGATGATGCGGCGCACCTGGCGGCCACGCGGCAGGCCGAGCGCGGCTGCGGCCTCGTACTGGCCGTGGTCGACCGAAAGAATGCCACCGCGGATCACTTCGGCCGAGAACGCCGCCTGGTTCAGGGTCAAACCCAGCACCGCGGCGGTGAACACGCCGATCAGCTGCGTGGTCGGGTACGAGAACAGGCTGATGCCGGTGAACGGCACCCCCAGCTCGATGGTGCTGTACAGATAGCCCAGGTTGTTCAGCAGCAGCAACAACACCAGCAGCGGGATCGAGCGGAACAGCCACACATAGCCCCACGACACAGCCGACAGCAGCGGTGAGCCGGACACCCGGGCCAGCGCAAGCAGCGTACCCAGCGCGAAGCCGAGGCCGGTGCCCAGTGCGGTCAGTAGCAGCGTGCGGCCCAGGCCTTCCAGCACCGGGCGCGCGAAGAACCATTCGGCGAAGGTGACCCAGCCCCAGCGCGGATTGCCCAGCACTGATTGCAGCCCGATCAGGATCAGCGCCAACGCCAGAAGGGTTCCGACCACCTGTAGTGGATGCCGGGCCGGCACGATCTTCAACGCCGGGGTTGGCGCCGGGCGTGTGGCAATTCCGTCCAGCGCAGTCGAAGGCGTGCTCATGCGTGGGCTCCATACAGCACGGTCTGTGATGGCACAACGGCTGGCGCCGATACGCCCAGGCGCTTCTCGAACGGCAAGTGGGCGATGGATTCCGGATCGGCATCCAGATCGAACAGCGCGGTGTAACCGTGGCTGAGATACAGGCCAACCGCTTCGGGCTGGCGGAAGCCGGTGGTCAGGAACACCCGTCGGTAACCCTGCCGCGCCGCCTGCTCTTCCAGCTCCTGCAGCACTCGCCGCGCGATGCCCTGGCGGCGCAGCCCGGGCAGCGTCCAGATGCGCTTGAACTCGGCAGTGTCCGGATCGCGGTGTGGCATGAAGGCGCCGCCGGAGATCGCCACACCGTCGCGCAGCAGTAGCACGAACGCCCCTACCGGCGCCGCAAAGGCCTGCGCCGGGTAGCGCTGCAGCTCCTCGCGGGCGCTGCCACCGATACGGCGGCGCACATCGGCGTAGCGACTGTCGTACTCCTGTTCCAGCCCATCGAACAGTGGACGGGCCAGTGGATCGTCCACCGAGGTGTAGAGGAAGCGTTCGTTGCTGCTCATGCCACGTCCTTCACCAGGTAGTCTTCGGCCAGCCGCGCCCACAGGCTGGCGGCGGGTGCGATGGCGGCGTCATTGAACACATAGCGCGGGCTGTGCAGCGGCGCGCTGTCGCCGTTGCCGACGAACACGAAACTGCCCGGCCGCGCCTGCAGCAGGAACGCGAAATCCTCACTGGCAGTGCGCGGCGCGAATTCGGGCACCACGCGTTCGCTGCCGAAGCCCTGCACGGCCACCTCACGGATGTAGGCGGTCTGCTCAGGGTGGTTGATCACACTGGGGAAGCCGCGCGGGAACTCGATCTCGGCGCGCGCGCCGAACGCGGCGGCGGTCTGCTCGGCAATCTCGGTGACCCGACGCCGCAGCGTGTCGCGTACCTCTGGCAGGTAGGCGCGCACGGTCAGCTTCAGCTCCACCAGGTCCGGAATCACGTTGGCGGCCTGCCCGCCGTGGATCGAACCGACGGTGACCACGCCCATCTGCCGCGGATCGACATTGCGTGACACCACGCTCTGCAGCGCGGTGACGATGTACGCTGCCACCAGGATCGGGTCGACACTTCCCTGCGGCTCGGCGCCGTGACCGCCCTTGCCGATCACCTTCAGCCGCGCCCAGTCCACCGACGCCATCGCCGGGCCATCGACGAAACCGAAGTGGCCGACCGGCACACCCGGCCAGTTGTGCAGGCCATAGATCGCATCCACCGGGAAGCGCTCGAACAGGCCGTCGGCAATCATCTTCGAAGCCCCCGAGCCGGTTTCTTCGGCCGGCTGGAACACCAGCTGCAGGGTGCCGTCGATATCGCCGTGATGGGCCAGGTAATGCGCCGCGGAAAGCAGGATGGCGGTATGCCCGTCGTGGCCGCAGGCATGCATCAGTCCCTCGTTCTGGCTGGCGTAGGCCAGGCCGGAGTCCTCGTGGATCGGCAGTGCATCGATGTCGGCGCGCAGGCCGAGGCGACGGCTGCCCTGCCCGCGCTGCAACGTACCGACCACGCCGGTACCGCCGAGGCCGGTGGTCACCTCATAGCCCCACTGCTGCAGCAGCTCGGCCACGCGAGCGCTGGTGCGGTGTTCCTCGAAGGCCAGCTCCGGGTGGCGGTGCAGGTCATGGCGGATCGCGATGGCCACCTCGGCGCGTGCCGCGATTTCCGGCAGCACGCCAGTCGTTGGGGAATTCAGTCGGGCATGGCCCGGCGCTACGGCGTTTTCTCCGCTCATCGCCTTACCCCACCTTCCGCGCCGGTTCGGCGTCGGTCGAATGGCGGCTGGCCTTGTACGGCAGGCCCAGATGCTCACGCAGTGTGTGCCCTTCCAGTTCACGCTGATGGTAGCCACGCGCCTGCAGGATCGGCAGCACCTGGGTCACGAAATCGTCCAGGCCTTCGCGCTGCGCCGCGAAGCCGAGGATGAAGCCGTCGCTGGCACCGGCATCGAACCAGCGGATCAGCTCATCGGCTACATGCTCCGGTGTGCCGATGAAGTTCGGCCGCGGGCTGACCGCTTCCAGTGCTACCTGGCGCAGGCTCAGGCCCTTCTCGCGCGCGTCCTGCTTGATGCGGTCGGTGGTGGAGCGGAACGAGTTGCTGCCGATGTCACCCAGTTCCGGGAACGGCGCATCCGGGTCGTACTGGCTGAAATCGTGGTGATCGAAGAAGCGGCCGAGATAGGCCAGCGCATCCTCCAGCGTCGCCAACGCAGCAATCGCCTGGTACTTGGCCTCGGCCTCCTCGGCGGTGCGGCCGACGATGGGGCCGATGCCCGGGAAGATCTTCACGTCATTGCCGCTGCGGCCATGGGCGATCGCAGAGTTCTTCACCTTCTGGGTGAACGCGCGGGTCTCCTCCAGCGATGGCGAATGGGTGAACACCGCATCGGCGTACTTGCCGGCCAGCGCGATGCCATCGTCGGACGACCCCGCCTGGAAGATCACCGGCTGGCCCTGCGGCGAGCGCTGGATGTTGAGCGGCCCTTCCACCTGGAAGAAGCGTCCCTTGTGGTCGAGGCGGCGGAACTTTTCCGGCGCGAAGAACGTGCCACTGTCGCGCTCACGCACGAAGGCATCGTCATCCCAGGAATCCCACAGCCCTTGCACCACGTCCAGGTACTCGTCGGCGATCTGGTAGCGCAGCGCGTGCTCCGGATGCGGCCGACCGTAGTTGCGGCCCGAGCCCTCCAGTGGCGAGGTCACTACGTTCCAGCCGGCGCGGCCGCCGCTGAGCAGGTCCAGCGAAGCGAACTGCCGGGCCACGGTGAACGGATCGCTGTAGGAGGTCGACAGCGTGCCGGCCAGGCCGATCTTCTTCGTTGCCGTGGCCAGCGCCGACAGCAGTGAGATCGGCTCGAAGCGGTTGAGGAAGTGCGGGATCGACTTCTCGTTGATGTACAGGCCATCGGCCACGAAACCAAAAGCGATGCCGTTGTCCTCGGCGGTACGCGCGATGTCGATGTAGAACTGCAGGTTGACGCTGGCATCGGCCGGATTGGACGGATGCTTCCAGGCATGCATGTGACTGCCGGGGCCCTGCAACATGATGCCGAACGGAATGTGGCGCGGGGTCGTGCTCATGAGAATCGCTCCTGCAGGTCAGGCCACCGCCGCGCGCGGCGCGGGCGACAGCAGTTCAAGGGATGTGAGGCGTGCGTCGAGGTCGGCTACCGGCGCATCGAGAATGAATTCACCCACGCCGAAGCGGCGGTGCAGCGCGTCCAGTTCGTCACGCACGTGCTGCGCATCACCGGACAACACACTCGGGCGTGTCTCCTCGATGCGGAAGTCGGCCACGCCCACCTGGCGCGCGTACTCGGCAGCTGCTTCGGGGCTGGGCAGGTTCACCGTCTGCCCGGGACCGAGGTGCAGCTTGTAGACGCGCAGTGCACCGATATGGCGGGTTGCGGCTTCGGCCGTCGGCGCGGCGAAGGCCACCGTGGCCAGCAACGGTGGCTGCGAGGAGACGCTGCGGTAGGCGTCGAACGCAGCTTCGATGTGCTTCGGCTCACCATCGAAATGAGCGGCATAGACAAAGCGCCAGCCCAGTTCGGCCGCCTGCTGCGCGCTCTGCGGGCTGGCCCCGAGCAGGAAGCGCTCCGGCGCCTGCTGCGGCACCGGTCGGGCCAGCGCCTCGGTGTCTGCCCCCGACAGATAGCCTTCCAGGTCGCGCAGTTGCTGATCGAAGTCGGCGAACGCCGGGCGCCCGGCCGCCAGCGCGGCAGTCGAGGCCGGCAGGCCACCGGGGGCCTTGCCCACGCCCAGATCGACGCGCCCCGGCGCCAACGCCGCCAGCAGATTGAAGTTCTCCGCCACTTTGTAGGGCGCGTAGTGGCGCAGCATCACCCCACCACTGCCGATGCGGATGCGCCGGGTCTGCGCCAGCACCCAGGCCGCCAGCACTTCCGGTGCGGGGCTGGCCAGCGTCGGTGCGGCGTGGTGTTCGGCAAACCAGTAGCGGTGGTAGCCCAGCTGTTCGGCGTGCTGCGCCAGCTGCAGGCTGTTGCGCAGTGCCTGCTCCGGCGAAGCGCCCTCGGCCACCGGGCTCTTGTCCAACACGCTGATCTGATAGCTCATGGTTACGTCCTCTCTCAGGGGTGGGCCACGGGAATGCCGAGCAACCCGTTCAGCGCAGCCAGGATCGGCTCGGCACCGGAGATGTACTGGCGGTCCTGGTGCGCGCCACTGGCGAGCTCGCTGCGCACGCCCTGCGGCAGCACCAGCTTCGGCAGCGACTGGTCCTGCTCGCCGATCTCGGCAATCACCTCACGGCGCGGCCGCGCGAAGCCGATGCGGCGCACGTCCAGCTGCGCGTCCAGGCCGTCGATGCTCGACAGCGCGCCCTCCAGCAACAGGCTGTGCCGGCAGAAAAAGCGCTGGCCGGGAATCTGGCCGTCCTCGAACTCACGGTCGAGCAGGAACAGGATGGGTTTGCTTGCTGCGTCGAAGGTCACTGGGGTCGTCCTCATCGGGGCCGGCAATGCGATGCCGCTTCGATATCGATGCTAGAGATGCCGACGGCCGCAGCAGCGATGCCTGGCGACAATCGGCGGTCAGATCCGGCCACGCAGATGCGGTGTAGCCATAAGCAAAGCGCCGCCGGTTATGGTGTCAGGCAATACGTCGCAGCGGCGCCGGAACAGTCAGCGCCTGCGCGGCCAGATGCCCGGCTGCGCGCTCGGTCGCCAGTTCGATGCGCGCCTGCAGGGCGGCACTGTTGATGTGCTCGCCCTCGAAGTCGGCCGCTGTGGCATACACCCCGATCGGCAGCGTGTGCGCCTGCAGGAAACTGAACAACGGCCGCAGCTGGTGGTCGATCACCAGCGCATGTCGCTCGCTGCCGCCGGTGGCTGCCAGCAGTACCGGCACATCCACCAGCGCCTCCAGCTCGATGAAGTCGACCAGGTGCTTGAACAACCCAGGATAGGAGCCGCGATACACCGGCGCGGCCACCACCAGCAGCTCTGCCGCCTCGATGGTCTGCAATGCCTGCTCCACTGCCGGCTCAGCCTCGCCGCGCGACAGCGACTGGCCCAGCGCGCGCGCGATAGGTGCCAGCTCCACCAGCTCCACGCTGACATGCACCCGCTGCTGCAGCGAGTCCAGCAGATGACGCACCAGCAGCAACGTGCGCGATGTCGCCGAGCTGGTCGGCGACCCCACCAATGCAACCACCCTCAATGCAGAAGACATGACCCCCTCCTCGTAGCGCCGGGCCATGCCCGGCGACGCTTCGCCTGAACCTCAGAACCGGTAATTGATCCGCCCATACCAGTACGTACCAACGTTGCCCAGCACATCGCCGCTGTCCCACGTGGTCTGGATGCTGGCCACATCGGTGGCACTGCGCGCGTACTCCGGCACCTTGCGGGTGCGCTTGTCGAACACGTTGTTGATGCCCAGCGCCGCGCTCCAGCCCGCGCCCAGTTCCACGCCACCGGAAAGATTGGTCACCAGCACCGGCGGCTGCTTGTACTCCACGCCGTTGTTCAGGCGCTTGATCGGGCCGTAGTAGGTGAAGTCCAGGTTCGAGCGCCAGCGTCCGTTCTGCCAGCCAAGTCCCGCCACCTGCGTATAGCTGGGCGTGCGGAAGCGCAGCGCGTACTCGCTGGATTTGGTCAGCAGGTTGATGTTCGGCAGCCCCTGCAGCGCCGCCGGAATGTCGCTGACCTTCTGGATGGTGGTGCGGCCGACGTTGGCCGCGTAACTCCAGCGCAGCTTGCCCCACGCCGTTTCCTGGTTCGCTTCCAGGGTCAGCTCCACACCGCGTGTGCGGGTGTTGCCCACGTTGGTGAAGTAGCTGGCGTAGAACGCATCACCCGGCAGGATGCTGATGCCGGCCGAACCCAGCAGTGCATCGATCGTGTTCTTCTGCACCGCACTCAGCACCGTGCCGCTGTTGTCGGTGACGCGCGCCGGATCCTGCGCGTTGTAGCCGATCTGGCTGGACTGACCGAGCTGGCCGCGGATGTCGATCTGATAGGCATCCACTGCCAGGTGGAAGGCCGGGCTCGGGTCCCAGGTCACGCCCAGGCTGTAGTTGGTGGCCTTTTCCGGCTTCAGCGGTGTGGCGCCCAACGCAATCGCCGCCGGCGAAGACACCTGCGCCACCAGCGTGGTACCGCACGGGCAGCTGCCGGTGGCCTGGTAGTACTGCGCCCCCAGGCTGGGCGCATGGAAGCCGTTGCTGACCGTGGCGCGCACGCCCAGCGCATCGGTGAAGTCGAAGCGCGTGGTCAGGCGGCCGGTGGAGACGGTGCCGAAGTCGGAATGGTCTTCCCAGCGCGCGGCCGCATCCAGGTACCAGCGCGAGGTGATGTTGGTGGCCGCACCCGCGTACACCGCCTTGCTGTTGCGGGTCGCCTTCACCGCATCCGCAGTGGAATAGCCGACGAAGGCCGCGGCACCGAAGCCGGTGTACGACTCCCACTGCCCTGCCCCGCGCTCGTACTGCTCGTGCTGGTACTCGGCGCCGGCGCTGACTTCCAGCGGCGAAGCAAATGCCGCCACCTCGAAGCCACGGCGCAGGTCCAGGTTGGCGATGCCCTGCTGGTAATCGAGCTTGCCGTCGTAGAAGTCGGTGGGCGAACCGGGGTACGGCAGTGAGTAGTTCACCGAGTTGCGTGTGTAGGTGCGCACCGTGCTGCGGTTACCGGTCAGGCTGGCGTCGTAGTCCCAGCCTGCAATCTGCCCTTTCACGCCAGCCGTACCGGTGTACTGCTTCTCCTTGGTTTCCAGCACTGGCAGGAAGCCATCGGGAAACACACTCAGCACGCCGGGGGCCTTGTAGGTGGTGAAGATGGTCGCCGGCAGACGGAAGTTCTGGATCGCCTGCGCGGTGCGATCGCTGGCCGTGGCGTTGGCGTAGAACTGCGCGCTCTCGCCCAGGCCATGGCCCACGTTCACCGCGAACGCTTTCAACGCATACGACGGCGAGCTGAGGATGGTGTTGGCCTCGGCATTGCGGTTGGCTTCCGCCGGGTTCGGCGTAGCACCTGCTGGCAATCGATTGTTCGGGCGCAATGCCACCAGATTGCCATTGCCATCCACCGCCGGATAGCTCAGATAGCCGTCGATGTAGCGGCGGGTGCGGATTGCATGATGCTGGCGGGTGGTCTCGCCGGACAGGTTGACGAAGCCATCCTCGCCCCACGGCAGGCCCACGTTGGCACGCACGCTGGTACGCGAACCATCGCCATCGGTGCTCTGCCCGCTCTCTACCGACACATCGCCACCGTGTGCCTGCGATTTCAGGATCACGTTGACCACGCCGGTGATCGCGTCCGAACCGTAGATGGCCGAGGCACCATCGCGCAGCACTTCCACGTGGTCGATGGCCGACACCGGAATCAGCGCCAGGTCAGCCCAGGCATGCCCGGGGAAGCCGCCACCATTGGCCCCGCTCACATAGGCGCTGGCGTTGCGGCGTTTGCCGTTGACCAGCACCAGCGTGTAGCCCGGTGACAGATTGCGCAGCTGGTAACCGCGAATCAGGCTTTCCTGGTCGCTCTGGTAGCCACCGATCTGGCTCAGTGACGGCAGGCTGCGCTGCAACGCTTCGAGCAGGTTGCCCTGTCCGGTAGCAGCGAGGTCCTCGGCGGAGATCACATCGATCGGTGTGGAACTGTTCTTCACCGTGCGCGTGCTGGTGCGTGAGCCGGTCACCACCACCGCATCCAGCGTGGAGGCCGCCACGTTGGCCGTCGCGGCGGTGGTAGCAGGATCTGCATCGGCTTCAGCCGCATGGCTCGGTGTGGCGGCGAGAATAGCTGTGATCAGAACAGCGAGAGTGCGCAGGACAGGGGCGTGGGCGGCAGGCATGTGGGCTCGTCGGGGTGGGCCGGAAACACGCTTCCATTCAAGGGCCTGTTCACCTGCCGCGACAGGCGGGATCACGTCACCCAACCGTCATATCCGGCCATCCACATGACCGCTGGTAATGACGTTAGGCAGCCCACACGCACGGGGTCGGATCCCTTTCCAAAGGAAAGGGCTCTGACCCCAGCCTCCATATACCCACCCGGTATCACCTCATGCCCTCGCACCACGCAGCGCCACGCACCACCCCCGTAGCATCAAGACATGCCCAGCCCACCCGCCGATCCCACCGCGCCGCTCGTTGCCATCGTCGCCTGCCACGGCCAGGGGCTGTTCGAGTTCGGCTGTGCGGTCGGCCTGTTGGCACCCGTGCGGCCAGAGCTGGGCGTAGCCTGGTACCGCACCCAACTGTGCGCAGGCGAGCCCGGTGCTCTGCGCATGCTCGGCAGCACCCAGGTGCAGCTGCCCTACGATCTCAGCAGCGTCGATGATGCCGACATCATCGTCATCCCTGGTTGGCGCGAGCCCAGCGAACGTCCGCCGCAGGCACTGCTCGATGCACTGATCCGCGCCCACGCACGCGGCGCGCGCATCGCTTCGATCTGCTCCGGTGCGTTCGTGCTGGCCTGGGCCGGGCTGCTCGATGGCCGCCAGGCCACCACCCATTGGCGCCTCACCGAAGCGCTGGCACGCGAGTTTCCGCGCATCGATGTGCGCGAGGATGTGCTGTACGTGGACACCGGCAGCATCATCACTTCTGCCGGTTCGGCCACCGGCATGGACATGATGCTGCACATGGTGCGCAAGGATTACGGTGCCCGCGTGGCCAATCTGGTTGCCGAGCGATTGGTGCTGGCGCCATGGCGTGACGCCGGGCGCAGCCAGCGCGTCAGCCGGGCCATTCCCAATGGCGAGCCAACGCGGTTGGCAAAGCTGATGGAATGGATGCGCCGCAACCTGCGCGAGCCACACTCACTCGGCAGCCTTGCCGAGCAGGCCTCACTCAGCCAGCGCACCCTGCAACGTCAGTTCCTGGAAGCCACCGGCCTGTCGCCCATCGACTGGCTGATCCGTGAGCGCGTGGCCTTCGCCCGCGACCTGCTGGAAACCACCGACCGGCCATTGCAATGGATCGCAGAGCAGGCCGGTTTTGGTTCGCAGGAATCGTTCCGCCGCCACTTCCGTTTGCAGGTGGATGCCAGCCCCACCGAATACCGCAGCCATCATCGCAGTGGCATCGGTGCGGACCGCTTGGTGGGCTGCTGATTCCAGGTAGTGCCGGCCGCTGGCCGGCAGGGTTCACGACCGGATGGCGCGTCGATGGATCCGCCAGCACTGCCCCGCAAAACCGATCACGAATACGCCCAGGCAGCCGAGCAGTGTCTGCAGCACCACCCGTGCCATCGGCGCTGCTGCCAGCGGATGCGCAAGCGGCAAGCGCGTCAGCGTTTCGTTTACGCCCGGCACCAATGACAGCAGGAAACTGAAGGACAACGCGAACGTCGACAGGTAACGCGCCGAGCGTCCCAGCCAGCTCAGGCGTGCCGCCAGCACACCGCCAAAGGCCACCAGCAGCACGATCACACCGAATGCATGGCCTGGATTGAGCCCGCCCGTGCTGGAGACGGTGAACGAGGTCGCCACCGACAGCACCAGGCCAATCAGATAAACCCTGCCCGAGCGCGTGCCGGGATCGATCGCCCGGTAGCGGATGAAGCCATACAGGCCAGCCAGGATCGGCACCAGGCTGATGGCGGTATGGATCGCACCGGGAAGGGAAAGCGGATGTGCCATGGGAATCTCCATCAGTTAAATAAACCTACTAGTAGGTAGGCATTGGATGCAAAAAGAAGGCCCGCGCTGCCGCAGGCCACTACACATCACCTCAGGTGGCCGCACTCACCCGCGCGATTGCCAACCGCGCGAGCGTCGCGAACGTCGCCGCATCACCAAAACCACGGGCTGCCAGCATCGCGCCATGCACCGATGACATGAACGCCTTGGCCTCGTCCACAGCCGAACCCTGCAGTCGCAACTGGCCCTGCGCGGCACCCTTTTCCAGTGTGACGGTCAGCCACCCGCTCAGATCCTCGAAATGCCCGCGTACTTCATCGGCAATCTCCGCAGGCATCATCGGCGCCTCCGCCGCAAGCATCGCGCAGATGCAGAACGACGACGTGCCACCCGCGATGCAGCTGGACCAGTAGTCCACGTAGGCGTTGAGCTCCTGCAGCGGATCATCCAGCTGCCGATCCAGCAGCGCCAGGCCCTCGCGTGCCTCGGCCCGGTACAGTTCAACCACCGTGCGCACCAGGTCCGCCTTGCTGGGGAAATGATGGTGGATGCTGGCCTTGCTGATGTTCACCCGCGCCGACACATCCGCGTAGCTGAAACCGTTGTAGCCACCGGTCTCCAGCAACGAGCGGGCGTGGGCCAGGATTTCCTGGGCCTTGGGGGAGAGAGACTCTTTCATGGCGCTTAACCTACTAGTAGGTAGATTCCCTGTCAATCATCCACTGCCGCACTCACGGGGCATCGTCCCCGGTAGAGCTGGCCGCTGGCCGGCTTGCTGGCAACGTGACCTTCGATTGCGCCTCAATGCGAAGACACGTACACCGCATCCGCTGGCGCTGGTGGCAGCGCAAAGCTGCGCCGCATCCGCGCCACCTCGGCCGCCGGCGGCAGCGCGAACAGCCGCTTGAACTCACGGTTGAACTGGGACGGGCTGGCATACCCCACCGCCAGCGATGCGGCCTCGGCGGTCATCGCCTCCCGCAGCATCAGCAGCCGCGCCTGATGCAGGCGGGTGGACTTCACGTACTGCATCGGCGATGTGCCGGTAATGGCGCGGAAGTGGTCGTGGAAGGTGGCCACACTCATGCCCGCCTCGGCCGCCAGCTGGCCCACGTCCAGCGCCGTCGCATACGACGCATGGATCGTACGCAGCACCCTGCCGATGCTGCCGAAGCGGCCGCGCATGGCCAGCGCCGCGCGCATCGCGCCGCCCTGCGCCCCGGTCAACACGCGGAAGTACAGTTCGCGTACCAGTGCCGGGCCCAGCACGACCGCTTCGAGCGGCTCGGCCAGCGCTTCCAGCAGGCGCAGCACCGTGGCCTGCATCGGCGCCTGCATCGGGCTGGACATCATGCTCTGTGCCGGAGTCTCCAATGTGCCCGCCTGTTCGCCCAGTTCAATCAGCAGATCCGCGGCCAGCTGCAGATCCAGATGCAGGTAGATCGCCAACAGCGGCGCCTCCGCAGAGGCATCGGTTTCCATCGTGAACGGCACCGGCACCGACACCGCCAGATAGTGCTGCGCGTCGTACTGGTAGATCTGCCCGCCCAGGTAGCCGCGCTTCACGCCCTGGCAGACGATCACGATGCCGGGGTCGTACAACACCGGCGTGCGCGCCAAGGGCCGGTCGGAGCGCAGCAGCCGCACCCCCGGCAGCGGAGTGAGCGTATAGCCCTCCTCCACCGCCAGCGTCTTCAGCAGGCCGACCATGCGCGCCTGCACCTGCCGCTGCAGGGAATCGACCACTGGCACTCCAGAGGAATAGGCAAGAATGGTCGAATCCTAGGCCTGGGGCGGGCACCGTTCAAGCACTAACGTGCAAGCCCTATCCACCGTGAGCGCCTCCCCATGTCCCCATCCCGCCTTCTCCTCATCACCGGCGCCAGCAGCGGCTTCGGCCGTGCCCTCGCCCAGCAGGCACTGCTGGCGGGTCATCGCGTGGTCGGCACCGTGCGCAACGAAACCGCCCGCCACGCGTTCGAAACGCTGGCGCCCGGCCGCGCGCTCGGCCGCCTGCTGGACGTGACCGATACCGCCGCCATCAATGCGCTCGTCACCGATATCGAAACCAACGTCGGCAGCATCGACGTGCTGGTCAACAACGCCGGTTACGGCCACGAAGGCATCCTCGAAGAATCCACGCTGGCCGAGCTGCGGCATCAGTTCGAAGTGAACGTGTTCGGCCCTGCGGCGTTGATCAAGGCCGTGCTGCCGCACATGCGCACGCGCCGCCGTGGCCACATCCTCAACATCACCTCCATGGGCGGCTTCATCACCCTGCCCGGCATCGCCTGGTACTGCGGCAGCAAGTTCGCCCTGGAAGGCATCAGCGAAGTGCTCGGCAAGGAGGTTGCGCCGTTCGGCATCCACGTCACTGCCGTCGCGCCGGGCTCATTCCGCACCGACTGGGCTGGCCGTTCGATGGTGCGGGCCTCGCGCAGCATTGAAGACTACGATGCCCTGTTCGACCCCATCCGCAGCGCGCGTGAGGCAAAGAGTGGTCACCAGCTGGGTGATCCGGTGAAGGCTGCACAGGCCATGCTGCAGATCATCGACAGCGATGCCCCGCCCAGCCACCTGCTGCTGGGCAGCGACGCACTGCAGCTGGTACGAGCGAAGCTGGATACGATGGCCAAAAGCATCGACGCGTGGGAACAGCTGAGCCGTTCGACCGACGGCGTAGCGTGAGACCTTGAGGCCGCCGATGCCGTCACCGGCGACCTCCCTCCTACCTGCTCAGTCTTCCTGCACCAGTTTGAACTCGCGCAGCAGGCCACCGATCTGGGTCTTGTCCAGCTTGTTCATCAGCAGGTTGCGCAGGAACGCCGGGCCTGGAATGTCCAGTTCTTTGCCATCGCGCAGGCGACCGGTGGCGGCCAGCAGCGAGCGCACGTCATAGGTGGAATTGAACACCTCCGGCACGCCACGTTCGATACCCAGCAGCGTGTACACCGCTTCCATCGGTGTGCGCACCGAATACTCGGTGGTGAAGATGCAATCGCGCTGCTTCGATTCGGCGAACTGTCCGATGAAGGCGAAGTTCACCGCTCCCTCCGGCACCACATCCGGGCGGTCACCGGCCTGGCGCGGCATGAAGAATGCGGTGATGTACGGCATCATCACCGGCACCGTCTTCGCGCCGGTCGCAGCCAGTTCATCGATCTCTTCCAGCGGTACGCCCAGGTGGTACAGCCACTCGCGGGTGATCTCCTCGCCGGTGCAGTCCTGCATCGGCTTCTTCACGTAGTCACCGGGCGTATCCACGAACAGCGAATACACCCAGACCACGATCTGATCCTTGGGCTGGTTCTTGAAATGCGGCTGGCGGTTCACCGTCCAGCTCATCAGCCAGCGAGAATCGTGCACGCTGACGATGCCGCCGGTCACCACCTTGCCACTGAACGGGTCGCGCTTGGCAATCTTCTGGATGTAGGCCGGAATGCGTGCATCCAGCGTGGTTACCGTCGCCGATTCCCACTTGGTTTCCGGTATATGCGCGCCGAATACATCCGGGCGCCCGAACGCCGCATCCTTGGCCGCGATGCGCCGCCACAGGTCCCACGCTGGTGCCGGGCCTTCATTCAAGTGCGCAGCGGTGTGGTGATCGCCGTTGTCGGAATTCTCGGTCAGCGAGCCGATCGTCATGAACACCAGATCGTCCGCACCCAGGTCCACGCCACCGGCCTGGCCGTCCCGCGTCCAGTGGATGCGCGTGGCCTGCTTGCGGCCCTCCTGCAGGTCGAAGTCAACATCGGTCACTTCAGTGCCGTACTGGAACCGCACGCCGCGCTCCTGCAGCCACTTCACCAGCGGTAGCACCAGCGATTCGTACTGGTTGTACTTGGTGAACTTCAGCGCCGAGAAATCCGGCAGGCCGCCGATATGGTGGATGAAGCGGTGCAGGTACAGCTTCATCTCCAGCGCCGAGTGCCATTCCTCGAACGCGAACATCGTGCGCCAGTACAACCAGAAGTTGCTGTCCAGGAAGTCGCGGCCCAGCACCTCGTTGATGCGCTTGTTCTCCATCTCCTTACGAGTGGCCAGGAACAGCGCGATGATGTCCTTCTGCGCCTGCTCGCTCAGGGTGAACAGGCCGTCGGTATGCGCATCCTCGCCGCGATTGATCGTGGCACGCTGCAGCGAATAGTTCGGGTCGTCCTTGTTCAGCCAGTAGAACTCGTCCAGCACACTGGCATCCTCGATCTCCAGCGACGGAATCGAGCGGAACAGATCCCACAGGCACTCGAAGTGGTCTTCCATCTCGCGGCCACCGCGGATCACGAAACCCTTCTCCGGCACCTTCAGGCCATCCAGCGCGCCACCGGCAATCTGCTGCTGCTCGAGAATGGTGATGCGCTCACCGGCCATGCGGCCATCGCGCACCAGGAACGCGGCACCGGCAAGTGAGGCCAGGCCCGAACCGACGAACCACGCGCGCTTGCCATCGACACCGGCGGGCTTGCGCGGACGCGCGAAGGCTTCGTAGTTGCCACTGCTGTAGTACATGCGTTGCTCCTTCCTGGAGGGGGTAGCCCCCACTCTAGCGCTGATCCGATGTACCGCATCCTGCAGATAGGCTGCGACGCAGTGACGCAGGTGCTTGCTGTCCCCGCATTTCCAGCGGCCTCAACCGCCGTCAGCCGTCGACTCGGTAGTGAACCAGCGCTGGAACCCCTGTATGGCGTCCGGCATCAGCGCGCTGGCGCGCTCGCAGACCACGGATTCGGCCTGGCGGATAGCACTCACTGCATCCGGATGCGCGCACAACGCCATCGCCACATCCGACGCGTCCAGCATCGCCAGGTTCACGCCCACGCCCACTGGCGGCATCAGATGGGCAGCATCGCCGATCAGCGTCACGCCGTTTCGCGGTGTCCAACGGAAATCCGCCGGCAGGCTGTAGATCGGCCGCCGCACGAAGTCGGTGCACGCCTCCAGCAGCCGCCGAAGGTTCGGTGCCCAGCCGATGTAGCTGCCGGTCACCAGCGCACGCATGCCTTGCTGCGCGATCTGCGCATCAAGCCAATCAGAGGGCCGCTTCAGCGCCGCGTACACGCAGAATCGATCGCCGCTGTTGCGCTGCACGAACAGCGCTTCCTCGCCGCCAAAGCAGAACAGGCTGCCCTGACCCACCATGGCCGCGATATCCGCCGCCGGCTGCGCGATCCATCCTTCAAAGAAGGTAATGCCGGTCGGCAACGGCTGGCAGGCACTCAGGGCTGTGCGCACCTTCGACCATGCGCCATCGGCACCGATCACGATGTCGGCCTCGGCCTGCACACCATTGGCGAAGCGCAGGCTGTGGGGTCCTGCCTGCGCAAGCGCCAGCTCGGTCAAGCAGTGGCCCCACTGCACCGTGTCGGCCGGCAACGCGTCCAGCAGCAGCTGGCGCAGGTCGCCGCGGTCGATCTCCGGCTTGTCCATGCTGCCCTCCGGCCCGAATCCACCGGCGACAATCGCTCCAGTCCACGGGTCGCCCGTCCGCTCCTCCTGGCCTTCATGGCGCGCCACCGCCCGGAACGCCTCCAGCAGACCAGCGCGCTGCAGCGCCACCTGGCCGGAGTCCTCGTGCAGGTCCAGCGTGCCGCCCTGGGTGCGCTGCTGCCCGGACGACTCGCCCTCGTACACGCTCGCGCGATGGCCGCCGCGATGCAGGATGAGCGCAGCGGTCAGGCCGGCGGGCCCCGCGCCGATGATGGCAATACGTGGAGGGTGTGGCATGGAGCGGCCTGCATCTTGGTTGATACATCAACCGTAGAACGTTCGGGTTGACACGTCAACCCGTCCCGGGCAACGTGAGCGCATGACCCCACCCACCATCACCCCTGACGAGTGGGCCGCCTGGCGCGGCTTCCGGCGCATGGCCGAGATCACCTCCGGCCGCATCGTCCACGACATCACCCGCAGCACCGGGCTTTCCAGTGCCGACTTCGTCGTGCTGATGGAACTGAGCAAGGCCAAGGACCGCTGCCGCCGCCAGCGCGAACTGCTGGACTACCTGGAATGGGACAAGACGCGCCTCTCGCACCAGCTCACCCGCATGGCCGGCCGTGGCCTGATCGAGCGCGACACCGACAGTGACAACGTGGTGGTGATCCGTATGACTGCAGAAGGCCGCACCCAGCTGAGCGCAGCGCGGCCGGTACACGTCGCCAGCGTGCGCCGGAATTTCCTCGACCACCTCTCAGCCGATGACCTGGCCGCGCTGCAGCAGATCACCGACAAACTGCATGCAGCACTACAGGACGCAGAGAACTGAGACGCCGCCAGGTCACAGACGGCGGCCCAACACCTGCCCCGGCCAGCCATCCACGTTGAAGGTCGACAGCCGTTCGTAACCGCACGATTCGTAGAAGCGCACCAGCTCGCCACTGCCACCGCCATAGCAATCCACGCGCAGGTAATCCAATCCCGCTGCGCGTGCCTGCTCGTCCGCGAACGCCATCAAACGCCGGCCGATGCCACGCACCCGCGCATCGCGCGAAGCAATCAACACGCGTACATACAGCTCCGGCTCGGTCGCCGCGGGCACATAGGGCATGGCCTCGCCCAACGCCAGGAACGCACGCACCTCACCCTGCGCGGTTTCCGCCACCCACGCACCGGGCAGTGCGCAGGCATCGGTCACCTGGGTAATGCGGCGCGGAATGGACGACCACGCCTCGGTACCCCACTGCTGCGGATTGCCGATGGCCACGAACCACGCAATCACTTCATCGGGTTCACCCCCGTTTTCACGGACACTTACAAGAAGGCCGATTCAGGCCATGAGGAGTGTTCATGTCAAAGCGTAG